>PAQK01000045.1 GCA_002709665.1 Gemmatimonadota bacterium | reverse complement strand
ATCTCCTCGAACGAGTGACCACGAGATGCCACTCACGCGCCCAACCGAACCAGCGCCTTCTGTCCAATATCTTTTCTGCAATACGCACCTTCGAAATCAATCTTTTCCACAGCTTCGTATGCCTTCTTGATAGCCGAAGCGATGTCGTCACCGATTCCCGTTACACCCAGGACTCTGCCACCATCCGTAATCAGGGCGCCATCCCTTTCCGCGGTCCCCGCGTGGAAAACAACCACATCTTCCAAACCTTCAGCATCATCTATTCCGGTGATCGGTACACCGGTCTCGTAATCTCCAGGGTATCCACCCGAGGAAAGGACCACACAAGTCGCTGCACGATCTTCGGTTTCAACCTGGAGATCCGCCAGGGTGCCGTCGTTGATCGCCGTGAAGATGTCCACGAGATCTGTCTTGAGTAGTGGCAATACCGCCTGCGCCTCGGGATCACCCAGCCGGCAATTGAACTCGATCACCTTGGGACCGTCATCGGTAAATATGAGACCGCCGTAGAGAATGCCCGAATAGGGCCTTCCTTCTGATGCGAGGGCCTTAACCGTGGGCACCATAACCTTTTCGAATATCTCGTCGTAGCGTTCCTGAGTGACCACAGGTGCGGGTGAATATGCGCCCATCCCTCCTGTATTCGGACCATTGTCCCCGTCAAAGATAGGCTTATGGTCCTGAGATGGCGCAAGGCAAACCATATGCTCGCCGTCGGTAAACCCAAAGATGGATGCCTCCTCACCGTCGAGGAACTCCATAACGACCATCTTGTCTCCCGCGCTCCCGAATACCCGTTTCACCATCACTTCGTCGATCGCGTCAAGGGCCTCCTCCTCGGTTTGGCACACAATCGCCCCTTTCCCTGCGGCAAGGCCGCTGGCCTTGAGCACAATCGGTATACCTCGCCTACTCACACAATCTCTTGCGGCCTGGGGATCCGTGAATGTCTCGAACCATCCTGTTGGGATACCATACTTATGCATTAGCGCCATGGCGAAATCCTTGTCCGCCTCTATCTGCGCGGCCTTCTGGTTTGGACCAATTACTCCAAGGCCTCTTTCCCTGAACCGATCAACTATTCCGTTCGCCAATGGATCTTCCGGGCCTATAATGGTGAGGTCGATCCCCTCACTTTCGGCAAATGCGGCCAGCCCCTCGGTGTCATCTACACCGATGTCCACACACTTCGCATGTCTTGACATCCCTGGGTTTCCAGGGGTGGCAAACACCTGGCTCACCTTTGAGCTTTGAGCAATTTTCCAGACAAAGGTGTGTTCACGTCCGCCCTTACCTACCACCAGGATCTTCATTGATCCAACCTCCCGATTGAGGGATTCACTCTTCCCAGGTACGCAACCCGTATCGACTCAAATAAATGGGGATATTCTTAAACAGGCTGTTTTTCGCCTCGATATCGCGAATCACCGCTCGTTTTTCCTGTGATAGAGAATCGCACAACAGCGTCAACGATCCCCCTTCCCCCTGGCGCCATTCACCTTCCACCCGACCGCGTCGTGTGCTCTAGCAATCTCAATGATTCGCGCTGCATCCTCACTGATCAGGCCGGGATGCAAGCGCCCCTGCGCCTCCGTATTCTGGACCATCACCTGCATACAGCGTGCCTCTCGAAAGACACGCCGTCTTCCGCAGATCTACGAGTTGCTTGCAGTCTGGACCCGCACCCTCCAGCTCCTCAATCACAAATTCGTGAACCTTCGACGAGCTGTGAGACTTGCCGAGGTAGATCAGAAACAGTCTCCGTCCCAACTCCCACCAGAGCGCGTCCGACACCCTGATAGCAGATACCGATGCCCTCGGATAATCGAACATATCTATGAAGTTGATGCCGCCATATGCAGAGCAAAGCTGATCCTGAATGCCACATTGCTGGTGCAGAATATCAACTTCGATCGACTGTGAGGTGTAAGCCACCTCGTGGGGTGTCATCCTCCCTGGTGTCAGTCTGTCCAATGCACCGATAAGGGCTACCGTAACCGCAGCAGATGTTCCCGTGGACCCGCCGGCCGGAGCCTCTGAGAAGATGGTGGCCTGTATCGCCATATCATCCGGAACACCCATTCGCTCGATGGATGCCTCCAAAAGCGGATGCCGATCCCATTCGATATTTTTGGGTTGGATCACATATCGCTCTCCGTAGTTCTCAGCATGGAGTATGATCCGACTGACCGTCCAAAGGGCGCACCTCGATCTGGACTTCGGCATATGGATACACCCCAATATTGAAGATCCGAACCTGTTCGGCAAACCAGGTATCGGTCCAACCACCATTATCACAGATTCGAATCGGGGCTACACTGTTGATTGCCAGAAGAGGTGCTTCGAGATTGGGCATAGCAGATAGAAGAGTGGATTAGGACTCCAGTTCGTCCTGGGAGATCTGGGCGATGCGAGTGCCGACATCTTCACCGGAGAGGATCTGAAGGATAGAACCCTTCTTGTCGAAATCGAAAACGTGAATGGGTAGGTTGTTGTCACGGGCGAGGAGAATGGCCGACTGGTCCAGGGCGCCCAGATTCTCACGTATGACGGTCGTGTAATTCACCTTCCGATACAGCTGCGCGTCCACATTCGTGTTCGGATCATCAGTATACACGCCTGCGGTCTTGTGCTTTGCGTAGAAAATGGCGTCCGCCCTCATCTCGAGTGCACGCTGCACGCCGGGGTAGTCCGTGGTCACATACGGATTCCCGATGCCGCCGGCAAAAATGACAAGGTAACCCTTTTCCATATGGTGCATTGCCCGCAGCCTTATGTAGGGTTCGGCCACAGTATTGATTGGAATAGCCGTCATAACACGCACTTCCACATCTGCCTTGGCCGTCAGCACGCCTCGCAACATCAGGCTGTTGATGATCGTACCCAGCATCCAGATATTGTCCGCTTCAGCCTGCTCGATACCCCACTGGGCTCCAAGGCTCCCTCTGAAGATGTTGCCGCCGCCGATCACCAGACCGACTTCAATCCCCTGACTATGGACTGCGAGTATTTCGTCCGCTATATATTCGAGAGCATTCGGGTCGAATCCGAATTCCCGCTTGCCGGCCACTGCACCGCCGCTCAGCTTTAGAATGATACGTTTGTATCTCATATGGGTCTACACTCTCCCGAGGAAGTTGTGGTGTGAGAGGTCAGATCTAGGGAGGATCTTTGAGGGTGGTTTGTTACCGGGGCTATGCGTCATTCGACTAATAATATAGGTGGACCGGAATCGGTGTCAACGATTTTCGTCTCACCCGTCAACAGCCAAGAAAACCGTTGACTTTTGGGGCTATTTCCCCAATTTTGGGGCCTGTTAAATCGTAGCGATTTACTGAATTCCCACATCATCTTGAATCAGGTTCCAGGCCAACGGAATCCTGACCATCGCGCACATCCGGCCAACATGGAGGCCAGCTGATGTCACCCAAAAAAGTTCTTGTGACCGGTGTTTATGGTCTGATAGCGGGCGCCATTTATCGAAAGCTGTCCAAATTGCCCGATCAGTACGAGGTCTATGCCCTGGCGCGCCGTTCACAACCCTCTGACAGAGCACCAGAGGACGACGCGCTGCAAATTCCCGATGACCGATTCTTTCTGGCCGACCTATCCAACTTCGACCAGGTACTGGCGGCAACCGAAGAGATGGACGTTGTCGTACAGATGGCGGCCGACCCGCGTCCGGAAGCCCCCTGGGAGAGCATCCTGAACAGCAACATGATCGGCGCATACAATGTCTTCGAAGCATCTCAGCTCACGGGTGTGAAACGGATCATTTACGCGAGCTCCGTGATGGCCACCTGGGGATACCAGCTCGATGAACCCTACAAGGCCATTAAGGAGTGCCGATTCGAGGAGGTCCCGGAAGAAATACCGCTCATTACACATAAAGATCCTCCGCGACCAACGGAGCCGTACTCGGCCAGCAAAGTTTGGGGAGAGGCCCTTGCGCGCACCTACTCCGATGTCCACGGGATGTCCTGCATCTGTCTCCGAATCGGCTGGGTGAACGCCGAGGACAGACCCTACCTGCCTGAGGTCGGTGCGGTATGGTGCAGCCAGAGGGACATCGTGCAAATCGTCCAGAAATCGATCGAAGCACCAGACCACCTTCGCTTTGACATCCTGTATGGTGTCTCTAACAACAAATACCGTTGGGTTGACATCGAGCACTCCAGAGAGTCGGTAGGCTTTGTCCCGCAGGATCGGGGTGAATATATGCCCACGAATTAGCCTGAACCGCCTGAGNAACCGGAAGGGTACACGCCAATGGCCGTCAAGCGTATCTTGGTTACCGGAGTCTACGGACTTATCGCAGGGGCGATCTACAACCGGCTTGCGACCAAACCGGAAGCGTATGAGCTCTACGCCCTCGCACGAAGACGACTTCCTTCGGACCGTGTCCCCGAGGGTAGAGCACTGGATATCCCTGAGGACCGATTTACGTTGTCCGACATGTCGGACCTGGATCAGCTCGTTAATGTTTTTAAGGGGATCGATGTCGTTGTACATATGGCGGCGGACCCCAGTGGCGCAGGCGGCTGGCAAAGCGTTTTGAACAGCAATATCGCTGGTGCCTACAATGTGTTCGAGGCCTGCCGGATCGCGGGAGTCGAGCGCATCGTATCGGCCAGTTCCATCCAGGCTTCATCCGGTTACCGCGCCGAAGAACCCTATCTCTCGATTTCGGAAGGTCGTTACGATGACGTCCCCGAGTCGTTGCCCATTGTGAAGAAAGACTGGCCCACCAGGCCGATGANCATCTACGCATCCAGCAAGGTCTGGGGAGAGGGTCTTGCACGCATATATGCGGATATGCACGGCCTTTCCTGTTTGTGTCTTCGCATTGGATGGGTTGTGGCGGAAGACCGTCCGCCGAACCCAAACGCCGTCGATGTCTGGTGCAGCCAGAGAGATATCGCGCAAATCACCGAGTGTTGCATCAATGCACCCGAGGACCTTCGTTACGATATATTTTACGGACTCTCGAAAAACAAACATCGATGGGTCGACATAGATCACGCGCGCGAAACCATAGGCTACAACCCGGAGGATCGGGCAGAGGATCACATCTGAAAATGGAAAATGATCGGCATCCATTTTCGCTCGAAGGAAAACACGCCGTCCTGATTGGTGGTGGCGGCGCAATCGGTTCAGCCGTGGCAATCGGGATGAGCGAAGCGGGAGCCGTCGTTGCCGTATGTGATTTGTCCCTCGAAAAGGCCAGGAGCACCCTTGAGCACATTCGTTCGGAGGGAGGAGAAGGAACCACCCACGAAGTGGATGCCCTTTCCAAAACCTCGCTACTGGCGGCGAGAAACGCGATCCTGGAAAATCACGCCAGGGTGGACATCCTGGTAAACCTGGCTGGAGGCAATCTCTCCGAGGCGAGCACCTCGCAGGATCAGTCCTTCTTCGACATCCCTCTGGCGGCCATGGAAAAAACTGTGGCCATCAATTTGTTTGCGGGAGCATTTCTGCCTACCCAGGTGTTCGCCGAAGAAATGGTCCAGAATGAATCAGGCGGCANCATCATCAACACCGCCTCCATGAACGCCCTTAGACCACTCACACGAATTCCTGCCTACTCAGCAGCCAAGGCTGCTGTCAGCAACTTCACCCAATGGCTGGCTGTCCATATCGCCCAGGAGTACACACCAAAACTTCGCGTAAATGCGATAGCCCCGGGATTCTTCCTGACAGATCAGAACCGATACCTGCTGGTCGATCCCAGTACGAACGCCCTCACCGGCCGAGGCGAGACAATCGTCAGCCATACCCCGATGGGCCGGCTGGGTGATCCAAAAGATCTGTCTGGTGCCGCTGTCTGGCTGGCCTCACCTGCCTCCGAATTCGTTACGGGTGTTGTCCTGCCAATAGATGGCGGCTTTTCCGCGTTCTCCGGTGTCTAGCCTATCTGACGAATAGGAGTCGTTAATGTCCATCCTGCGAATTGCAGTTGTCGGTGTTGGCGCCGAGGAAGGCTCGAGAGCACGAGGTTACCTCGCGACCATCCGGAAACTCGGTCATTTGTACGACCTGTGTGCGCTTTGCGACGCAGGCGAATCCGCATTGACAGCGGTAGGTGAGAACTTTGGCGTAACCGCGCTATACACTGACGTCGAGAAGATGCTCACAAATGAGAAGCCCGATATCCTCTTCGTGCTTGTTCCTACAGATGGTCAAACAGTTGTGGCATTGAGTGCAATACGACACTGGTGCCACCTGATTACGGAAATACCCTATGCCCTGACGCTTGGAATGGGAGATGCCATACACAGGGCAGCCGAAGAGAAGGGCTTAAAGTGGGAGATCGCCGAAAACGTCTGGTTGTGGCCCAAAGTACGGCTCAAACAGGAAATCGTTCAACAGGGACTCCTTGGGGATCTCAACCATGCCCGACTATCGTATCCTGCAGGGAGCTACCACGGCCTGAACGCCATTCGCAAGATCCTGAATCTTGCCCCTTTGCGCGCTCAGGGGTATGCCCAGGCGACGGAGGTCAGGCCTTACAGAAATTATGGTGGTGGCGAGGAGACCAGACGCTGGTGGGAAAGCGGCATTGTCGAATTTGAGAACGACGTGTCCTGCATATATGAAATGCCCACCTCTCCTGGGGCCAAAAGGGGATTCCACTGGGACATTGAGGGAAAAGACGGGTATCTGTCCAATGATGACCTGGTGCTCTACAGCAACGGGAAAGAAGAGTCTTATACGATCCAGGAAGAATATGAAGAGATTGGCGGGAAGCGAGTATTGTCCGCGGTATCTGTAGCAACAGATCCCATTGTTCGCTGGGAGAACCCTTACAAGCCATATGGTGTGAGCGGCAAAGACGATGTGGCCAAGGCGGCCATTCTCGAGAGTCTCCATACGGCCGTTACCCAAGACGCTGAACCCGTTTACGGAGTTGCAGGTGGTAGAGTTGACTATGAGATGTGGGTTGCACTAAGAGAAAGTGCAGGTCGCCAGGGTCAATGGATTGACATTCCCCTGACTGAGCCCACGGATCTGGAGAACCGGATACATTCCGAATGGGTCCGCTACTACGGCGGAGACCCGGTAGAGGATGCTGAGCGTCTCCTGGGTGCCAGATACGGCAGACTGAGTGCAATGTGGACAGTTGCAGGTTGGCTGTAACGGTGGTGCCAGGAGGTTCCGGCAAAGCGTAGGCGGAAGGACATGGACAAGACCAGCAAGGACATCGCGCTCGTAACAGGGGCGGCGAGCGGAATTGGCCGCGCAATCGCAAACCGATTCCACGCCGAAGGCATCACCGTGGTCGCTCTGGATCGATCGGAAGCGGACCTGAAGGAACTTGCACGGGAAATCCCAGTCATCCCTGAAGTATTCGACCTAGGAGAAACCGCCGAAATACCCGCACTCATTAAACGCATCACCGCAGACACGGGCCCCATCTCGATCCTGATCAACAATGCCGGTGCCTGGCACTACGAGCCACTCATCGCGATTACCGAGGATCGCTGGGAACACATTTTCCGGATCAATGTCACTGTGCCCTTCCTGCTCACGCGAGAAATCGCCCCCGGGATGATCGCGCAGGGCGCCGGATCCATCGTTAACATCGCTTCTCGCAACGCCATGGTTTCCAGCAAGGGCTCAACAGCGTATGACTCATCCAAGGCTGCTCTGGTAGCGATGACCCGCACGGCAGCGGGAGAATTCGCATCCGATGGCGTACTTGTCAATGCCATCTGTCCAGGCGTGGTGAATACACCCTCAAACGATGATCTCCTGGCTGACCGGGAGGCCCTCGACAACTACCTGCGATTGATCCCCCAGGGTCGCTACGGGGAACCCGAAGAAATAGCAGGCGTGGCTTACTTCCTGACCACCAGGGACGCGAATTTCATAACCGGCCAGACGGTTGTTGCTGACGGTGGTCAAATGGCGTTCTCCGATTGGAAAAGTCTGTTCGAATAGGCATCCAAGCGTGTTATCCAGTTTACCAGAAAGCAGCGGGAGTCCAGAACAATGAGTCAATCACACTTTGAGGGAAAGGTCGCACTGGTTACGGGGGCAAGCAGCGGAATAGGAAGAGCGGTCGCCGTTGCACTCGTGCGCGATGGCGCTTCCGTTGCAGCCACATACTTAAGAAACAAAGAAGGCGCCGATTCGGTGGTGGCGGAGGCAGAATTACTTGCTGGTGAAATCGAGATGATCCAGACTGACATCACGAAGGGCGATCAGGTTCGAGACATGGTCACCAGAACCCTGAAGAGATTCGGCAACAGACTGGACATCCTGGTGAACAATGCCGGACAATGGATGGACAAAGTTTCCATCGCGGACTGTAGCGAAGAGATGTGGGACCAGATGATGGAAATAAATCTGAAAAGCGTGTTCCTATGTTGCAAACATGCCATCCCCACGATGCAAGACCAGAAATCAGGATCCATCGTCAACGTAACATCTGTGGCAGGTCACACGGGTGGTGGTGGGGGAACTGTTCCATACGGAACGGCCAAGGGTGGTGTCAACGTACTCACGCGTGGGTTGGCCAAGGAACTCGCGCCATTTGGCATCCGTGTCAATGCAGTGGCACCGGGTGTCATAGACACGCCGATGCAACACAAACACTCTACACCCGAGCAACTGGTGTCCTTCGGAGACGCCGCCCTACTGAAGCGTATCGGTACCGCGGATGAAATGGTTGGCCCAATTCTCCTGCTTGCTTCCGATCAAGGTAGTTTCATAACAGGGGAGATCATTGATGCCAACGGTGGAATACTAATGCGCTGATCGGGGTCCGACCAGCTTTGGGCATCTACACGGGCGATCTCAGTACGGCTCCAATCGTATAGACATCTGCAATTCGGTTCGCCATTCCCTCAAACCTATCCGCATCCCCCTTGTGATCCTTCTGTTGGACAATTCCAGGTCGTCCCTGCCTGTACTGAACTCGGTTTGTTTGGTGCATCTGGAGGGGTTTGGTTATATTAACTAACTTGGCTCAACCCCGAGAGACATGCACCGGAAAGATCAGGAATGGCTGAACTGAATATAGCCGTAGCTCAAATTTCTGTCACTGCGGACATTCTAGAAAACAAAAAGGGCATCCTCCGGGCAATCGAGTTTTCAATCGCCCGGAACGCGGACGTTCTGATCACACCCGAGGGGTCACTGAGCGGGTATACACCCCAATTCGACGAACGATTGGCACAGGATGCATTGTCTAAAGTTACCGGGGCTGCTTCGGGAAACCTCGCTCTTGCCCTGGGAACCTGCTTTGTCGAATCCGATGGGAACTGCTACAACCAAATACGATTCTACGACAGGGATGGGGAATACAGGGGGTTTCACAGCAAAACGCTGACGTGTGGTTCACTTTCAGATCCCCCCAGGGGGGAAATTAACGATTATGCAGTACAGCCACTCCGGATCTACGATCTTTGCGGAATACCTTCGGGTGGACTGATCTGCAACGACCTGTGGGCAAACCCTGGCTGCACACCGGGACCGGACCCACACCTGACTCAGCAGCTCTCGAGATTGGGCGCTCGCATCATATATCACTCGGTAAACGGTGGGCGAAATGGCAGTGACTATGCGCGTGACGTGGTCTGGCCCTTCCACGAAACCAATCTTTTGATGAGGGCGAGGGCAGGCAAGGTATGGATTGTGACAGTGGACAATTGTCATCCTGAGGATATTCCGTGCTCGGCCCCGGGCGGCATCATCAACCCGCAGGGAGAATGGGTGGCGAGAACCCGTCCCCAAGGTGAACAAGTGTTGATCCATCGTATAGATCTGGGCACCTGAAATCCATTAAGACAGTCATCTCGGATGGGCCTGTGGAAACCAATACCCAACAACAGAAAGCCCGTGAAATACTGACGTACATCCAGGAAAACCTGTACTTCAACAGACCGGACCTGGATGTCAAAGGAGAATCTCACAACGCCGCCCTCCTTTTTGGCCTCCTGACAGGTTTGGTGGGAGGGAAAGAGCTCATCGTAGGTGAGCCCGGTCTGGGGAAGACCACCTCCGCCGAATACATCGGGGCTTTGCTATACCGGCTGCCATTGGGCTCAATCTGGGAGGGAGAAGTATCGGGCCACCCGGAACAGACCGAAGAAAAGATCGTAGGCCGACCGGACCTGGGTCAGCTCAACGAAGGTGTCGAGGAGGTCGTGTGGTCGTCCTTCGCACTGCTCCCGGTAAAAGTCGTTGATGAGATCAACCGACTCCCCGAGACCAAGCAGAGCATGATCCTGGATGGTGTAGACCGAGGGAATTGGAGCTATCTCAACAAGGTTGTCCACAACGATGAATACTGCCTGTTCGCAACCGCAAATTACCACGACAGGGGTACAAATACCATCGTGGCCCCACTCCTTGACAGATTCGACGTCATGGTAGAATCTAAGCATCCAGGTCCGAATATTTCATGGATGATCGGAAAGGAAGAGCCCACCTACAACTTGCTGAGAGATCCCGACAGGGAACACGCCCTTCAGTCATTTACACTCGGCCAGGACGATCAGGATGACATAGAGAAGATTTGCAGCGACTATGGGGATGCTCTGGAGAAAAGGCTTGGGGTGCCCTCCTTTGGGAAATTGGATCGGCAGGAAATCCGAAGGCAAACCGCCGGGCTTCCGTTCGACGAGGATGCGAGCGCCCTGATGCGAACCCTGCTAGCCGAGCTCTCCTTCTGTTGCAAGCATGGGCAAAAGCGCTCCAACGAGATTTGTGGCGAAGGGTGTCACTATACCGGCTACCTGTGCTATGAGGTCAGAACGTGCCCTTCCAATCGTTTGCCCATTTCTGTTAGGCGATATGCGCAGGGCCTTGCTTGGTTGTTGGGCGACGGCATTGTGGACGTTGAGCACCTTCGAACGGTCATACCCTATGCGGCGGCACATCGAATACAGTGGAGAGATGAACTCGACGTACTTGATGAGGTCGGCCCCCGCACTGAAATCCTGCCCATCCATCGTGCAAGAGAGGCTACACGGAAGGTCTACAGGAGATATCGCGAGCAGGGAGACCGGATCAAATCTGCATTAGCTGTTGCCTACAGAATATTCGACGGTGAAAAGTTGCAGCCCACAGAGGGGGATCATCCCATTTACTCGGAAATTATGCGCGACCTTGGCATGGAGCCCCCCAGACCGGTCCTTTCCGATTGAACTACCTCCACGAACTACATCTATGAAACGCGCCTACCACGACTTTCAGACACCATCGGATGTTACGAATGCGCCATCTGTTTGGAAGGGTGGCCCTCTGAGCTCCACGCCCTCAACGCTTTCTATGAACCCCTTTGAGGACTTCAAGTCCACACGGATTGCCGAAAGGAACGAGATCCCGTTNGACCGGATTCTGGANGCCCACGATTCTGCCGTGAAACGACTTGGCGACGGATACAAGCATCTGGTTACGAACGAGTCTCCTGACAGCCTGTTTCAGCCCGATGGCGACACCATCGCAAGAATATTCGAGAGTGCGGAAGGCATTGTGAGATCGCTCCCCTGCGAAGCTGGAGATATTGAGGCGTTCTGTCTTCGGGCTGTGAGCAGCGATGACCCCGAATTCCTTATGATGGGACCCCTTGGCCTTTATCTGTCTGCCCTGTGTAACGCATCGGATGCAACCGAAATCAGTCTCAAACTCGCTGGTCCCGAGCTCCGCATCCCCCTCCTGGGATATCGCCTGCAAACGGGTCACACGCTAACTGTCGAGGGCGAATTGAACGACCTCATTGGCATTTCCATGGAGGGAGGCACGCTCCAGATAAAGGGAAGTGTTGGCAGATATCTGGGGGCCGGGATGCTGTCCGGCAAGATAGATGTGGAAGGCGATGCCGGACGTTTCGTGGGCGAACAAATGGTAGATGGCGAAATCTGTATTCAGGGCAAGATCGACGCCATTGGAAAGCCGCTTGGCGGCAAGATCTACCACAGAACGCGACAGATTTATCCTGTTTAACCACTAGGTGCACAACCGATGGATTTCGATGAAGCATTGAAACGTATTTGGCCTGAGGTCAGAAAGAGACACCTCTACCCTGAGCTCCCCCATCCGACCATCCTGGACGAAATGTCCGAAGTCGGCGTCCTGATGCGAAACAAACGAATCAATCTAAACCAGGACCTGTGCGAATCACTATCGGAGCACCTACCAGCAGAACACGTCCTGGAGGGACTCCTGGACCACGGGGTCGCCCACCACACTGTCTGTCCTTGGGATTTCGATACCTATCTTGGGCTTTATGCAGCCCTGAAACCGGAGTTGCTTGACGGCGATCTGGTCAAGCAGGTCGTCGACTTCTTTATGGATGTCGTTGTAGACACGCACTGTGTCAAGGAGAGAGCATCAGTTCTCCCAGATCTCTATCGCGTAATGGACAGCGCTGGTGTTCGCAATATCATGAAGGGTTTGTATCAGGAAATCTGGGGAGTCGACCTGGGGGTTTCGCCCGATCCGGATGTTGTTTCAAGGTTATCACGAATTCCTTACCTGGATAGAACAAGGTGGACGGAGGCCATTCGGTCATTCGCGCGAGTAGTTGGTCCTCTGGTCGAGCAGGCCGGTGAGAGCCAGGCCGCTTCGGGGAGCGGACTGCTCGGAGAACACAACATGCAGCAATATGCAGAGGATGAGGTNGCCAAGGGATTGAAGGAGTTCTCAAACAGAGGATTTCACGCGTTCCGTGCGATGGTGGAGGACTTTCGACAAGAGCTGGAGGAAGCGGGGCAACTGCCCGAAGTCGAAATGGGACGCGGAAAAGGGATTCCCAAGGATGCGGATCTTCTATNCTACATGCAAAAGTCGCGATCCTACAACCTCCCAATCCGTACAATACCGATGGAAAAAGTCGGAGGCCTGCATCCCCATTCCCATTCTCCCTGGGAAGTAGGGAAGCCGGTTCAGGATATTGATATCTGGACGAGCTTTGGCAGAATCCTGCCTGGAATCTCACAGGTATGGGATCGTCGTGAGGGAGAGACACACGGTCAGGGTGAGGGTAGGCCGGACTGTCTGGTGGTAATCGATTCATCAGGAAGTATGACAAATCCCTGCGAAGATCAGTCATATGCCGTCCTGGGGGCTGGATGTGCCGCAGACGCGTATCTTAATCAGCGAAAGAAGGTAGCCGTCTACAACTTCAGCGATGCGCCTAGCGGCTCCCGCCAGATCCAGTCCTTCACGAGGGACAGACGAAAGATATACACGGCGCTCTGCCGCTACTTTGGCGGTGGCACGGCGCTTCATCTACCCGACCTGAAGGCCTTTGGCAACAACCCATGCGACATCTTCATCATAACCGACATGCAGATCACCAATCTGAGGGCTGTAACCGACTACCTGTTGGAAACAGGAAGCCGGGTCACGGCGGTCCACGTCGGTCACACCCGCGAGGCAAAGCAGTTCCGGAGCGCAGTGTCGGAATCTCAGANCATCTGTGTATATCCGGTTGAGAAACCAGAGGACATACCTAAGATTGTACTGGCGGAAGTAGATTCACGCTTGGTAGCTTAATTCCAGGCCTGAATCGGAGAGACCTTTTCAGGCCAACTGACATCCACATGGGAGATTGGAATGAAAGTATGGGCGAGTGTGTTGACCCTGGCGGCAATGATGGGATGCCAGGATACAGCAAAACAGCAGGTCGATTTGAAAACTGAGGAACAAAAATTCAGCTACAGCCTGGGATATTCAATTGGGAAGGATATGGCAAATGGACTGAAACGCCAGGGCATCAGTCCGGATCATGACGCGTTTTCTCAAGGAGTACGCGACGTCCTCAAGGGTGAAGGAGCCCTGCTTACGGATGCGGAAATAAAGCAGGTGATGGAGTCCTATAAACAGAAAATAATGTCAAAACAAATGGAGGAGCGCAGGAAGGCCGGCGAAGGCAACAGGCAGGAGGGCGCCGCGTTTCTGGCAGAAAATAAACGCAAGGAGGGTGTCGTAGAACTCGCGAGCGGACTGCAATATAAGGTGATAGGGGCAGGTTCAGGGAACTCGCCCAGCGCCACGGACAAGGTCACCGTCCACTACCGCGGAACACTTCTGGACGGCTCTGAGTTCGATAGCTCCTACAAGAGAAACGAACCTGCAACATTTCCACTTAACGGTGTAATCAAGGGCTGGACAGAGGGACTCCAGCTGATGAAGACGGGCGGCAAATGGGAATTCTACATCCCGGCAGNCCTGGCCTACGGAGATCGTGACAACGTGAATATTCCTGCAGGTTCCACGCTCATTTTCGAGGTCGAGCTGCTCTCTATCAATTGAAATATCAGTTACCCGATCTGCGCCCCCATCTTTCTGAAAGGAGATGGGGGCTGTCCTCATACCGGTAGATCTGGAGAGAAGCTATGCAAGAACTTAGCGGGGCCCAAAGAAGATACCTCAAATCGCAAGCCCACCATCTCAAGCCGGTCATTCATGTGGGGAAAAGTGGCTTGACCGATCCACTGGCTGAATCTGTCGTCCAGGCATTACGCACGCATGAATTGATAAAGGTCAAGTTCACCGACCTCAAGGACAGGAAANGGCAATTGACGGATGAGCTTGGTGCACGGACTGAAAGCCATGTAATCGCCATCTTGGGTAATACCAGTATCCTGTACCGGCAGAACGCTGATCCGGAAAGATGCAAGATTCAACTCCCACCCAAATAGACCTCTTAGCCATAAGTTAAGCTATGTTGGAAATTCTGTACGGCGACGACCACTATGTGGCAGTCAACAAACCCGCAGGCCTGTTTGTTCATCCAACAAAGCTATCCCCTCGGGAAACAAGCTGCCTGCCAAAACTGAGGAAGCAGCTTGGGCAGAATCTTTTCACCATTCACAGGCTAGACAGGGCTACATCGGGTGTATTGCTTTTCGCCCTGAGTTCCGAGGCTGCTCGGGAAATGTGTCGCCTTTTCGAGGAACGCCTGGTCGAGAAGTCCTATCTGGCTGTTTGTCGGGGGTTCACGCCTGAAAGTGGGCAGGTAGATCGTGCCCTTCGTGAGAACCGGAATAAACAAAGGGTCGATGCGGTTACACAATACGTCAGACAGGCCGTGGTTGAACTTCCCGAGCCCGTCGGTCAACACCCCACTGCCAGGCTTTCATTGGTGAGCGTGCGTCCTTTAACAGGGCGCACACATCAGATTCGAAAACACATGGCCCACATTTCGCACCCTATTGTTGGGGACACCAATTATGGAGATGGGGCACACAACCGGTTCTGGAGGTCTCACTTCAACCTGCACAGGTTGATGCTGATGGCGACCCACATTGGATTCAGCCATCCTTACAGCAACGAGCCCGTCACAATCTGTTCACCTCTTACTGACGAGGTCGAAAGCTTGTTCCATACGCTCGGGTGGGCGGCATTCCGTCCGAACGTCCTTTCTGTTTAGGTTACCAATTTGATCATGAAAAGGAGTATCCCATGCGTGTTGGTGTGATGGGCGTACACTACGGCCATATCGGCGGCATGTTCCGGTCCGCTGTAGACGCTCAGAATGCTGAGATCGTTGGAATCGTTGAAGCCGACGACAACCTGTATCGGCAGTATTCGGCTGATCATAGCATACGGAGGTTTGAAACTCTCGAGGACATGCTGGATGCCGCCAAACCGGAAATTGTGATGGAGGGATTGGGCCACCACGAAAAAGTGGAAATGGTCGAGCAATGCGCCGCTGCGGATGTCCACGTCCTCCTGGACAAGCCCCTGTGCCGATCCCTGGAGGACTTGGACAGAATTCAATCTGCAGTTGAAAAACACGATACTCGCCTGACTATGTTCTTCACCTCTCGCAGCCATCCGCCCCTTCATTGCCCTGAGAGAGGCAATTCTCCGGGGTGAGCTCGGAGAAATCGTGAGTCTCATTTCGACACACCCGCACAAGCTGGGAGAATGGGCGCCGGAATGGTATTTCGACCCGGAGATTTACGTCGGCACATTCAATGATGTGGCCTGCCACGGCGTAGACCAGATTCGATGGTTGACGGGAGCAGAATGCGTAGGTGTCCATGCCCTTGGTGCCCAAAAGAAACACCCGAAGATGGAGATGGACCATGTCCAGGCATCATTCGAGCTCAGCAACGGGGCCTGCGCTCTCCTTACTGCAGACTGGCTGACGCCTGAAGACTCGCCATCCTTCGGAGACACACGGTTCATTATCATGGGTACAAAAGGGTCCGCCCATTTGAGAGCCTACGCGAAGGACAGCCTCCTGATCGTGGCAGATGGCAAGGGTGCTTACGGACCCGAGTTCCCGACAGAACGCCTGGGCGGGTTCGTAGAAAACATGGTCGACGCCTACACCCGTGGGGAGGAAAACTTCATCTCTACTTCCGATGTCCTCGGGGTGGCCAAAGCTTGCATTGTCGCGGAGGAATCTGCCAGGAAGGGCGGAGAGTTCCTGCAAATCGCTTGAAACAGAGAAACTTGTCAAAGGAAGATCGAAATGAGCGAAACACTACAGGCTGGGGCGGCCACGTCAAACATTACACCCTGGCTGGGTGTAACGATACCCGGAGCNGTCAGGACGCGAAGTGCGCAGGATGTTGATGATGAACTGATGGCAAAATCGCTCGTACTGGATAACGGACAAGCCCGTATCGCCTTCGTCACGTGCGATCTCATCGCAATCCCGCAGAATATTGCGGATGCAGTCAAGGCGCGAATTCAGGAAAGGTGCGGGATCCCGCCGGAGCATGTAATGATCAACGCGACTCACACCCACACCGCCGCCGGCATTGCCGATCTGCTTGGAACAGATGGCTGCCCCGATTACATCGAATGGGTCCACCTGAAAATCTCTGATGCCGTAGAACTTGCGTGTCAGCGTCTCACGGCCGCAAAAATTGGATTTGCCAGTGTGAATGAAGACCGGATTGCCTTCAACCGGCGCTGGCACCTGGCAGATGGAACCGTCAGGATGAATCCGGGCAGAGAAAAGGCCGACCTGGTGAAACCCAGTGGTCCAACCGACCCCGAACTGGCCATGATTTATGTGGAATCTGAATGTGGCGACCCGATATCTGTCGTCGCCTCCTACTCTTTGCACTACATCGGCACAGACAATGGCAACGCCATATCTGCAGATTATTTCGGCCACTTCTTCCGTCTTATGAAGCAATACCTGTCCGACACCTGCGTTCCCCTCCTTTGGAACGCGGCATCCGGCCAGATCAACAACATCGACTACAGCGGAAAATGGGTCTGGAAGGACCGGGGGCATGTACACGCAAAAAAAATGGCCGCCGTTCTGGCGGGCCACATGGTCACAGAAATTCAGCTGATGCAAATGCAGACGGGTTTGTCGCTATCAGGGTCAGCGGAAAGCTTCGAGTTCCCTCGAAAGGTCATTACCCCGGATGACCTAGAAACAGCGAACAAGATCCTGGCGGTCCCACCGGGTGAATATGATCAATATGACTCTGGGCCGTTCAGCTGGGTGGTCGGCCATCCTATTCCACCTGTAACCGCGAATGTCTATGCTCAAGAATGCATACGACTATCGGAGTTGCCGCAAAGGCTCAGCGCCCCGGTCCAGGTGATCAGGCTGGGGGAAGCCGCTATTGTTGCCTTGCCCGGAGAAATCTTTGTGGAGACCGGATTGCGTATAAAGTCCGAGTCGGAACCAGATCCCCTTTTCCTGGTCAGTCTGGCCAATGGATATATCGGTTATGTCTGCACCGATGAGGCGCTCCGGAATCAAGGTGGCTACGAAACGTGGGCGGCAATGTCGTCACTGGGAGGCGTCGGAACCGAACCGGCCATGGCAGAACTTGCCGTGTCCCTTCTGGATCTTAAGTAAAAAAGATCCGCCCTCTAGCCGACCATCGGCTTCACGGTCGGTCCTGCATCAATTTTCGCTACGTTTTCCTGCGTACCGAATCCTTGTTTGATAGACTCGAAGTCGGAACTCTTGATTTGCATGCCGCCTAGACTGATGTCCACCACCTCCAGGTCCAGGAAGTCCCCTTTTCCCACACGACCCTGGATCGGCAGCTGCAACTCCAACCTGTCTGCTCGCCGTCTCTCGTCTGATTCTCCCATTGTAACCTCCTTTGTCTGATCCTGGCTCTCCTCATCGAATTCCCGGTGTCACATTCTGTGGCTCAATCCTCAAACACTTCCCGAGAGACAGTCACTGCATCAAGGCGCTCTGGAATTGGATCAAATCCCACCCCAGGCGTGTCATCAAGTACAACATTGCAGTCGTCACCCTGAACAACCCATTTGTCAGTTATATCCTGCGTGTAAAACCGCTCCGATGGAAAGACATCTGCAGGATAGGTAAACCCGGGCAAACTGCCCAATGCCGCACAAATCCCCGCGCCAACACCACTTTCGAGCATGCCACCTACCCAGGCTGCAATCCCTGCATCCCTGGCCATATCGTGGATCTGAACGGCTTGATGCAGTCCGCCAACGCGTCCAGGCTTCACGTTGACCACACGACACGCGCCTACCTCCAGGGCCAGGCGGAAATCTCTAGGACTCTTCACCGACTCATCGAGGCAAACGGGTGTCTCGATCTGCTTCTGCAGCCGGGCGTGCTCAACAATGTCTGTATGAAACAAAGGCTGTTCAATCATGGCGAGGTTGAAACGATCGAAGGCCCTGAGGGTGTCGATGTCTTCCCCAAGATCGTAACCTGAATTGCAGTCCACGTGGAAAACCTGTGTTGGAAAGGCCGCTCTAACTGCCTCAAGCATTTCAATATCCCAACCGTGTTTCACCTTCAATTTGACTCTCGGGTAACCCGCATCTACGGCACCCTGGATCAATGCCAAAAGGTCATCGATTGTATCTTGCACACCAAAATCNGCGCCGCATTTNACGATCGGACTGTCTGAGCCAAGTGCACGCCAGAGTGGCATCCCCTTCTTTTTGCTATCCAACGCCCACCAGGCCGTTTCCACTGCTGCCTTCGCAAAAGGATTACCTTTGAACACCTCGATTCTGGACATCAGCTCTGCGGCCGAATTGATCGATTCGCCGATCAGGATTGGCAGAAAGAACTCCCTGGCCGTCTCATATACGGACCTGGCAGATTCAGGCGAGTATGTCGGTGCATAGAATGGCGTAGACTCTCCCCAGGCAGATTCACCTCCTCCAGTTAACCGGACCAGTACGGAATGGATCGCTGCATCTTCACCATATGCCGTGCGCCAGGGGCTTATCAGGGGCAGTTCAACATAACGGATCTCCGCCGTCTCAATCTTCACCTTTCACCTCGCCTCCCAATTTCATTTTGGAACAGATTCTAGAGCCAGTGAGCAAACGGCCAAAGCGTTGCAGATCTGCCAAACGAAGCGCCCAGGAGTTTCTCGGTGTTCTCAATTGGGTCATACCCGTAGCGCCTGACAAACTCCCCTTCCACCCTCTGCTCCAGTTCCGTTGGGCCTGTCAGGGGCAAGTCGATCCAGACAGTTCCAAGCCTGGCACTTTCTCGCACCGCCAGACAAATCTCCCAATCACGAACAGCATTTTCGTGCCCGTATTGCGGTTCTTTTCCATCAACAATCGCGTCGTGAAAACTCAGCAGTATGCTCGCCTTGGATGC
Organism: Gemmatimonadota bacterium; assembly: GCA_002709665.1. GTDB lineage: Bacteria > Latescibacterota > UBA2968 > UBA2968. The sequence goes on along the minus strand of PAQK01000045.1, from coordinate 135,314 downwards.
ATCGTCGGCCGTTAAAATACCGTAAGACGCGTAGGGATTTTCCCATACCATGGGTGGATCCGTGTCCACACAAACCTGCTCGAGCACCCGCTGGTCGCCACGTTTCGAATACACTTCTCGAATCTCAAATTCCGCTCTGGAATCGCCTCCATAAAGAACCAACCGGTTTCGGTCCCAGTGGCCACGCGTGCCCTCCACCTGCCATCCAACGGGGTAATCCTGGTTGCCATATGGAAAAACTCTTGGGGGTTTCTCGAAAAGGCATACGACACCGTTCCCAAATTCGACTACGGCCTGGTCCCACATAACAGTGGACTCATTCTCGCCACCGTAAGCGACATATGGCTCCGCCTTGACTTCGCCGCAGTATCCAAGCACCCGAACAGCGTCCGAGGCCAACAACGATCTGATCGCATTGAACCCGTGGTACTGTCCGGTCAGGTAGGACAGCCGAGAGTGCGTCAGATCCCCGATGAGACCGGCTTCGATCGCCTTCTTCTTGACCAGTTCCTGCGGCCAGAGCCAAACCTGCTCCGCCACCTCCCACAACACACCATTGTCCCGGCAGGTATCTGCCACGGCGCGTGCGTAACGCCGGGTAAGCCCCACCGGAATCTCAGTAATCACGTGGGCTCCCCTTCTTGCTGCCGTCAGAGCGATCACGATGTGCGAGTCTTTTGGTGTCATACTCAGCACAACGTCCGGGACACCGGCATCGAAAAGAGATTCGATATCGCTGAACGTGGAATGCGCACCGAACTCCTCGGCCGCCTCTGCCAGTGCGTTCGCGTCCGTGTCACATATGGCCGAAAGCTCGTACTTGTCCTTTAAGCGTGAAATAGTTCCCAGATACTGCCTCGCCCTGGACCCCTTTTGGGCGCCGACACCGATCACCGCGATCTTCAGCTTCGAATTCGACACGTTCTTCCCCTTTCCACGGGATTTTCACTAAGGTGCTGGCAATATACCCTGCCGATTCACCTCGTGTCAACCTGTTTGAAGGTCAAAATTTCCACCAGGACCCGGTGTAGATTCGGACCCTCGGATACACCTGTTTTGTCCCTCACGGCTTGAAAAATACGGAATTGTTGACTTCATTTCGATAACAGAGTATATTCTTGAATCTGTCTGATATATGATTGAATTTCTTAGAGTTGTCCCATTTTTCGAGGTCCGCGGATCCTATGAACACGCAGCAAATTCGCAACTTCTCCATCATCGCCCATATAGACCACGGCAAGTCCACTCTGGCTGACCGTTTGCTGGAACAGACCTATACGTTATCCAAGCAGGAAATGATGGATCAGGTCCTCGATGATATGGACCTTGAGAGGGAACGCGGAATAACCATAAAATCACACGCCGTCCGGATGGACTATAAGGACCCGTCAGGCAACGAGTACACGCTCAATTTGATCGACACACCCGGTCACGTAGACTTCTCATACGAGGTATCCAGAAGTCTCACCGCCTGCGAGGGCGCACTGCTGCTGGTGGACGCCGCTCAAGGTGTGGAAGCACAAACTGTGAGCAATGTCCTGCTGGCCCTGGAACATGACCTGTCGATTATTCCGGTTATCAACAAGATAGACCTGCCGAACGTGGACGTGGACCGGGTTGTGATGCAGATACACGATCTTCTCGGTGTCGAGGAATCCGAGATACATAAGATCAGCGCCAAAGAAGGTATTGGGATTCCCGGCCTCCTCGAGGCCATCATCGAGAATATTCCACCGCCGTCTGGGGAGGACGGCGCACCTCTCCAGGTCCTTGTCTTCGACTCCCTGTTTGACAGATACCGCGGAGCAATCGCTTCGGTTCGGGTGTTTCAGGGTACCCTCAATACAGGTGAACCGATTCGATTTTTCTCGACCAACCGCCTCTATGAAGCCGAAGAGATCGGGACCCTTAAGCTCAAGCGAGTGAAGACCAAGACGCTCCGGGCAGGCGAGGTGGGATACCTGATAGCAGGAATGAAGACACTGGACGATGTCCACGTGGGAGACACCGTAACCAGTGTCGAGAACCCGTCTCAGGACCCCCTGCCGGGCTACAAGGATGTAAAGCCGATGGTCTTTGCAGGGCTGTATCCTATAAACGCCGAGGACTATTCGGAACTGAGGATCGCGCTCGAAAAACTCCAATTGAATGACGCCTCTCTCAACTTCGAGCCGGAGACATCAACCGCATTGGGGTTTGGATTCCGCTGTGGGTTCCTTGGCCTGCTCCATATGGAAATTGTGCAGGAACGGCTTGACCGCGAATTCAACATGGAAATCATCACGACAGTACCAAATGTGGAATACGAGGTCCTGCTGACCGACGGCGAGATCGAAATTGTGCATAATCCTGCGGATATGCCGCCTTCCGTACGCATAGACGAGATATCAGAACCCATCCTGAATGCGCAGATCCTTGTCCCCTCCGAGTATGTCGGTGGTGTTATGCGCGTGGCCCAGGACAGGAGAGGAACCTACGTCACAACAGAATATGTCGATCCCACCAGGGCCCTGTTGCGTTATGAACTGCCGCTTTCTGAAATTGTGCTGGACTTTTACGACAGGCTGAAATCCGTGAGCCGGGGATATGCCTCGTTCGATTATGAATACAAGGGGCATAGCCCCGCTGATCTCGTTAAGCTGGATCTCCTGATTAATGGCGATCCGGTAGACGCACTGTCCGCCATAGTGCACAGAGACAAAGCACCGGAGTGGGGAAAAGCGCTCTGCACCAAATTGAAGCAACTCATCCCACGCCAGATGTTCGAGGTGATTATACAGGCCGCCATCGGAGCCAAAGTCGTTTCGCGAACAACCGTAAGGGCCTTCAGGAAGAATGTTACTGCGAAATGCTATGGTGGGGATGTCTCCAGGAAACGGAAACTCCTGGAGAGACAGAAAGAAGGAAAGAGGCGGATGAAGCAAGTAGGCAATGTGGAAATACCCCAGGAGGCATTTCTAGCGGTCTTGAACATGGAAACATAATCGGATGTCCTTTTCAATTTCTCTGTTGAAGTCTTTCTGACGACCCCTGCATCTGATATGGCAAAGAGCGCAAAGAAACCCAGGCGAAGAGCTTCGGCCTCAAAAGCCGGGCCGAAGGACAGAAAAAGGAATAAGTCCTTGTCCAGAGAGTATGTTGAAGCCATCCTGCTTGCGGTTGCCCTCGCGCTGTTCCTCAGGACCTTCGTAGTGCAGGCCTTCCGAATCCCCTCCGGATCCATGGAGGACAGTTTGCTTGTTGGCGACTTTCTGCTCGCCAACAAGTTCATTTACGGTGCCAAAATCCCCTTGCTCGATGTCAGACTGCCCGGCATTCAGGATCCAAAAGCTGGCGACGTCATCATTTTCCAGTACCCAAAGGATCCTGACAGAGATTTTATCAAACGCTGCGTGGCCGGACCCGGGCAAACGGTAGAGCTCCGGAACAAGATCCTGTATGTCGACGGTAAACGCACCGTAGATCCTCCCCGATCCAAATACACAGATCCCGTCATTCTACCGAAGGACTCTGCGGGCGCCAATCGTGATAACCTGGGCCTACTGACCGTACCTGAGGGACATTATTTCATGATGGGTGACAACAGGGACAACAGTGAGGATAGTCGTTTCTGGGGATTTCTTTCAGAGAGATACATACGAGGAAAAGCCCTCATACTGTACTGGTCCTGGGCCCCCGATGCGAACGCACCCGAGTATACGGGTCTCCTGTCGGTCCCCAGTCTTGTGATCTACAACACGATTCACCTGTTCAGTCGCAGCCGTTGGAGCAGGATTGGTAAGCTGATCCACTGAAATGACGCACCACGCCTCTGCGAGGTGCTCTGCGTGAAATGTGCGCGAATGTCCGGACTATATATCCACATCCCCTTCTGCGGGTCCCGATGTCCTTACTGTGACTTTTCCTTTGTCGTAAGGAAGGATCATCACGCGGAAAGGTATGTGAAAGCACTTTTGAAGGAATTCAGAACACGGACGGCGGGGAACAGGCCTCAGTACGATACCATTTTCTTTGGGGGAGGAACACCAAGTGAAATCGATCCGCGGTTTCTGAACGGCATCCTGGCGGAAGTGCAGAGTGTGGCGGACCTCTCTTCCCGAATCGAGATTACCGCCGAGGCCAATCCCGAGGACCGTGATCATTTCTACCCGATCCGAGAGTCAGGTGTCAATCGACTCAGTCTGGGTGTGCAGGCCCTGGATAACGAGAGTTTGAAGGCCCTGGGGCGCCGGCACTCGAAGGAGAGTGCACTGGCAGCCTATGACTCGGCACGTTGTGCAGGATTCGACAACATCAACATAGATCTAATTTTCGGCGCTCCAGACCAATCCCGACTCGACTGGGAAAATACTCTGGATCGTGCCATTGAACTGGATCCGGAGCATTTCTCTGTCTACGGCCTGACGATCGAGCGCGACACGGCCTTCGACCGACGAAGAAAAAAGGGTCAACTCCCGCTCCCGACTGAGGGCGTTCAGGCCGATATGTACGAGGCCGCAGTGGAGCGTCTAGGCGAATCCGATTATATACAATATGAGATCTCAAATTTCAGCAAACCCGGCAAAGCATGTCGGCACAACATCGCCTGCTGGGAAAGACAACCCTATCTCGGTATCGGTCTCTCCGCCCATTCCTTTCTGAACGGCTGTAGGACCTGGAACAATAGGGATCTCATGGCGTATATAGAGAAGGTGGAATCCACAGGTCTGGCCATCGAGGAAGAAGAGATCATCTCGGACGAAAGCGAACAGTTGGAGCAAATCATGCTTGGTTTGCGGAGGCCAGATGGCATACCAGAAGAATTGACGCGTCACGCCACCAAACTCGACGATCTGCTCGAGAGTCGGCTTATCGAACGAACGAATGGTCGAATCCGGCTGACCCCTCCTGGTTTGCTCCTTGCCGACCTGGTTTGTGCCGAACTAGTGAAGGAGCTCTGATGGCGATCCACCTGCGTGCGCCCGGGTCCGCCTCAAACCTTGGTCCCGGATTCGACTGCCTCGGACTCGCACTCACCATCTACAACCGGATTACCGTCCGTGAGGTCTCAGGATCGGGAGTAAACATTACAATCACCGGCGAGGGTGCGGGCGACCTTCCCGAGGATGATCAGAACCTGTTCTATAGTTCCGCGATTGCGGCCGCTGAGATGGCAGGCGGAAGCCTCCCCGGCCTACGCGTGGAAATGGAGAATCGGATCCCGCTGGTCCGTGGCCTTGGCAGCAGTTCGACCGCCATAGTGGCGGGAATTTCAGCGGCCAACCTCTTGCTCGGCGAGCCCCTCGGCACATCCGATCTTCTGAATCTTGCCACCAGGCTCGAAGGACACCCGGACAATGTCTCTCCGTGCCTGCTTGGAGGATTCACAATATCGGCGCTCAAGGATGGATCGGTAGAGCACATCAGAGCGCTTCCCTCTCCCGAGCTCAGGGCGATCGTGGTTGTACCGCATTTCGAGATCCGAACCGAGGCCGCCCGAAAGGCCCTGCCCGATTCCGTCCCTCATCGAGACGCAGTCTTCAATGTGGGACACGCGAGTCTTGTGACCGCTGCCCTGATCAAGGCAGACTTCCAGATCCTGCGTACCGCGATGAAGGACAGACTTCACCAACCCTACCGCGCACATTTGGTGCCTGGCATCGAACAGGTCCTGGATGCCGCTGAATCGTCCGGAGCCCTGGGAGCGTGTCTGAGTGGGGCGGGTCCCACGCTGCTTGCATTCACCGTGGACGACGGGGTGAACATAAAAAGGGCGATGCTTGCCGCCTGGAAGAACGTGCACATTGACGCAAACGGTTACATACTTCAGGTCGATCGGGACGGAGTGACGGCGGAATGAATACACATCATCTGAAGAAGCTCCTGATCGTTCTGTTGACCTTCACCATGATTGGGGAGCCAATTCTCCTCCTGGCCCAATCGAGTCGAAGTCGATCGCGTCAGCAACGTAGCGACCAGAGACAGGATAAAGGTGCTGAAGGTCGGGAAGATCAACTGGGTCTTGGAATTGAAGTCAGATGGATCGGCAAGATCGCCTACGATGCCGTCATCGCGTCAGGAAAATACATCGTAGGCCCTGGCGACACCTTCGTAATCCTTGTGGATAACGGTGAGGAACCCCAAGCGGCAGAGGCGCTGATTGGTGCGGAAGGCAAACTGGTGATCCCATATGTGGGTGCCGTCCAGCTAGCCGGTCTGAGTCTCACCCAGGCAAGAGAGAGCATTCAGGATGCGGTGAAAGGCAGGTTCCGCCACCTCGACATCACCGTATCCCTCGCAAGGCTTAGAAGTTTCCCTGTCAACATAATCGGCCAGGTCAAGTATCCCGGCGCCTATATGATCGAAGGTGCGGAGCAAGTCTCCGAACTCATCAACAAGGCCGGCGGGCTGCTTGAGAAACCAGCAGGACGGGCATCGAAACGCAACATCCAGGTTCAACGACTCTCCAATACCGGTGTCCCTGAAACCACGGAGCGGCAGGCCGACCTGGCCATGTGGCAGGTATCGGGAGATGTGTCCCTCAATCCCTTCCTGCTGGATGGAGACCAGGTTTTTGTTCCCACCATTGAGGATTCCGTCGGAATCTCAGGAGCCGTTCACAGACCGGGTATCCACGAATACATGCCGGGAGACAGGGTTGCCGACCTTATCACAATGGCGGGAGGATTTCTGGGAGATGCCGAAACTGCGACTGCGGAACTGCTTCGCATCTCTCGTGAGAAAGGAACGGAGCAACGCATCCGTATCGACCTGACCGCCGATGCAGAGGATGGATCGAGCGATGCCTTCCGGCTTAAGGCCAATGACAAGCTGCACGTCGAAGTCCAGGAGAAATGGGTAACGATAGTAGGAGAGGTCTACTTTCCCGGCTCCTATCTCCTTGGAAATGGGCTCAAGCTCGATGAGTTGATTCGGAAGGCGGGAGGTTTCACAGCTGATGCATCCCTGGATCAATCCACAGTAATTCGCAAAGTCGAATTTGCGGGGGCAGTGAAGGGGCCAGCCCAACTTCAGAGCGTTTCGAGAGGCAATCTGACCCCGGCGCAGCGAACATACCTCGCGATGAAGACGCAGCAGGCGCCAGGCCGCCTTCCCGTGGATTTCGTCGCCCTATTCGAACGTGGAGACATTTCTCAGAACATCCCCTTGAAAGACGGCGATGTGGTCCGGATACCCAGGGACATCCCCTCCGTACTGGTCAACGGCTTTGTCATTACCCCTGGCGCTATTCCTTTCAACACCGGCTACTCCATCAAGAACTACATAGAACGGGCGGGTGGATTCAATGAGCAGGCCAAGAAGGACGGGATCTATGTGATCCAGGCAAGCACGGGAAATTGGATCAAAGCAGCGAAGGTACAAAAGATATTCCCTGGAGACACCATCTTCGTAGATGGCAAGAAACCCGTTCACCGTTGGCGGCTCTTCCGCGAAACCCTTGTGGTACTTACACAGGTGGCTACGCTGGTCATTGCGATTGGGAGCATCCGTTGAACGAACGAGAGCGAAATATACTGGACCACCTGGTGGTTATGATTCGGTGGCGGCGGATGATCCTCATCAGTGTCTTCTGCGTCTGCGCTGTAACCGCAGGAATCAGTCTGATAGTCCCCCACGTTTATCGTGCACACGCTGTTGTCTATCCCCCCAAAGAAGCCCAGCAATCCTTCGGTCTCTCGGCGCTTCTGGGCAATTTGCCCATGGGCCTCCTGGGTGTCGGAGAAAGTGCAGTGTCGGCGTCAGAATTCGTGCCAATCCTACAGAGCGAGCGCGTTGCGGAAGCCATCGCTGAAAAGTACGATCTCAAGAGGCGATATCGGTCAGAGACCAGAGAAGAGCTCATGATCATTATGGCGGACAAGCTCGCAGTCGAGCTCTCCAGGGAGCAATTCCTGAACGTCTCGTATGAAGCTGAAACGGCTGAACGCTCTGCAGATATCACGAACTCGTTTGTACAGGAGCTGGACCAAGCGCTACAGGAAAGGCGCAAAGAGCAGTCAGGCGAGCTCGGGGACTACCTGGAAAAAAGACTGGCAAGGGCGGAGAAGGAGATGGTTGAGGCTGAGCTGGCCTACAATGCCTTTCAGAAACAGAACATGGCCCTGGACCTTGAAACGCAAGCCAAGACACAGCTGGAAAGCGCGGCAACACTCTACATCTCCCTTGCGGAACTACAGATCAAGCGCGAAGTGATGTCACGGGTGGTTAAACCGGACCATCCGCAGCTGAAGTCCCTCGATATCGAAATTGCCGCAACCGAGGAAACAGTTGATCGAATCTTGATGGGCCAGTCGCCAACAGGCGACGGCAAGTCGGAAAAACAAAACGATGCGATGAGCATATTCATACCCTTCCCGAAAATGCCGGCACTTGGTCTCCAGGCACTCCAGCTGATGCGAGATGTCGAAATCCGGAATGCCATGTATCAATTCGTGTTACAGGAATACGAGAAGTCTCGATTCGAAGAGGAAAAAGAGACCTCCCTGGTGGTCGTACTTGACCGCGCGGTCCCTCCCGATTTCCGAAGCAGGCCACGGCGTGGCCTGATGGTCGCAGTTGCGGGCGGGCTCAGCCTTGCGGTCAGTGTTTTGCTTGCATTCCTATTCGAGGCCGTGCAGGGCATGGAGGGCGAAAATCGGAGCAAACTGGATGGCATCCTTAAGGAACTGAGGCTGAAACGCTCTTGACAATCCGACGCCACAACAAGGTTATAGAATGTCCCAAGGCATACTTACAACGGTAGTTGGCAGTTACCCGGTACCGGACTGGCTGCGGAGTAGTCCCACCCGCCAGGCCCTCACCGATGCGGTACAGGTGGTCCTCAAGACCCAGGAGGACGCGGGCGTGGACGTCGTCGCGGACGGTGAACTGTATCGCTTCGACATCAACCACCCTGAGACAAACGGGATGATCGACTACTTTGTGCAGAAGATGGGTGGAATCACCACGGATATCACCAGGGAAACACTTGCAGAATTTCGTGGTGAGCCCGGAATGAAATACCGCGCGGCTCCTGCGGGAATCGTCGACAGTGAACTCACAGAAGGCATTCTAAATTTGCCGGGGGATTTCCAGCTCGCACGTCCACTCACCCGTTCAAAGCTGAAGTTTACATTGACAGGCCCTCATATGTTGTGCAAGGTCCTGATGGACAGACATTACAAGGACCGGGAAGAACTGGCAATGGCCATTGGCGGAGTGTTGGCCAGTCAGGTCGCACACATCGACGCCGACGTCATACAGGTGGACGAAGCCAATATTCCTGGATATCCTGAGGAAGCGCAGTGGGCAGCCGCAGCCATCAATACTGTTCTAGATGCCGTTCCGTGTGAGAAAGCCGTACACGTGTGCTTTGGAAATTACGGAGGACAGTCAGTTCAAAAGGGAACCTGGGAAACCCTAGTCCCCTACCTTGATGCCCTGCGGGCCGACCATCTTGTGCTGGAATTCAAGCGCTGGGGCGTGGAACACACGGCGTGCCTCAAAGACCTACCCAAATCGACGAAAATTGGTCTTGGCGTGATCGACATCAAAAACAACACCGTCGAATCACCTGAGGAGATCGCTTCAGACATCGAACAGGCAATCGGCAACCTTGGACCGGACAGACTCGCCTACATCCATCCGGATTGCGGGTTCTGGATGCTCCAGAGAAATGTGGCTGATCGAAAAATTCAAGCCCTCGTAAAGGGCAGAGATCTCTTCCAGAATTAGTACTCCTCAATTCACATCCAATTGAAATATCGTTTCACCTATGAAAAACATCTACGCTCTATTCGCTCCCCTTGTCCTTTTCAGCTTCTTGATTTCCCAACCAATTTCAGCCCAGGAAGCCGGAACAATGGTCACAGTCGCTGGTGGCGGTGAACAGGAAGGTGAAGGCATACCGTCCACCGATCTGGCACTGAACCTTCCCCTGGGGGCTTCTGTTGATGCACAGGGCAATGTCTACATTGCGGACACGTTCAATCACAGGGTGCGCAGAGTAGATCTGGCTTCCGGGGAAATCACGACTGTTGCAGGAACCGGTGACTTAGGTTTTTCAGGAGATGGTGGACCGGCAATTGAAGCCCAGCTCAACGGACCCCAATCGGTAGCGGTGGACACACAGGGCAATGTCTACATCGCCGACTCTGGAAATAGAAGAATTCGCCGCGTGGCAGCGGGAACCGGAAAGATCACTACCTTTTCCGGCACAGCAGAATTTGGCTTCGGTGGAGACGGGGGTCCAGCTTCCGAGGCGGTCTTCGGTGAGATCATCGCGCTTGTTGTCGGGCCGGATGGTGTGCTGTACATCTCTGACGGAATCAACGCTGAGGGAAGAGGGAACAACATGGTCCGTGCGATTGACTTGAGCACGAATATCGTAAGGACCGTCGCGGGCAATGGAGACTTCAACTTCAGTGGTGACGGCGGACCGGCTACCGAAGCGGGAATGACGGTGGAAGGAATCGCGGTCGATGCAGAAGGGGCGATATACATCGCTGACTTCAACAATTACCGCATCAGAAAGGTGGCGTCCGACACGATCCGGACGATCATCGGCAAGGGGCCGCTGCCATTTATCGGTGGTGGCGGATTCAGTGGTGACGGCGGAGATGCACTGGCAGCGCAGCTGAATGTTCCAACAGGTGTGGCTGTCGATGGATCGGGCATCGTGTACCTTTCTGACACGGTCAACAACCGTATTCGTGCGGTGGATCCTGAAACAAATATCATCGTGACTATAGCGGGAACCGGATCCGTCGGGACACGAGGCGATGGTGGACTAGCCGTAGAAGCACAATTGACCGAACCATCGAGGTTGGCAGTGGATCTGAATGGCAATCTCATCATTGTTGACACCGGAAATAACAGGATACGTAAGCTTTTTGACCCCCAGTTCAGGACAGCAGCACTTGAACTCGTGTCACCCCAGCTGGATTTTCAGGATGTCAGCATAGACGATCCGACGGTCAGGGATTTTTTTGTTGAAAACCGCGGAAACAAGAGCCTGACCATTGAAAGTGTTACTTCAGACAATACCGATTTCGTTCTTATCGAACGGTATCCGCTGATCATAGGTCCGTCGCAGACAGATACTATAAAGGTGCAATTCACGCCACGCCTCGAGGGACTTGCGGAAGGACAACTGTTAATCGTCTCGGACGACCCCAAGAGACCCACCCTGGTCGTTCCGGTTCGAGGGAGTGGTGCGGCCCCCGACATCGGGGTAAACCCTGATCGCCTGGATTTCGAACTCACCTTCGTGGGAAAAGAATCCCTTGTACAGTCCATCCAGGTAACCAATCTCAACGTGGGCACGCTGGTCCTCTACTATGTTGTTCTGTCGGACACCTCTCAGTTCACTCACAACTTTTCCGACACCGTCAGGATCCGCAGGGGCGAGACCCAGAACATCAACATAACTTTCAGACCAATGCTTCCCGATACACAAAGGGCAACCCTGACGTTATTCTCCAATGATCCCGACGAATCCGAGTTCGTGGTCAACCTTTCAGGCGTCGCGCGCATAGCCAAACCAGGCGGCTTCGTCGATGTCAGCGACAGCCTGGGAACCGGAGATCCAGGCGCAAGTTTTGGCGCTGCCTGGGCTGACTATGACGGTGATGGAGACCCGGATCTTTATGTCGTCAGAAGCCTTGAAACCAATTTGCTCTACCGAAATGATCCGGACGGATTCACACCTCAAGGAGAAATAATGGGTGTGGCGGATGACGGCGATGGAAGTGGGGGAGCATGGGCGGATTTCGACCGTGACGGCGATCTGGATCTGTACGTTACCAATTTTGGTCATCCGAATCGGTTCTACCGAAACGATGGATCCGGATTTACACCCGTTGGTGTGGAGTTGGGCCTCGATGACATTGGTGATGGATACGGAGCCGCCTGGGCAGACGTAAATCAGGATGGGTATCCGGATCTTTACGTCGCGAATTTTGGTGAGAATCGCTTCTATCGAAACGAAGATGGTCGATTCTCGGAAGTTACTGAGGAATCGGGGCTGTCGGACAACAGCAGCAGCATACAGCCGGCGTGGGCGGATTTTGATGCGGATGGTGACCCGGACCTGTTTCTGGCCAACAGCGGAATAAATCGGTTGTTTGTAAATCAGGGCGGCGAATTCCGGGATGCAACAAGCGAATTCCTGCAAGAGGTCGGCCTCGGAGACCCCAGTTTCGGTGCTGCCTGGGGGGATTTCGACAACGACGGTGCTCTCGACCTGTATGTCCCTTATTTCGGACAGGAGAATCGTCTCTATAAAAACCAGGGGGACAGGCTCCAGGACGTAGGCGGTCTGTTCGGCGTAGCCGAGCCGGACACTGGACGAAGTCGGGGAGCTGTCTGGGGGGATTTCGATAACGATGGCGATCTGGACTTGTATGTCACAAACAGTGGACAGGCCAATCTCTTTTTCCAGAACAATGGGTTCCGATTCACCGAGCTCGCCGACTCGTTCTCGGTAGCGGTTGGCGAGGACAGCAGGGGAGTAGGTCTTGCAGACTACAACGGTGACGGAGGACTGGACCTGTTCGTTGCAGTGCAGAATGGTAGTGATCGTCTGTTTAGAAACCAGGAATCCAACGGGAACTGGTTGACCATCCGCCCCAGGGGGACGGACAGCAGTTCGGACGCGATCTGCACCCGGTTTGAAATCGTCTATGACAGTGGGAAACGAGCAGTTCGAGAGATTACCGGGGGATCTTCCTACCTGTCTCAAGACGCTCTCTCGGCAACTTTTGGACTTGGCAATGCTTCGTCCATTGACACACTCACCATCAGATGGCCACTGGGCATTGTCCAGAAAGAGACGAATCTAGCAATAAACCGAATCCTGGACCTGACTGAACAAAAACCCTTGGAACCCTTCAGTATAAGACTCAGTGCGACTTCAAAAGCATTGGTTGCTACTGGACAGTCCCAGACTCAAATCCTGGCGACATTGCTCAACATACAAGATGAGAGATCTTTCGGGAATAACGTGTCGATTGTGTTCTCAATTGACTTTGGCGACGGCCAATTCGTAGGCAGTGACACTGCGTTCGTACGGGATGGACTCGCTCAGATAGCCTACCAGGCAGGTGTTACCCCAGGCGAAGTCTTCATATCGGCGAATGCTCCAGGCTTACGCACCGGCAGAATCACCCTCGATCTCTTGAAACCCCTTGGCCCGGAAGACACAACGATCCGTACGATTGCGGGCTCGGGAGCAAGCGGGGGATTCCAGGGCGATGGCGGGCAGGCTTCACAGGCTGTACTAAGCTTCCCTCGCGATGTCGCCTTGGACACTAGTGGAACCATCTACATCGCCGATACAGGCAACCAGAGAATTCGGACGGTCGATCTGGACGGCATCATATTCACCATGGCTGGAACCGGTTTGTCAAACGCAACAGGGAACGGCGGGCCTGCGATCGATGCGAGTGTGAATGACCCGCGTGGTCTCACCCTTCTGCCAACCGGCGTGCTGATTTTGGGAGAGCCCAGTGGACAGGTGGTTAGACGCATCGACCTCCAAACCGGTATTATGAACGAGTTCGCAGGTCGCGGGACTTTCGGATTTGGTGGAGATGGTGGACTGGCTACGGGGTCCAACCTTAGCCGACCCACGGGACTGGCGGCAGATGAAGACGGGAACGTCTGGATAGCGGATCAGTTAAACAACCGAATCCGTAAAGTAGATGCTTCGGGTATCATAACAACGGTTGCCGGATCCGGTCCCGCCGATTTTGGAGGAGATGGTGGGCCCGCCATAGAAGCCCAGCTGAATCAGCCCCTCGGCGTTGCAGTCGACCGTCTTGGGCGAGTTTACATCGCTGACACGTCAAACAATCGCATCCGAATGATCGACACCGACGGCATCATCACAACAGTCGGCGGAATGGGCGAGGGTTTCTCGGGAGACGGTGGACCCGCCGTNCTCGCAAGGCTTAATGGACCCAGGGATGTGGCTGTGGACACGCTGGGGCATCTCTTTATCGCAGACACCGATAACAATCGCATTCGTGTTGTCGACCTGATCTCGGGAGTGATACAGACGGTCGCAGGCAAGGAGTTTCAGGATTTCGGTGAACCGGAGGAGGGGTCCGGCCTGGAGACCAGCCTCAACACACCTTCAGGAATATTTGTAACGCCATCGGGCAAGGTCTACATTGCGGATTCCAATAATCATAGAATCCGAGAGCTCACAATCGCATTCCCGGACGCGATTGTGCCCGAGCCACACGATACGGGAGGGGTCGGAGATCAAGCCGCAGACTTCAATGGTGATGGAAAGATTGGGTTCACCGACTTTGTCCTCTTTGCGTCCGCATTCGGCACATCAGATCCCAAGTACGATCTAAGTGGAAATGGTCGAGTCGCCTTTGAGGATTTTGTCAGCTTTGTGGCAGCCTTCGAACAGAGCCGCGGATTCAAGCCTGTAATCCTACGCCAGTGAGATACCTTTCTCTTGGAAAACAAAGCCCCAATCCTAGCCGCGAATCCCCACAACATATAGAAAGCCGCCGAATGTGTATCATTCGGCGGCCTCATTGTTTACCCCACAGAAACCGTATATGGCCTTGGCGCCTGTCCTTTACATGACGCTGCATTGGAACGCATTTACAAGATCAAGATGCGTGAGGCGGGCAAGTCCCTCATCCTCCTTTTGCCAGACAGTAAGCACCTATCAGAATTTGTGACCCATGTGCCCGAAGTTGCCAATCGTCTTATTGATGCATTTTGGCCGGGGCCTTTGACACTCGTCCTACCCGGGAGAAGTGACCTTCCCGATGTCCTGTTGGGTCCTGATACGACGGTAGCGGTCAGGGTCTCGGATTCCTCGATCTGCCAGGATCTGCTTTCTCAACTAGGTTCGGCCATTACCAGCACCAGCGCCAATCGTTCATCCTTCCCCCCCGCAGCCTCTGCAGAGGAGGCTGCAATGAAACTCGGTGAGGATGTCGACATCATCCTCGATGGGGGACCGGCGGCAGACACCAGCCCATCCACCCTTGTCAGAGTCACTCAGAATCTGGAAATCCTTCGGGAAGGCCGCATTCCCTCCAGACAGATTCTGAATCTGCTCGACAAATAAAAAAGGAGCGCGAAGGAAAAACAACCGCGCTCTCTGCTCATCTTCCACTACAATAACCTGCCTCTGTTATTCCCCCTGCTTCACATCGTTCTGATCCTTGTGTAACTCTTTGTCTGCATATCTGAACACCAGACCACTGTTTATCAATAGGTCGACTATCTTCCCGTCCAACTCACCATCCTTGACCATGAAATCTATGATCTTCAAGGCCTGTGACAGTGGCATCGGTTCACGGTAAGGCCGATCGGGCGCGGTTAGCGCTTCGAGGATGTCCCCTACAGCCATAATTCTGGCCTGAAGGGGAAGCTCTTCGGCGGCGAGCCCTTCGGGGTAGCCCTGTCCATTAAGCTTTTCGTGGTGGCCGCCGGCATACTCCGGGACCTTGCTGAGATTCTTGGAGAAAGGGAGCTGGGACAGCATCTTTACACTCACAGCGGCGTGGTTGTTGATCACGTCACGTTCGCCATCGGTCAATGTTCCTTTACGTATGGAGAGGTTGTGCGCCTCATTTTTCGTCAACCGCGCGTGTGGTTCCCCACCCAGCAAGAAGGTCTGAGACGCGATCTTCCTGATCCTCTCTAGATCCTCATCCGCCATATACTCGCCGCCGGTATTGCACTGCGAAATGAAGGCCAATTCTTCACCTACCTCGGTTAGCTGTTGCTCGAGAGAACGCTCTACATCTGCCCAACCTTCGGGCTCATCCTCCCCCATCAGTGCAATTTTCTTTTTTAGTGCGGCAATCTCCGCATCCCGCTTCAAAACTTCATAACGTGTCCTGACAATCTCCACACGATCGAAAATAGTCTCCAGTTTGGTAGCCTTATCCACAACATACTCTGGCGTCGTGATCTTGCCGACATCGTGCATCCAGGCCGATATCCGAAGCTCGTTGAGTTCGTCCTCGGTGAAATTCAGGCGACCCCAGAAGCCTTCTTCCGTCTGATTTATCTCCTCCGCCAACATCATTGTGAGATCCGCAACGCGACGAATATGCCCGCCAGTATAGGTTGACTTCTCGTCGATGGCTGAAGCGATCGATTGAATGAACGCGTCAAAAAGATTCTGTAGATTCTGGATCAATTGGGCGTTGGTAATGCCTACCGCAGCCTGAGAAGCCAAAGCGCTAATCAGATTTTGGTGGTCCAGGGAGAACGGAATAACGACATCCTGGTCGGTATCCTGAGCGTTTAAAAGCATCATTACACCGATGATGTCATCTTCATGGTTTCGTAAAGGGACTACCAACATTGACTTGGTGCGAAACCCGACCTTCTCATAGAATAAACGCGGGCCGGCGAAGTCGAATTCCTCTGTTTCGAACACATCCTCGATATTTACCGACCTGCCCGTATTTGCAACAAAGGCGGAAACGTTTGCATGGTTCATCTGGCCATCCACGGCCAACGGGATAGGTGCAAAAACTTGCTCGTCTATCTCCACGGGACTCGTGCCTCCAATACGGGTCTCGAGTGTATCGTTCTGAACGATTTTCCCGCGAAGATACTTCTTGTCATCGCTAAGGATGTACAGGGTCCCCCCATCAGCTCGTGTAAATCTGCGCGACTCATCCACAATCATCTCGAGCAGCTCGTCGATATCCAGTTCGCTGGATAGTGCAATACCTATGCGAATCAGATTGTCGACTTGAGCTTTCAGTTCATTTTCGACCATTGTCATCTTCTCCGAATAGAACTACGACTCGGCGTGAGGCGGAGACCTTCGCAACGCAACCACGTGCTCATAATGCCCAGGATGAGGAGAAATTGTGAAGCGGAAGGGAATAGGTTCAATCGGTTGACCGACCCAGGAAGATGCGAAGCTCCAATTGGGAAGCCACGGATCTGTTTCGAACGAGAGTTGGGTCTTTGGTAGTGGAATTCCGGGACAGGAATGCCTTGAATTCATCTGAATCCATCGCCCTCAACAGTTGTCTCAGTTCCACCGCAGAAGGCTCCGAATGCCTTGACACGAAAGCCTCGAAAGCGGGCGAAACTGTCTGGACAGGACTTCCATTTCGATGTTCGGATCGCTTCTCCAGGATCCGCATCATGGAATCACTGAACTCAGAATCACGGTCGATCATCCGTAATGTCTCCGGAGGGAGCTCCGATTGCCTCCTGATCGCCTCGGCGGATAGAGCCCGGGAGAGACGTGTCATGGTTTGGATTTCAGAAGGAGAGAAATTACTGTAGCTGTGAAGCCTCCGGAGAACATCCGGCGATGACACAAAGGATGCCTCAATCAGAAAACCAATCACGGACTCGGGTGTGGAAGCCTTCCTGATCAGGGATGTCATCCCCCCCTGGGCTTGAACCGTCACGCTTGTAGACAGTATGGTCAGGATAATGGTCAATATTTTAAACACTTGTATCATGAATAGTCGCTCATTCGTATTCGCTCGGGCAACGAGGAGTATCGCTCAGATACCTGGTTGTTCCGAATGGCTATAGACAAGGCCTTGCGCGATCCAACGATGACCACAAGATCTCGCGCCCTTGTTATTGCTGTATAAAGCAGATTTCGCTGCAACATCACAAAATGCTGAGTGGTAAGCGGCAACACAACTATGCGATATTCTGATCCCTGACTCTTATGGACGGTAATGGCGTATGACAGGTCGATTTCATCGAGTTCAGCAGATTCGTACTCTACCTGCTTGTCCGGAAATCTGACCGCCAGGACTTGGGCATCATCATCGATCGATTCGATTCGTCCCATATCACCATTGAACACATCCTTGTCATAATTGTTGCGGACCTGCATCACCTTGTCGCCCACGCGAAATCTGGATCCCCCCCGCTGAAACTCCTTGCCCGATGGATTCAGCACATTCTGAAGGACCCCATTCAGGTTTGTTGCGCCTGTGTCTCCCCTGTACATGGGAGTGAGTACCTGGATGTCCTCCAAGGGATCCACCCCGTATGTCCGAGGTAATCTCGTTTTGCAGAGTTCCGCAATGACTTCGCAGACCTGGGAGGGATCTTCATCTTCAAGTAGAAAAAAATCCGATTCACGGTCACGTCGAAGGTCAGGAAATTCTCCAGCCAGAATGGTATGGGCATTCATCACAATGCTGCTGGTCTGAGCCTGACGGAATATTTCATTCAACCCCACGACTTCGGCCACCCCAGAGGTGATGATATCCTTCAGGACATTCCCGGGCCCAACAGAGGGCAATTGGTCTACATCACCCACCAGAACCAGAGTGGAACTGATGGGGATTGCGCGAAGAAGGCTGTTCATCAAAACAACATCCACCATAGATACTTCATCGACAATAATTGCGTCCGCCTCCAGTGGGTTTTCGAAGTTTTTCTCGAACGCCATATCTGACGGATTGAATTTGAGCAGTCGGTGAATCGTCTTGGCCTCTCGATCAGTCGCCTGCGACATCCGTTTTGCCGCTCTACCGGTGGGAGCCGCTAGGGCAACAACCTTGCCTCGTGCCTCGAGCAATGCCAGTAACCCTTTGATTGTAGTGGTCTTACCTGTCCCAGGACCTCCCGTCAAAACAAGCAGGCTATTGGATAGCGCCTTCTCCAGAGCCACCTTCTGTAATCTCGCAAATATCATCCCATCCCGTTTTTCGATGGACGCGATCTCTTGCTGGATATCACCAGTCTCGATGCGTTGGATACTCGATAACTGATGAATCCGCGTAGCAGTCCCCTTTTCTGAATAAAACAATGGTGGAAGGTAGACCCGTTCTGCCTCAAGAACCGCCTCATCACGGGCGGCCAATCCATCGATACTTGACTCTATCATCTCACCGGGGACCTCCAGAGATTCCGCGCACGTCTGGACAAGCTCCCTTCTCGGGAGATAGACGTGGCCGCCCTTTTCTCCCGATGTCTCAAGTACATACCGAATGCCGGCAAGAATCCTCTGCTCCGAGTGCATCTCAACGCCCATCTTCCGGGCAATTTGGTCCGCCGTTTGAAACCCAATACCCCAGACATCTGTGGCGAGGCGATAGGGGTTCACCTCAATAGCCTGCAAGGCCTCCTGGCCGTATCTTTTCCAGATCTTTACCGCGTGTCCGGTGCCCACTTGGTGCGACTGCAGAAAAAGCATCACATTGTGAATTTCCTTCTGTTCCTGCCACGCCTTCATGATCAAACTTACGCGTTTGGCGCCCAGTCCCGGTATTTCCGAAAGTCGCCTTGGTTCGTCCTCGATAACCTGGAGCGTATCGGTACCGAAATGATCCACGATTCTTGTCGCGGTAACAGGTCCTACTCCTTTGATGAGCCCGGAACCCAGGTATCTCTTCATCCCTTCAGCAGTAGCAGGACGTACCTTCTCATAGGAATCGATTTTGAATTGTCGTCCGTACTGCGTGTGACTCGTCCATTCCCCTTCGAGCGCCAGGAACTCCCCTGCGCTCATGGGCAAGGCATTTCCCACCACAGTGACAAGACCGGCGCCCTTGCCATCGGGTTTGAAGCGAGCAACCGTGTATCCGTTCTCTTCGTTCTGATAGGTTACACGCTCAACAATGCCACGAATTCGTGTCATATTCAAGGTCCTGCGTAACCAGAAAAGACAGTAGGGGCGCAACCCCTCGCCCCTACCCGTTACGCATCTCTTCTGTGATTTAACCCTGGTGGACGACCTCGCCGGCAACAATCGTAGCGACAATATCCAGGACGTCCTGACCTTCCTCCCATCGAAAGAGTGTCAGGCTTGCCTCTTTTCCAGGCTCCACGATACCAAGACGATCATCCACACCCAGAAGTTTCGCGGGATTGATACTCGCCATTTCAACCGCATCCTCCAGGGAGGCGTCCGTGAATGCCACCGTATTGGGAATGCCCTTGTCCAGGAACAATGAAGCACCGGCAAGATACGGCGTACCCGCCAGAGAGATCTTTCCGTTCTCGTGAATCTCTACCCGGTCCTCGCCGTAAACCCTGTCGTACACACCTGCAGGTAATCCAGCGATGGAAGCCACATCACTGACAAGACACACACGCTCTTTTTGCTTGCCCCGGCAGAAACTCTTCAGGACAGGCCCCGGCAAATGGTGACCATCGGGAATCAGACCGGCCCACAGCTCATCCGCAGCAAGTTGTTCCCAGATGTAATTATCGTGCCTCGGCAATGTGGCATGGGCTCCGTTACCCAGGTGTGTCGACATCTTTGCCCCGGCCTCAACTGCCTCTCGCACGCGTTGCCGGGTTGCACCGGTGTGACCAAGAGAGATGATCACCCCGGAAGCTGTTGCCTTTTCAATGAAGGCCAACGCCCCTTCTCGTTCTGGTGCAAGCGTGAATATCTTTATTCTGCCGCCGGCCGCATCCTGATACCTGCAGAATTCCTCCCAGTCGGGATCTCGTGTGTGCTCAAGAGGGTGGGCTCCCCTAGGGCCATCCTCCGAGGCGATATATGGACCTTCGACGTGAAATCCGACAAAAGACGCTCGGACAGTTGCGGACTCCTCGCACGCCTGGGAGAGTGCAGTCAATGCTGCTAACGCCTGATCGACCGGAGAGGTCGTGATGGTGGGGCAGAGCAGTGGTGTCCCCGCCTTATACGGCCACTCGCAGGATTTTAGTACCTCATCGACCGTCAGTTCGGCTGAATTGTAGCTCACACCTCCGGCACCGTTTACCTGAACATCGAAAATCCCGGGAGAAATCCAAACATCATCTCCACCTAACTCCCCGCCCTTTGCAGCCCCGGTTTCCACAGAAGCGATCTGTTTCCCCTCAACGGTCACCGTAGCGGGATCTGCCGTCCCAACAATCTTCCCACGAATGATCATCTGGTCTCCTTTCGGTAGCCTTTTTGCCAAACAGGACTCTGCAGATCTCGGGCCTCATTTAGCTATCGGAACTCCTGGTTCCGTGGAACAAGCTGGTCGCTTCTGCGCTCATACCCACGCTTCCACATCTCCTGGTACAACTGACCGGTTCTGGCCAACTCATGTCTTCGGACTCGCTGGTCCCGCTTGACACGATTGTCTATTTCTCCGGGATCACAAATCGCCTCCAGAATCCCACGCATCTGCTCAATCGTTCGATGCACTGCAGGATCGTCAACAGAATCAACAACCAGGTCGGACATCTCGTGCGGATCTTCCTCCAGATCGAACAACATTGGTCGCTCGCCAACGCATTCTACGAATTTATGCCTTCCCGATCTCACCGAGAACGCGCTGCCCGGCATGCCTGCTCCGTGGTATTCTGTAAGCGCAACATCCCGTGCGATCACACCCCCTTCACCACGAGCCAATCCGAGAAGCGATTGGCCTCGAATGTCTCTCGGCAAACAGCTACCCACGGACTCACACACGGTGGGAAACACGTCCAGCATCGAAACCACCGAAGCCTCAACTTCACCTGACCTAATGTCCGGACCGTTGAGAATCATGGGACACCGAATCGACTCCTCATACGTGGCGCCGTGGTCCCAGTTTCGGTGTTCACCACAAGCCCCGCCGTGGTCGGAGGCGTAGATCAACATGGTTTCCTCACGGATACCAGCCCGATCTATTGCTTCAAGAACCTGGCCAACGTGGCCGTCCAGGACCTCGCATGACGCGTGGTATCCCACCAGAGCACGTCGCATGGTCTCGCCGCCCAGCCGCTCACCATTGTGGTGTCGAATGAATATACGATGATATGGATGAAGGCGCGACAAGTCTTCTGTGAACCTCTCATCCAATTCATCGAGAACGACAAGTGGGTCGTAGTGGTCCCACAAATCTTCTGGAGGATGCCACGGACGGTGGAGGTTGTTGAAATTCACGAACAACACCCAGGGTTCATCCGCGGGCCTTTCCACTTCCAGCCATCTGGAGGCCCTTTCAGCCACTTCGTGATCTTCGGAGTATGCGCAAATCGAGTCTGTCGGTCCGGTCTCAAGGTGTCTTCGGAACAGATCGTCCCTAGGGAGTATTTCCTCTTCCCTGAAAAGCGAATGTATATCGAGTTTGTCCCGATGTGTGGCCAGATACGACTCCTGAATCCCACAGTCGCTTCCCGGACAAAAATCCAATTTACCTATTGTCGCAAACCTGACACCACTACTCGAGAAGTGGCGACCCCAGCCCTCGTGATCTCCCCCGTATGTAAACGCGTTGTCCCACACCCCAATCTCGTGAACGTATCGACCGGTCATCATCGCAGCTCTTGTCGGCGAACAGATCGGGCTCACGCAGTAGGCGCTCTCGAATCGGAGGCCCGTCTCAGCCAGAGCGTCCATATTCGGGGTCCGGGTAATCGTATTTCCGTAACAGCCCGCAAACTCGGCATTATGACGGTCACTCAGAATGAAAACAGTGTTCATCTAAACACGCTCTTGATCTCTACAGGTCATGGTCAAATGCCGCCACGAGTTCCGACACGATCTCATCCAACAGTTCTTCCCCTTCGCCGTCACGCTCTACCTTGTCATCCCATCTCCACTGATCCAGGTACGCCTCGGTACCTGCCAGCCCCTCGACCATCGCAACTCTATCGATTTCGAGCTGAAATCTTTCCGGCAATTGCCTGGAAACGGCCCTTTTGCCGGTGAATACCCTCACTTGAGCTGGAATGTCCTTCCAGTACAGGACTTGATACCTCGACATGCTTGAAATCCCTCAATTCAATGTCGATGCCCAGGACGTCATGGCTGGCACTGTTCGTCCACCATCTTTTTGAAGGCACCTATATGCTCCGGCCCTGTGCCGCAACACCCGCCCACTATGAACGCACCCGCGGCGAGCAACTCTCCGACCTGCCCTGCCATCTCATCCGGTGTTTGGGAGTACACGGTCTGCCTGGTCTGTCTATCCAATTTTGGCAGACCGGCATTCGGATATGCCATCATCCGTTTGGACGCAATTCCTCTTGCACCCAGTTCCTGGCTGAGTTGCCGAATACCCCTGATCGCGTACGGCATACCCGTATGCTCGCTGTGATTGGCCTCCGCACCACAATTCAACCCCAGGATATCCACGGATTCCAACAGATTGTCACCTTCGGCCAGTTCACCCTCGGCCAGAACATCCAGCAAAGATCCTGCTGTATCTCCCCAGTCCGTGCGGTACAGTGGCTCTCCGGTCTTCCTGTTCTTCGTGTATTTGTACGTCAAATTGACCGCGATCGGGATTCCTGTTCGCCTTGCCACATCCACTGCGATCGAAGCCTCCTTCACTGAGAACATCGTTTCGATGCAGAAGAAATCCACGCCACCCTCAGCCAGCGCGTGGATCACTCTTTCGTGGGCATCACGAACTTTCTCATTCGCAATACCAAACTCGGCATCCCCGGCGTCGGCCTCAATTGCGCCAGGTGAGGGACCAATCGAGCCGGCCACATAGACATCTTTACCCGAAGCTTCGACGGCTGTTCGTGCGTGCTTCGCCCCAAGCCTGGAGATCTTGTCCGCTTCGTGGCCTTCCCTGTCCGCCATCTCGAGATGAAGAGGCGAAGCCACGAAGGTATTTGTCCCAATCGCTCTTGAACCAGCGCGAATATAGGTAGAGTGAATGTCCACGACCTTTTCCGGATGCAGGTCATTGGCCAACGTGCTGTTCGTCAGTTCTACTCCACGTGCAAACAACTGGGATCCAAAACCGCCATCATAAACCAGTGGATCAGATTTGCGAAGTCTTTCAAGGAAGGAAATCATGTGTAATCCATAACCAGGAAAAGGATCGCGTCATTCTGCGGTCCAGGCCAACAGCGCATTTATCATATCTCGGGTCACAATCACCACCCCGCCATGTCGAACGCCTGCGGGGAAATTCACAGAGGCTGAAACATCCGACCAGGTCCTCAGATCTTTCGACATTGCAGCGCCGTACTTTTGTTCTCTGTATTTATCGAAGTATACTACCCAGTCTTCCCCAACGGTTGTGAGAGCCGGTCCTTCCGCCCAATAACTATTTCCGGTTATCGGCTTCGCGACACTCTCGTAGGGGCCTTCAATAGTTTTGCTGAAGGCGATTCTGATGTTCTTCTCAGGCGGATCCTCCGTTTCGTTCTTGAACAGAAGTACGTATTCGTTATCGATCTGCGAAACACATCCATCGATCACACTATACCCAGGGTCGTAAAAGACACCGGGTTCCTTCAAGTCAACGAAATCATGTGTGCGCGCCGAATAGAGCCGATGGTTCCAGATCTCACCATCGCCATTAACAAAATCTGTGTCCGCAAACTGTCCAGGGATCGTTGTAGACCAGAGAATCAGAAACTCTCTCTTTTGACTATCAAAGGCAAGACTGGGTGCCCAGGCATTCTTCGCGCCGGCTTGATAGACCATAACGGGAACGGACTTCTGTTCCGACCAGTTCACGAGGTCTCTGGAATTGGCATATCCAATACTCCTATCACGCCAACCAGAAGTCCAAACCAGGTGATAGAGTCCATCATCCGTGTGAAGTATCGACGGATCTCTCATCAGCTTGGAGCCAACCTGAGGAATCAATGCGGGCTTTTCCCTGTTCAGGCTGACCCAATTGTAACCGTCAAGGCTATAGGAATAGAAAAGGCCCTCGCTGCCATCTCCCCTGAAGTGCGCCATCAGGTAGGCACTACCGTCTCCCAGCGTCACGAACCCGACAGGATCATTCCGTTCGCACCCGCCAAAGAAGAGAATGATGGACAGTGGACATAATCTGGCCATGCTCCGAACCAGCCTCGAGAACTGGCTAATTATAGTGTACCCTAACATGCGTTGTTTACCTGGACTCCAAATTGCATCAATCAAACATTGGTTTGAATTGACATCCTTCAACGAAAACCTCAAAGAAGTCAGGTGTGGTCTCCAGTTCTACGTGCTCGATCCCCAAGACCAGGGTCTCGATGGATTTGCGCCTGGACCTGTCCAGCAACACTTCCCGTGCGCCCTGGACAGAGGCGTTTCCGATCTTGGATATCCGTTCTTCGGGCACAGGTGCAAGAAAACCGATTTCTATCGCGTTTGTTACGTTGACATAATTCGCAAACCCGCCTGCGAGATACAGACGGTGTATGTCCTGCGGACCCAGGCCGAAATGACGCATCAGGATGTACTGGCCGCAGTAGTTTGCTGCTTTGGCCTGGGCAAGATTGCTGGCGTCTTCTCTGGAAAACGTAATGCCGAATTCAGGCACGATATCGAGCTCGTATCGCTTATCGGAGAAAATTCCCTTAGGCGCCATCTGGTCATTTCGTCGGAGCGTCGCGATCAGATCGATGAGACCTGATCCACAGATTCCTTCCGGATCTCGGTTTCCGATCGTCCTGTAACCGAATGACCCATTCTCATGCCACACCGATTCTATCGCGCCCTCGTAACCGGGCATCCCGTAGCGGATGCCACCCCCTTCGAAAGCCGGTCCTGCAGGGCATGAAGCCGCCAGCAGTCCCCCCTCGGCACCAATGATCACCTCCGTGTTTGTCCCTACGTCAACAAGCATTGCGGTCTCACCAGTTCCGTCTATATCCGCAGCGACCAGGTCCGCGGCGGCATCGGCACCCACATGACTGGCAATCAACGGCAACCCGTAGACCTTTGCTTTGGGATTCGCCCTCAGCCCGAGTCCTCGGCAGCCTTCGAGCAATGCGGTGTGGTTTGTCCGACCTGCCGAGAATTCAAGCTCCACAATTGACTTGTAGGGTCGCTGGCCGATTCCCTGAACGTCCAGCTTGAAGAACAGGTCCCGCATCGTAGAATTCCCTGCTACCACAATCTCGTAGATCTCCTGCCTCTCAAACCCCATCTCATCCGACAGCTCACCAATCTGGTGGTTTATTGCATTCACAATGGCTTTCTGGAGCTCTCCCTTACACTCGCCATCGTATGTGATCCTGTGCATCACGTCGCTGCCGCCGAACCGCTGTGGGTTCTCGAACGAACTTGTGTGAACGCCTTCCCCGGTTTCGAGATCAACCAGATCCATTACTACTGTGGTGGTACCCAGATCAATGGCGATCCCATATAAATGTCCTCTGTATCTATCCACCACTTCACCATCGTACAAAACAGAATCCCCCTGGCGCACTACCAGAGGGTCCGGGTCTATCTTACGTTGATCTCTATCCGACAGGATTTTGGGGGTTCGACGCAGAGGTGAGAATTTGACGCAGACTTTCTCGGATACCACATTGGCTTGGCAGGCCAACCGGTACTCCCCTGTCAAGAACGACTCTGCCTCTGTCCGGGGACTCAGTGCTTCCAATCCTTTTTCTACCTCTACGATGCACTCGTGGCAGATCCCGTTTCTATGGCACGAGGTGGGCACCTGGACAGCCAACTCATCGGCATAATCGAAGACCGTCTTGCCAACTTTGAGTTCCATCTCTACATCATTGCAGCGGATATACGCCATCGTTTCGAATTAACCCTTAGGGGCTTTTCCCTTGTAGTCGGCCTCCCCTGTTTCCCATGCATTTCGGTAATCCAGCTTGTCATCACCACCACACATCTTGAGTTCTCCGCCAAGACGTGGTTTCCTCTGATTTCTACATCCAAACACGGCCGTGCACTCATTATATCGATTCTTGTAAGGACACCTGTCTGCAGTCTGGACATCTGCGTGGGCGACGATCTCGGTAAAGATTTCCGTAATCCTGTCGAGACGTTTCTGAATCTCTTCTTTTTCTATTTTGCCCATAGGCCTTCCCGTCCCTATCCGATGTGGCTGGACAGCCTTATTCCTCCAACTCTTCCTCTTTCTCCTTGAGCAGACGCTTGGCCAATTCCACACATGCGACAGCGTCTTTCCCGTATCCGTCGGCACCCATATCATCGGCAAAGTCCTGTGTGACCGGTGCGCCGCCCACCATAATCTTGACCTCCTCACGCATATCCGCATCTATGAAGGCCTCGATCGTCTTCCCCATATTCGGCATCGTCGTGGTTAACAAAGCTGACATCCCCATTAATCCTGCCCCGTGCTCTTCCACCGCGTCTATAAACTCGTCCTCCGACGTATCCACCCCCAAATCGCAAACCTCGAAACCCGATCCACGCAGCATCATGATACATAGATTCTTGCCGATATCGTGCAGATCTCCCTTCACGGTTCCCATAACCACTGTCCCTATGGGCTCAATACCCGCTTCTGACAGGATGGGCTCGATGTGCGCCATGCCTGCCTTCATTGCACGTGCGCAAGCCAGCACCTCGGGGACAAATATAAAGTTATCCCTGAACTTGATTCCTACGATGCTCATTCCGGCGATCAGCCCATCATCCATAACTTCAAGTGCCTCGGTCCCCACGTCCAGGGCCTGACGCGTCAAGTCATCGACTACATGGTGTTCACCTTCAATCAAGGCTCCTGCAATCGCCTGCATCTCAGGACTGACATTGGCGAACAACTCCACCGTTCGATCCCGCTCCTCCTCCACCTCGAGAAATTCCTCGATTTCATCCCGGATAAATTCGTTCTGGATGTCTGAAAGCTCGGCCATCTAGTTCTCTCTCTCCTTATGCCAATCCCTGACTGCCCTGGGTATTTCCTTGAGATTATCTATTGACGTCTGAAGGGGAATAGCACACTCCGGACCGATGAGTTGCACGCCAGACTCCAGGTTCTGGACCACTTCCTCCCGGACCTGCCTGGGACCCTTGGAGAAGAGTGTCTCTGGGTTGTTGATATTTCCCACAAGCGAAATGCGTTGCTTCATCGCTTCCATGGATTCACCCGGTTCGTTCTTGGAATCGTAGTGGAAGGCAGCCATACCGGTCTGCGCGATGAATTCCATCCTGTCCACCGTTCTCCCACATATGTGCAGGATGAGTGGAATAGGGATCTCCTCCACAAACTCGATATGCAGATCTCGGAGGTATCGTTCATAGTACTCGCCGCTTACCAGATCACCGGTAGCATGGTCGGGTAGCGTTAACGCATCTGCCCCGGCCTCTATCTGGGCAACGCCAAAATCAATGGTCGCCTTCTTCATACGATCCAGACATTTTTTCGTCTTGTCTGGATCATCAAGAGACATCAAGAGAAACGGCTCAACCCCAAAGCAATGGTACCCTAAGGACCACGGACCCATTGTTTTCCCGATCACCACCACCTCGTCGCCATACTCGTCTTTTAGTATCCTTATCGCTTCGAGGACACAGTTGGTGTCCTGGTGCGTCAGGAAATCCTCCCGAATCTGAATATCTTCAACATCCTCCCAGATGGGCTCCCCCATTTTCACCGTAGGCCAATTGTCTTTCTGCTCCCACTGAATCTTGCACCCGAGGGCAGACGACTCCTGGATGATGGAGAACACCGGCATGATCGTGTCGAAACCTAGCTCCGTGTATCCCGTGGCGGCAAGGCGGGCCATTAGTTCCGGATCCCTGTTAGCCTCAGGGAAGGGTGCGTCCACCAGATCCATCAATTCAACGGTCGCAACTGATGTCGGATTACACACCGGTGTACGGTCCACCGGATCGAAGTTCAACGCTGCCAGCACCCGTTCACGTCCAGTCATTGGTCCAACAGTACCACTTACCATTTCGAATACTCCTGAATAGCTAAGACGTGCCACAACCAGGTGGAACAGTCACACTTACCTTTGTTGGCTCGGCGATGCAAGGACGCCCCGAGTTGCGGCCAATTCCTGCTCGCGCAATGCCGCACGCACGTTGGGGGCCCGTACCAGCAGGACGCCCACAAGCGCATCGTGAGCATGGCCACAAGGGAATGCCGCCTGATCTTCCCTGCCTTCAACGGCATGCAATTCCCCGAGCTTCATCAATCCACCAGTGAGCGCCGATATTCGGGATGCCTTTTTCTTACTCTCTCCCTTTGAACTCACATTGTAGAATCCATCGCCAAGGCTGCTAACGACCATGTCCAACCCTGACTTCTTGTCCAGAACGTACAGGGGACGAACATTTACGGTGCTGTCTGGGTCTACTTTGCACGCATCCAAAAACAACCTCCGACAAGCCAGCTCGTGGGGTTCACCGCAGGGGAACTGTAGCAAGCCCGCGGAAGTCGTCACCATCCCGCCAAGCGTCTGCATCGCCCCTCGGACGAAGGCGATCCGGTCATCGGTACCATCCTTTACGCTATAGCTATTGATCAGGTATGCCGGCCCAGTATCCAGGTCCTGTCGATGAAACGCAATTGTGATGTTGTGAAAATGAGGGTCCATAGACACCAGTTCAATCCGATATCCCAGGTCTTTCGTTAAACCCATACAACCACCCTCTCATCGGTCAATTCTGTCAAAATATCAAATTCCCTTGACATCTGTGTCGCGCTTGAACTATTATTTGTCTGATGGTCTGACCAATTTCGACTAAAGGTTAAGGCAATCATCTGGATTTGTAAAGGCAATTCTCATCGGTGAAAGCACGGCTGAGCATCGATATAGATAAACCGGAACAAAATTCTATTAAACAACATTTTGCCCTCACAATTCAAGGGTCTGATTCGCATGACTGAAGCATCAACTCCCTGTGTCGCGCTCAAGCGTGTCACCAAGACCTCTTTGAGTGATGAGATTGTATCTCAGCTCATCGATCTGATTTCTCGGGGAATCCTTGGAGCAGGCGACAGACTACCGCCTGAAAGAGAGTTGTGCAAGCAGTTTGGTGTAGGTCGCACATCTCTGAGGGAGGCCCTGAGGCCTCTTGCGGTTATGGGGATACTGGACGGGAGGATTGGGGAAGGAACCTTTGTCAGTAGCAACAATCAGTATCTTGAGAGGGCGATGAAATGGGGACTGATCCTGGACCCGAAGGAGGCACGAGACCTCATCGAAACACGCATCATGCTGGAATCCCAAACCGCCTACCTCGCTGCCGAGAGAGCGACAGAGAAAGACCTGGAAGACATCGAACAGACCATCAGAGACCTTGAAGCCTGTCTGGACAAACCCGACCTCTTCCTGAATCACGATCTAAATTTCCACCTGACCGTCGCTCAGTCCACCCAGAACTCCATTCTCTACAACCTCCTTGGAATGATCCGCGGGCATCTCCAGGAGTGGATCAGGAATAGTCTCGAGCAACCTGCTACAAACACAGTGGAAAAGCGTGCGATCTTGTCCAGGGACGAGCACAGGCAGATTTTATGCGCCCTCAACAAAAGAGACGCCGAGGCTGCCAGGCAGGCGATGCAAGACCACATCGTGTCCAGCAGTTCGGACCTCAATAATCCACTCGAAGCGAATCCGCCAGAATAAGGGTTGAGCAATACCACTGTCTCAGGAGATAATCGGTTACCCGCCAAATTCCCCAAGTGCCCGGGTTACCATCCTGTAATTCTCAAGCCGGGTGCCAGGTTGTAGCACGTTGCTGCAAGTGAGCACGAAGCCACCTCCAGGACCTGCTTTCCGAATTGCGTATTCCGCCTCGCGATAAGCCCTCTCGCCGGGACCCTCGATCAGTGTCTCAGAGTTGATTCCTCCAAAAAGACACAACCTCCCGCCACACCTTTCCTTCAGCAACTGCATATCCAGGCCCACGTTCGGCTGAATGCCATGCCACATATCGATGCTGATTTCCACAAAACTGTCCAAGATGTCCCAGACATTTCCGTCAGTATGTTTGATAAAGTATCCGCCTAATTCGTGTATGGCATCACATTGCCTTTCCAGGCCAGGTGTAATAAACTCCCGGCATTTATCCACCCCCATGATCGGTCCACGGTTGTCCAAACAATCATCCGTGGTCATCACGGCATCTACTCCGGCCTCAATGAAACACTTGAAATAGGCGATAGACCGGTTCACATAGACATCAGTTGCCCGCTTCACGAAATCGGGGTCCTCGATCATCCGAATCAGTAAGGACTCCATCCCAACCGTGCTGCCCCAAGGAAACGTTCCATCAACCGGAGATCTCGCTATGATGAGGTCGGAATCTCCCAGCTCCCGGACAACATGATCGACAATCTACAATTCCGAAGGGTCCACCTCAAATGGTTGGTCAGGATCCGGAAGATCGTCGATCGTCATCTCCAGAAACTCTCCACGTACAGCGATGTTGCCGGCATCAGGATTGAAGGTCACCTCGAAGCCATCATCATCCAACCAGGAGTATGGCCCGGTCATACAGGGTCGTTCGATCGCTTTTCTGGCCGGGCGCCACGGGAACGCGTACATAGTCCCATTCAAGCAGCCCTAGGAAGGGCTACGTGGAAATCACAGTAATCCGACACCACCCTGTCGCGTTCATCTGCCCAGATGGCTTCCAACTCATGCCAACCCATATTGTAGTGTGTGTGGCAATCGAGAATCTGCTCCACCAGTTTCCCATCAACCTGATTCTCGCCTGTAGGCACCCGATCGGGCTCCTGATGGACAAGGGCCGCGATCACCCTTTCCTTTGGTCTCATATCCCCGTCTCTCTACCCACAATCTCATTTGATGACCTCAGCCATTGCTTCGATGTGCTGCGGGGTTGTCCCGCAGCAGCCACCTATAATTCCAGCGCCGGCCTCGACCAGCTCGGCGCAATGGCTTGCCATGTGTTCCGGCAACTCCTTATACACAGCGACACCATCTTCGAGTTCCGGAAGACCTGCATTCGACTGTATGATCAAGGGAAGCTGCGATGCCTTGCCCAAGGCCCTCGCGATCTCCACCATCTGCTCTATCCCGCTGCCGCAGTTTGATCCAATCACATCCGCACCGGCCTCAGCCAATCCTTCCGCCGCAGTCTCAACGGTCACGCCCATTGAGGTAGCGAAGCCTTTAGGTCCGATGTCGAACGTCATTGTAGCCAGTACCGGAAGGCCAAGAGTAGCTGCAGCCTTTACTGCCAGGGCGGCCTCGTCTAGCGCGGTCATTGTCTCGATGCAGAACGCGTCAGCACCCCCGATGACCAGTGCCTCCATCTGCCGGCTGAACGCTTCATACATTTCCCCAGGAGAAACCGATCCCAGAGGCTCCAGAAATTCACCCGTGGGCCCTATCGATCCCATGACCAGTCCGCCCTCTGGAGCTGCCGAACGGGCCAATGCGGCCGCCGTCTGGTTCACCTCTTCCAGATGTTCCTCCAGCCCCTGGTGGCCCAGTCTGAAAGAATTTCCGCCAAAAGAATTCGTGGCCATCAGATCTGATCCGGCCGCAAAGTAATCGGCGGCCATTTGACGGACCACATCGGGATGTGACAGATTCCAGGTTTCCGGTGCATCTCCTATCGCCAAGCCCTTCCCCTGCAGATAGGTCCCAACAGCCCCGTCCGATAGAAGCACCTCCCCTTCCCGTATCCGCTCCAGCAAGCCCATCTTCCTCTCCCACAAAATCCAGCCGGGGTTTCAGTTCAGTACGTATTGCTCGATCGTTCTCGAAAATCCTTCTTCTTCCAGTGATGGACAGTGCACCACACCGGATGTATCGGCCGAAGCTCTTGTCTCGTCGTCCGCATTGCCCATCAACACCCCCACACCGGCTTCACGAAGCATCGGAAGATCGTTGTCCCCATCCCCAACGGTGAGGGTGTTTTCCATATCCACACCGCACGCACTGCAAATGGATTGCAGAGCAACCGCCTTGTTCACCTCTGGATGCATCACCTCGATACGGTCATCCCCTGTTCGGGCAATGTAAAGGCGATCACGGAAAATCTCGGTCACCTCGGCCAGTGTTCTGTCGCGACATTCGTTCCCGGGCATCAGAATCAGCTTGGGCGAAGGTCCCAATTCACCATCCTGGATTCTATCACACAACAGGGCGTCGAATACGAACTCAATCCCGGTTAGCGTATTCAAGTTTCGTATTGATGCGGTATCCCGATCCGTCATATAAGCCTCATCGACACCGGCCCCATCAACTTCGCAACCACAGTACACAAAATTCATCCGCCGATCTGAGACGAATGCCACCAACTCGTCGAATTCAGGTTTCGGCAGGCGTTGCTCCAGGAGCAACCTACGATCTCCTCCCTCGGCAGCGCTCAGGACCAATGCGCCGTTATAGCTGCCTACGAAAAACCTGGATCCCAGGTCGTCAGCGAAGGGGGCTTGACTCTTCTGTACATTTCTGCCACTGATCGAGGCGATTGAAATACCTGCCCCCAAGAGCCGGTGCAGCGTGTCGATAGACCGTGTTGAAGCGCCGCCCAGGCCGTTCAGCAACGTACCATCCAGATCGAACGCAACCAGGCCGATTCTGGTCATCTACATCCTTTCATCTAATGATTCAACATGGACTAGAATTGGGTTTCCACCTTCACCGGTTTCCCGGTTTCGATCGATTCGGCAGCGGCCAGGCAAGCCGCCACTGTCCGGGCCCCATCCCGTACGTCTATCAGCGGGCGCTCCCCGGTCTCCAGGCATCTGAGAAAATGGTCTGCCTCCTCCCGACAAGCGTGGAACTCCCCCAGAACCGGAAACGGAATCTCCGCAAATTCCTCCACGTCACCAAACTCCTTCAAGTAGAGTCGATTCTCTTCCACGGTGCCTTCCGTGCCGTACAGGCTGAAGGTCATGGAGTACGGCCTCGGCGCCCCCACTGATACGAGACATTTTCCCACCGCACCGTTCTTGAACTTGAGCGACATGATAATCGTATCGTGCCAGGGTAAATCGTGGAGTACACGCGTGACACCATACGCAGAGACCTCCTCAAACTCCCCTACGATCCATCGCATCAGGTCCAGCGGGTGACATGCCCCGCCTATGACCGCGAACTCACCCTCGTCGGGATGCCTCCACCACTGGTGTCCCGGTCCCTCTAAGAATGGCTTCAGCGAATGGATGTAGTCGGACTCGCAGAAACAGGCCTCTCCAAGCTTTCCCTTTTCGTAAAGAGACTTCACAGACCGGTGGAGTTGACGAAATCGCGCCCCATGTCCCACCATCAACTGTTTTCCCGACCTGTCCACGGCCTCGACCATTCTTCGGCACTCGTCCAGTGTCGTAGCCATCGGCTTCTCACAGAACACGTGCTTCCCGGATTCCAGTGCAGCCACTGCCTCGTCTGCGTGCATTCGGTTTGGGGTGCACAGGTAAATCACATCGACAGCGTCGTCCGTAATCGCCTCCTCGTAGGTGGTGGTCACCTTCGGCGCTTCGAAAGTTGCCTGCAATCCTTTCAGAGCTTCCGCGCTTCGCTCCGACCCTACAATCATTTCGAGAGTGCCCGAAGGACAGTCGAGAATGGCCTTGATGTGTTCAATCCCAATGTATCCCATTCCCACAACAGCTATGCCGTAAGGCGCCATTTACTATTCCTCGTTATGAAGTAACGTGAGGGAGGCCACCGGATCAGTCTACGAGGGGCAAGTTTACCGTAGCATTCCGCTCCACAGATCTGAAAACCGCCTCCGTAAACTCCATGTAGTTGACGCCTGCCTCGAAACTCGTATCACCCTGAGGACCACCGTTTATGGCGTTCACGAAATCTGCTTCAACGGTCCACTCTCTTACCTCATCGGCTGGAATCTGCAGCTTGGCCAGGCCACTATCTCCGGCCTTTGCACCGAGAATTTCATCCGAATCCAACTTGTATATCAAGGTACCCTCACTGCCATATAGTTCCACTTGTGGGGAAACGCCGAATCTTGCAACGCTGGAAAACAGGAAAGCCGCTTGGGCGCCATTCTGCATCTCGCCCATGATGTGGACGGCGTCTGGCCGTTCGACAGGACCTGTTCCCTCTTCGCCTTCGAGTTGTCGTTCCTTGATGAACGTCGCTGCCTGCGCAGCAACAGTCTTCATACATCCCGCCCACCTCTGTACGATTTCCACCAGAATACCCATATTCAGCGCATTCAGCCCAGAGTATCGTCCGATCTGACGCCAGTGGAGTGGGACCGATGGGTCGCAGCTGCTTCCATTGAACGAGCGCGTGTACACCTGGTAAATATCACCAAGATAGCCCTCACGAATGAGTCTTTGTACGAACCAGTCCCCTTTCATTGCCATAGGAGACGGGCAAATCTGCGTCACCAGACCCTTTTCTTTTGCGTTGGCATACATCGACTTCGCTTCCGCAAGGTTCATCGCCATTCGCGCCTGGACAAATGTGTGCTTTCCCGCATCCAGAGAATCCAGAACAAATGGACAGTGCTTGTAAGGCCACGTGCCGATCATTACCGCATCTACATCTTCCCTCGCCAGCAACGCGTCAGGATCCGTCATAATATCCGGGCTCAGACCGAATTCACCGGCAATCGCTTGACCGCTTTCCTTGCTTCGATTACAAATCGCCACGACCTCCGCTTCATCAACCTTTGCCAAACCGGGAAAGTGCCTGCTCCTGAAGATATCTCCAGCTCCGATAATCCCTATTCTGACTTTGTCTGCCATATTCTCCTCGTTCGATTAAGGACGGTTGATTACCGCCGCGCAGACCTCCGGGTCTGCACTAAATGGCCTTCAACAACGATCTCAGATTACTCATCGACCGGCGGATCGCCTCGAGCGGACTATCCTCCGACCGACCGCCCGACTTGAGCGAGACCACACCATCAAACCCGGCGTCTTTCAGATTCGTATAACACCCCTTCTGATCTATCTCACCCTCACCAAACACAACAGACTGAAAGAATGGCAGCCGCCCATCACTTTCAAATGACGCGAGGGTTTCTTCCTCCGGTCGCGTCACCATGTCGCCTGCCCGCGCCATTTTCGCCCAATCACCCACCAGCTGGCATGCCGAAACCGGATCTTCGTGTCCGTAGTGAAGGTAATTTCCTGGATCGACACCCGCCCCAAAATTCGGCCTGTCGGTTATTTTTGAGATCCACTTCTGATGCCAGCCCAGGTAACACAGAAAACAGTGGTTCACCACGGCCAAATCCACCTCATGCCCCGACGCATACTCGGAGATCTCCCTGGCCTGATCGATAATATAGGGAAGTGCCTTTTCGAAATACATGCCCTGGTCGGCACCCAGGCGGTCTGGTGACACAGGTTGACAATCGATGATTGGGAAAGTCAGAACATTCGCCCCAAGGATCCTGCAAACCTCCACATCAACCTTCAGTTTGGACATCAGGTCAGATCCTGTCTGTGGATCCGGGTGTCCAAGCCTGGTGCCCGAACCATACGCAGGAACACTGACGCCTGAAGCCTCCGCGACCTTTCTGGCGGATTCGGCGGCCGTCCTCAGATCTTCAGAGGGGGTCCACCTCCCCCCATAAATCTCCACGTCGAAGCCCTCAGCTCCTGCCAGGCGTAATACATCTTCCATACTCGGATCTTCATCCGGTAATGCGTTCTTCAAACAATAAGTCATGATCACCGCATCCATACAACACCTGTGATTACCTGATTCGGTTCAGCAACTCAACCGCCACATCCACAATTTGCTCTCCCACCCCGGGCTGAAAAAGACTCGCCTCGGGCTCGTATCCCCCCTCCTCAAAAGCCTTTCGATCCGGCAGATAACCCAGACTGTCATTGGCCAGCTCGAGGATCATCGTCTGCCCAAATGGAGAACGCTTCTTAATTTCCAGCCCAAGCCCAACCAGCAGTTCCCCGGGTATCCCCACCAGTCCCAAGTCCCCAATCCTGAGGGCTTGCACCCACGTTGGGACCACCTCGTCAACATCCTTCATTCGTTCAAGGATTCTCCGGGAAAAAGCCCTCTCGCCCATCCGGTCAGCGCCTCCCGCCTCGATATCTTTCGCCCTGGCTATCTCCTCTTCAGTAGGCGCCGGTTTTCGGGAGAGCACTACCTCCTCCATAGCTGCATCAAACACAACATCCTCTCGGGGCTCAATCTCATTCCATATCCAGTAAACGTCTGCTGCCACAAGGGCTGCAACCCGTTCGGTGTGCTGGTACCGATCATTCTTATGCCTACCGTCTCCCAGGACATCGTGGTTGTTGATATCCCCACAGGCCCCATTCGACATAGCCGCCACGAAAGACTCACCCTTGAGTTGCTGAACCTTCTGCCCGAACATCCCGAAGTAGTCGGCAGAAACCGCTCTTTGATGATCCCCACCGCCTACATAATGGAGACTGTAATTCGCCAGCAGTCCTATTGCTGTGCCGTTCTCCGATTCCAGGAAAAGTGCACCCACCTCTGGGTCAACCGGTCCTGCAGGTACTAACGCGTCAGGATTCCCGATGCCCGGATTGGTTCTAACAGTGCCGTCCCTCATCTTGAAGCGGCGATTGAAGACCACTCGGTCTTCCATGGTACATCCCCAGCCGATCAATGAAGGGTTCCGAGCTTCCCATGCCATCGCTACAGAATCGGCTATTCGCCCGATAAGAAATTCTGTATACGCATCCTCCCCGGTTTGAGCCCCTGTGTGCGTGTGCGTACAACAGATAAGTACACGCTCCAGATCCAATCCTGTATCCTTGGTGATACGTTCTCTTGCACGATCCAGAAATGCACGTTCCACGCCAATGAGATCGCATACCACAACGGCGATCCCTTCACCTTCCTTCTCAAAAACAAAACTTCGCGCATGCAGCGGATCGTTGATGACTTCGGCGCAACGTTCGTGGAAAAGTCCTGGGATCAGTGTCCCCAGAGGAGGTGTTATATCTACTGCGGCAGTCCCCGCATTCACCATCACCCTTCTCCTCTCATACTGACCCACATCTCCAGAATACGAAATTCATACATATGCTTCAGCATGATAACTACCCACCACTCACCACGCAAGCACACCTGGAGACTGACGTACATGAAGAAGAACAGGTGAACACTTGAGATCACCTGTTCTCAAATTACAGCATCAACCACATCCGGGTCAGCTCGGACCCTCCCGAGCCAAGCCCGGTCAGACCCGGGCTGCGTTTGTCCAGCTTCATGGGAGGATTTCTAAACCGTCTCACGGGATCAGGGACTTCACCGACGATAATGCAGAACTCACTCAGCGGGATTCGAGAGGTCCTCATACCCGGTCAGATGGTAGTCGAACTCCAAATAATCCAGCAACCTGCAAAGACTACGGAATGCCACACCGAATCCGTCCACACCACTCACCCCACCAAATTGGCCGCCGCCTTTCACGTGGGGTTCCAGATCCACAAAAACGCCAGGCACACCCAGTGGCGTAATACGTTCAAGGATTTCGGGCACCGCCGTTCGGAAATCTCTCAAAACCTGCTCGTGGCCCGAATCACCTCGATCCACCGGAATAAACCGCGTCAGACCTCTGGCTTCTGCAGCTGCCAGCATCTCTTTGTCGGGTGGATTATTAAACCCTTTGATGTGGATCCATCCCACGCCCGGCCTCATCTTCATGTAATGCTCAAAGGCGCTGTCCGGACTGTGGTCTTTCGCCTCCATGTTTCCGACATCAGGTATGATGCACACATTCGGACTGCCAATCTTCTCATACAGAGCAATCAGCGTATCACCGTCCGCACCGATCAAATCGCCCTCGACCTCGAGACCGTACACCAGTCCGGCTCCCGCACACTTTTCAACGATCTGTCCAAGCTGCTCGGCAGCCTGATCGAGGTAGGGCCAGGGATCTTCACCGTGAGGATGATAGTAGCTAAAGCCCCGAATCAATTTTGTTTCAAATGCCTGGGCAAGATCGATTGCCCTTTGCACGTCATTGGCCAGATAGTCCCGAAAGGGAACGAACCGGTTCTGTGTGCCGTCCTCCTGGTCCACCAACTTCACCTTACCAATTGGAGAGCCCACACTGGAAATCCGAATCTCGTATTCACCGTGAAGTTTCTTCAATTTCTCGATCTCTTCGTTGGAAAGCTCCATTACATTTTTCACACCGTTGCCGACGTCGATGAAGCGAATCGTATAGTAGGAAAGGCCGAGGGCCCGCATCATCGTCAACTGCTCTTCAGCCCGTTTGCTCACGGGCCCCTCGTCCGCGAAACCTGAGAGAATCACTTCCGGATTTGCCATTGGTCACCTCGAATCGAATTGCCTTGTTTAGAGAAAACTACTCCTGGAATCGTTACCGTTGCACTTCTTTCCCCTCCCTCAACTTTTCTTCTACCAAGGGTAGCCACTTCAAGGTCTCCGCGTGCAGGGAATCAATCACGAGCGCCTGAGTGTATGCCCTGTATGCCTCCTGCCACTTCCCATTTCTTCCGAATATCGTGCCGATACTAAAATACATCCCTGCATCTTCCGGATCCAGCCTCAGTGCGTTCGCGTAAGCACGAATCGCCTCCTCGGCCCGAAAGCCCTCGCCGTATCTCACACCCTCATCATTATGTTCGTGGACAAACGCCAGAAGCTTATGGCTTCTGGTCTCGTTGGGAGCCATCAGCAGAAGCTGCAAGGCGGATTTGAGGGCTTCTTCCACCTTACCCTGTCTCAGGTATGAGGTTGCCAATCCATATTGAGCTTCGGCCGAACGTTTATCCAATTCGAGCGCTCTGGAGAACTGATCCTGCGCCAGTCGCAAGCTGTCCTGGCCAAGATAAACCACACCCAGACCAAGATATACACGGATATCGTCCGACCACAGCTGCTCCACCCGTCGCAACGATGCCAGAGCAAGCGAGTACTTACCACTGTCTCCATAGAGGTCGCCAAGATTGAGGTGGGCATCCGCATAGTCGGGTCTTAACCTCAGAGCTTCCTTATAGGCCTCGACGGCTTTGTCCAGATCTCCCGATTCCCGTCTAGCCGTTCCCAGATTAAAGTATGCTCTCGGGAGCTCCTCCCACGCCTTGGGAACCGCAGCGTGGTCAGGATTTTCGACAATCAAGGCCTCCCATTGCGCGGCAGCCTGGGACCAATCCTTTTCCAACCAGGACGCTACGCCCAGCCAAAACCTTACATCCGGATCTGCAGGCTTGAGCCGAAGCGCTACGGTGTAGGCTTCCAATGCCTCCTGGATCTTCTCTTGAGACTGAAGCGCCCTGCCCAGGTGAAACCAGACATTCCCATTTTCAGGTCGAATTCTGACCGCAGTCTCAAAGGCCTCTTGAGCACGCACAAACTCATCCATCCTCGTGTAGGCCAGACCCAGATTGTAGTACGAAACCACCATCTCCGGTGCAGCCCTGATGGCAGAATTGAAGGCCTCTACGGCATCGCCATACTGCCCCTTTGCGGCCAGGTGCACGCCACGGTTGTTATGCTCCTCAGCCTCCTTGAGCGCATTGGCCGCCGATCCTGCTGCCAATGCAGGTCCGATTACGTAATACACTACTACCGCAAGGGTGCACCACTTCACGACACAAGCTCCATAGTCAGGTGGTTCACACGGTTCATGTATCTCATCCGAATGTGTCCCTCATCTTCGAAATCGATACGGGTGATTGCAGTATTCTGATGGCTGAAATAGATCTCATCCAGGTCTGCGTTCTGAAACAGGGCATGGAGAAGATCATTGGCAAAACCGCCGTGATTGATAATTGCGATCTTGTCATTTGTAGCCGAATAGTCCTCGTGGAGTGCCTTGGCCACACGTGCCGCTCGCGCCTTCCATTGATCCTGTGTCTCCATGGGTCGGTTCCACCAGCCCTTTTCCGTAATCTTGTCCGGCACGACGAAGCCGGGAAATCGATCCTCGATCTCGCTTCTTGTAATTCCCGGATGGCCTACCGGGCCATTCCCATCGTCCAGCCAGATGCCACCCTCCTCGTGTACATCCAGCCAGATCTCCGGATCGATTCCCAGCGCCTTACCAATCGGCGCTGTGGTCTGCAGGGTCCTGAGCATGGCGCTGCAGAAAATCCGATTGATGCCATAGCCATCCTGATTCTGGACATCGCCTGCGGTCCCCATTTTATCTGGCGCCGCACCACCGGAACTGAGGTGGGCTGCCACCAGTTGTGCCTGTTGTTCCCCCTTTTCAGTAAGAGGCGGGTCAAAAACTCGAGAAACCCCCTCCTCCAAAGCGTTGTTGAAGGACTCACCGTGTCTCACCAGATATAGCTGCATGCATTACTCTCTTAGCAAAAGGTGGTTGGAAAAATGCTGAGAAATCAGGCTGGAAATATCTAAAAAGGAGGGAAAAGGACCACGAAAAATACGATATATTGAAGGGTCGATCAAGCGAATTCTGGGTGATGACCGGGGCTCCAGAGTGCCGAATTCTTCGCTATTGGGATTTAGGCAGTGGATCAAACGTCAGAGCATCCTGAAGGTCACTCAGAGATGCACGCGGGGGAAACGATATGCTTAAAGTGACGTGCCTCCTGTCCCCTGGTGCCATTTTTTCCGCAAGCATTGCAGATGCAGATCCGATGAGATTGCCGTCCTGATCCCGAAGTCCCCAAGTCATTGTAAATGGCACATCGATCACGAAATCACCAACGTGAATTACGTCGACGTCGATGATCACACGCGAGATTCTGGAGGCGTCCGATGGATCCGCAACCGGTTGTTTTACCACATTGGATACAGAAAGCATGTTGGTAAGGTCGTCTGCGTCCAGCTCCAGGGGTTTGGTACCACACGACTGAATGATGGACACCAGCGCAGCCAAAGCGATAATACCCGACGTTCTGGGTACCAAATTACCTCCAGAAATATGCTATCCCTGCGAATCCCACCAACCAGCAGTAATATGCAAATCGGTCCAATCGACTACCCTGAAGCAGTTTAAGCAGCCACCGTATGGCGAAAATTCCGGAGAGATATGCGATTACCATACCAACCACCAGGTGGACAAGGACTTCTGCAACAAGGGGATTGGATGCCATCTCACTTACCTTCAAAATCGTGGCGCCAGCAATGATCGGAATTGAAAGAAGAAAGGAAAATGTGGCAGCCTCACCACCCTCTACCTTCCTCCATAACCCCGCGCTGATCGTCATTCCTGACCGGGAGACTCCAGGAAGAATGGCAAAACACTGGGCCATTCCGATCAGAACCGCATCCACCAACCCGATCTCCTTCCTGACACCTTGTCTGAATCGTGTACTCCAAAGCACCACCCCTGTAAAAACGAGCCATACAGAAGCCGCAGTGGGACTCGAAAAGGTGGCTTCGAGGGCATTTTTAAACAGCAAACCGACTACACCCGCGGGAATTGTACCAATTCCCAAATACATGACCATCCTCCAGGCACCAACTTCACGCCTCCAGCATCCGAGGCCCAATTGCCAAACCCGGTCGCGAAGTGCCGTCACCACTGCCAGCAGTGTGCCAAAATGAACGATCACCTCAAAGGTGATGTCCCCTGTATCAATTTCCAGCAAGGCCTGGCCCAAAACCAGATGACCAGAGCTGCTGATT
The DNA here is from genome assembly GCA_002709665.1 of Gemmatimonadota bacterium. Lineage (GTDB taxonomy): Bacteria > Latescibacterota > UBA2968 > UBA2968. Next base: position 93,212 of record PAQK01000045.1, on the reverse strand, counting down.
GGTAGAAACTCGGACAGCCCCTGTACCAATCCCAGCAATGCAGCTTGAATGAACGTCACGGTTGCTCCAGAACTAGAATTCGATATCTCCAAATCGGCCATTGAAGATAACTGCAACTGCCAATATTTGCAACCACCAGAGATCCGATGAGGCAATAGCCGAGGGTATCAATTGCATTTGTTGCCATGAATGACAATTCTCCTTGACATCCCCAGGGGGCAATCCTATTTTTTGGCCAAAGCTGTGAAGGAGGAAAGTAGGTTGTCATCGGCCTCAAAGGGAGGGAGAATCCCGGACTGAGAATTCTCCCGGGGAGCGAGCTGCTGAAGTTCCCTCCGGAGCTGCAAGGCTGAATGCGAACGTGTTAGTAGGCCGAGCCGGTCGATCTCGCCGAAATGAGAAAAGGACAGAATTCGCTGTCCGCCGAGTGGCCTCGAATGAGTGCAAATAGGGTGGTACCGCGGAAGGTTCCCTTTCGTCCCTAAGGATGGAAGGGATTTTCTTTTGATAGACTAAGGTGGCACAGAATCAAGAGCAGGAGCGACCACAGACCGCAGACGATGGACCACAAGGGTAGGAGAACCACTAACCACAGGAAGGATATGTCATTGCTTCCCAATACACCTTCCGCAACCTTCGGTTGTTCCAGGCACTCGAAGTCTGCGGAATGAGCTTTTGATTTCGTTGTCCACGGTCTATCGTCCGTCGTCGATTTGATCCAACAAGGAGTTCTCAGGTGACACAAGAATCTAAAATAGATCTCTCCTCATTGCACGCGCTCGAAATCCAGACGCTTCGTGTCTATGAAGGTAAGGAGGAGGACGAGCAGACGGATACCACATTGCCGGAGGCCGCGGGCATCGGTCCGGGGCAAGTGCGTCGGGCGATTGAATGGCTGATCTCCAAGGACCTGGTCGAAATCTCCCAGGAGCTAACCGTCTCGGTGGTCTCCCTAACCGAACTGGGAGTCGCACAGGCGGATGTGGGGGCCACCCCGGAGACCGCTCTCTTGCTGCAGGTTGGCAAAGATCCATCAACCACGCTCAAAGACCTGCAGTCGGACACCCGTTTTGACCGAGGTGACTGGGGAAGCGCCTTTGGCAGTCTGAAGGGAGAAAGAATCATCGACCAGAAGGGGCCGGCCATCGAAATCGCAGATACAGACAGGGCGGCCTTTTATACCGAGCGACTGGTGCCCGGGCTATTTGGTCCCTTCCAGGAAGCGGGTAAAGAAGCCACCTTCGACCTCGGGGATTTCCCCGAAGAGATCCAGGAGTACATTAGCGCTAAGACGACAAAGCGTGGCAAGGGGAAAGCGCCGGTTCGCGTGGAGGAGCGCGCTACACGCTCCTATCGGCTGACTGACTCAGGTCTGCAGACGCTCCAGGGAATCCTCGAAGCCAACCTCACCGGCGAGGAAGTCTCACGGCTCACCTCAGAGATGCTTCAATCAGGGGAATGGAAAGGGGTCGACTTCCGTCGGTATGACCTCAGCATCAAACCCCCAAGGATCACGATAGGCCGCCACCACCCCTACCGGGCGTATCTGGACAGCACCAGGCGCAAACTGCTCGCCCTCGGTTTTGAGGAGATGAAAGGCCCCCTAGTCGAAACTGAATTCTGGAATATGGACGCACTGTATATGCCCCAGTTCCACGCGGCTCGGAATATCCACGACGCCTATTACGTCAAGGAGCCGACCCATTCAGACAGGGTGGAGGAACCCTACTTCTCCAATGTCGCAGAAGCTCACAGCACTGGCGGAGACACGGGCTCGCGTGGCTGGCGATACGAATTCAACCCGGAGCGATCGCGCCAGCTGCTCTTGCGCAGCCAGGGAACAGCCCTTTCCGCTCGCACGCTCGCCTCGGGACCGAACATTCCAGGCAAGTACTTCGGGATCGCTCGCTGTTTCCGGCAGGACGACGTGGATGCCACGCACTCCGCCGACTTCTTTCAGGTGGAAGGCATCGTGCTCGGCGAATCCATCAACTTCAGGAGCCTCCTGGGCCTGCTTAAACTGTTCGCCCTGGAGATCGCCCAATCAGAGGAAGTAAGATACGTACCGGACTACTTTCCCTTCACTGAGCCCTCCGTCGAACTCCAGGCCAAGCACCCTACCCTCGGATGGATCGAGCTGGGCGGAGCCGGACTGTTCCGGCCGGAACTCACGCGTCCGCTTGGCGTCAATGTCCCCGTCATCGCCTGGGGACTTGGCGTGGACAGAATGGCTATGGTCGCCCTGGGGATAGATGACATTCGGGATTTGTTCAGCTCAGACCTCGACTTTGTTCGCAATGAGAGAGGGTGAAGGATAGTCGAGGGTCCTGGGTCGAGCGTCGAAAGCCAACTCCAGCCCCCGGATGCTATCTGAGGAACTGAACAGGTTGATCATGAAAATGTGGAACTCCAGACACACTCCCGCCTGTGGGTGAGGTCGGGTCCGACTCTTGACTCACGACGCATTCTTGCTTTAAGGACTTTGTCTATGCCTACAATATCTGTCATAAAAGAAGACCTCGAAAAGCTTGCAGGAAGGTCCTACGATCTGCCTGAACTCGAGACTGCGCTGGAGACTGCGAAGGCGGAGGTGAAGGTAGAGGATGAGTCACATCTTCGTGTGCAGCTCAAGGATACCAACCGACCTGATTTGTGGTCGTCCGAAGGACTTGCCCGGCTGTTGAAGGGATATCGGAATGGGCGGCACGAGGTGTATTCCTTCTTCGAGGGACCGGCTCGGGAACGTGAGCTTATTGTCGATTCCGGGCTGCAATCGATTCGACCCTATATCGCCGCTTTCGCTTGCGAGGGTATACAAGTGGACTACGCCGTCCTCGAGCAGCTCATTGAAACGCAGGAGAAACTGGCGGACGGCTACGGTCGCGGCAGGAATGTTGTGGCCATCGGCATTTACGATGCTTTTGACATCGAATTCCCTGTCAAGTTCGACGCGGTCGATCCGGGCACCACACGATTTGTCCCCCTGGAATCGGAATCAGAAATGGACCTTCGGCAAATTCTGAGTGATCACCCCACGGGAAAGGTCTACGCACATCTGCTGGAGGCCTTCGAACAATTCCCGCTTATCCGGGACAATCGTGGCGAGGTCCTCTCGATGCCTCCAGTAATCAACAGCCAAACGCTTGGTCGTGTAGAAGTTGGTGACTCGTTTCTGTTCTGCGAGGCAACGGGCACCGAGCTCGATGCTGTCCTGCTCTCGATCGCCATAATGGCCGTAAATATGGCAGACCGTGGCGGAAAGATCCTCCCGGTTACCGTCAAATATCCTTACGACACCCCTTGGGGTAAAGAGATCCAATGCCCTGTAGACATAACGGAAAGCATTCAGGTCGACCTGAAGGAAGTCAATCGGATGATCGGCGGTGAGTTGCAGGCCGATCAAGTTACCAGTGCTCTGGTGGCTATGGGCTACCGCGATGTCAGCATCGATGAACAAACGATTCAGGCAAGACCCGCACCGTACAGAGACGACATTATGCACCCGGTCGACCTCATCGAAGACATCATTGTCGCAACCGGCTACGATGCCTTCGAGCCCGAAATGCCACATGACTTCACTGTCGGCAAGCCAGCACCCCAGGAGGACCTGTCCGACAAATTCCGTAACCTTATGGTAGGCTGTGGATTCCAGGAATTCCTCCTCCCGATCCTCACATCCAGGGGCGATCTTTCGACTCGTATGCGAAATCCCGACGCAGCAGTCGTCGAAATCTCCAATCCAATGTCGGACCATTACAGCGCTGTCCGATCCTCGTTGATCCCCGGACTCCTGAGAATCGAAGGGATAAGCCGAAGGGCAATCTATCCACACCGTATCTTTGAGGTCGGGGAAGTTTCAGTACTCGCCCCCGACAACTCCTACGGCACCATTACGGAGATCCGCCTCTCCGTAATGGAAGCTCACGCGGAGGCGAATCTCTCTGACATCCAGAGCCACCTGGAAGCGCTGGCCTACTATCTCCAAATTGAGTACACACTCAATCCTGTCGATCACCCCACTTACCTGCCTGGCCGAGCAGGTGAAATCGTCAAAGACGGCCACGTCTACGGGATCATTGGCGAGGTGCACCCGGAGGCCCTGGAAACCTGGGGAATCGCCGTCCCAGTGAGTGTGTTCGAAGTAAATGTAGAGATCGCTAATCCCTGACACAGGTAAGGTGATACATGAGCAGATCCGTCACACCTGACGACCTGTTTCGAATCACCGGCGTCGCCAGACCGCAGATCTCTCCGGACGGAACCCGGGTTCTCTTCCAGGTCTCCCGTCCCGATCGCGAATCCAACAAGGTCGGGACTAACATTTATCTCCTCGAACTGGACGGAGGAGCACCCCGCCAGCTCACCCACAGCGATAAGCGCGACAACTCACCCCAGTGGTCCCCAGACGGAACCAGGCTTTCCTTTACCAGCAACAGAAGCGGAAAATCCCAGATCTGGATCCTCGATCTCGCAGGGGGCGATCCCCGGTAGCTCACGGACTTCAAAGCCGGCCTCGGGGGAGCGCTCTGGGCGAACAACGGTCACGCCTGGTCTCCGGACGGCAAATGGATCGCCTGCGTCACCCGTGGAAATGTGGAAACAGAGGAAGTCACCCCTGCGAATGATATGAAAGTCATCGACCGCACGTTCTACAAGTGGTCGGGCGGCTTCAATCCAAATCAACCTACACATATCTGGATCACCCCTGTCCACGGCGGCGACTCGAAGCAACTCACTCAGGGCGACCAGGACGATCACTCCCTGAGCTGGTCGCCGGACAGCAGGGAAATCGCCTTCGTCAGCAATCGCACGGGCGACTGGGACAACAACGCCAACAACGACCTCTTCGCTGTTGTGATCAATTCCGGCGAAACACGGCGAATCACTGACACGCCCGGCCCCGAGTTCTCCCCAGCCTGGTCACCGGACGGGAGGTGGATCGCCTGTGCGGCCTCTGATCGGGGCAATGCCTCCAAGGACAGTCCTGCGGGAAATACCGAGATCTACCGCGTGCCCGCCGAGGGGGGAGTCCCGGTCAAACTCAGCGGAAGTCTGGACAGGCGATCGAGCTCACCCACGTGGCCTCTTGACTCGAAGCACATCTACTTTTCTGCAATTGACCAGGGGACACGCCGGATCTACCGCGTGCCGTCTGACGGTGGCAACGTCGAGCAGATCACTCAGGGTGCGAGCCAGATCTCAGGCTTCAGTCTCAACAGTGAGCGACTTGTATTCGCGCGGAACTGTGAGTATATCCCAGACGAACTGCATTCGGTCGACCTCACCACTGAAACTGGTAAAGTACTCACCTCATTCAACTCGAAATGGTCCCGCGAGGTCAGTCTTGCTCCCTCCGAACCCTTTTGGTTCAGCACCTTCGACGACCTCAAAGTGCAAGGCTGGATTCTAAGACCCACAGGATTCACCGAAGACGAAACCTATCCTGCACTCCTGTCAATCCACGGCGGTCCCCATGGGTCTCACGGTCACGGTTTCCGACTCAGCCATCTGGCTCTGGCAGGGGCGGGCTACGCCGTAGTCTATATCGATCCGCGAGGAAGCTCCGGATACGGACAGGCGTTCGCCGACGGATGTGTCGACGACTGGGGCGGGGGCGACTACCGGGACCTGATGATCGGCCTGGACGCGGCCATCGAACAGAATTCCTGGATCAACCCTGAGCGCCTCGGAGTTTTCGGCGGCAGCTACGGCGGATTTATGACCAACTGGGTCGTCACCCAGACCGACCGTTTCAAGGCTGGCGTGTCGCAGGCGAGCCTCAGCAATCACATCAGCTTTTATGGCACTTCGATGTACCAACTCTTGATGGAATACGAATTCGGCGGAAAGCCCTGGGAGACCCACGACGCCTATTGGGACAGATCACCGATCGCCCACGTCGCAAATACCAGAACACCGCTGCTGCTCACCCACGGTGAAGTGGACCACGACGTCCCGATCGGTCAGGGGGAGGAGTTCTATATCGCCCTCAAGAAACTCCGTGTGCCGGCCGAGTTCATTCGCTACTCAGGAGAGGGACACGGAATATCCAAGCCTGTGCACATACAGGATTTCATACAGCGTCACATCGACTGGTTCGATCGGTACCTCAAGTCAGATTGACGGCGGGTCCGATTCCCACTACCAAAGAAACTTGAAAAGGAGTTCCCAATGCCCAACATTGTCTTTCTATCCGCAGCGCACTCGCACACCAAAGGATTCTTGAAAGCGGTCTCCGAGAAACCGGATTGCAATTTGGTCGCGATTTGGGATGATATGCCCGAACGAGGTCAACGGTTCGCAAAGGAATGCGACACTGAGTGGACCGACAATCTCGAAGCCACCATATCCAGAGATGACGTGGATGGATTCATCGTCTGTGCTGAAAACACCAGGCACCTGCCACTCCTCAAGGCTGCAATCCCCTCAGGCAAACCCATCTTTTGCGAAAAGCCTTTTACGACAACAACCGCTGAGGCAATCGAAGCCGTTGGCCTGGCCAGGGAACACGGAACAGTGGTGCATATGGGTTATTTCCAACCCTTCTCAGCGGATCTCCAGGGAGTCATTACGAAGGTCGCTTCCGGAGACCTGGGGAACATTACGCACGCCCGATACCGGAACGCCCACCACGCTGCTTACGGACACTGGTTCGACTCGCCGGACCTCGCCTGGTTCGCGGATCCGGAGCTCGCGGGAGGTGGCGCATTTATGGATATGGGCACTCACGCAGTGCACCTGCTGCGCACGATTCTGGGACCTGTCCAAAGCGCCTTCGCAACAATCAGCAACGTCTCCGGAATTTACTCGGACGTGGACGACAACGGTCTGGCGCTCCTTCGATTTAAGAATGGCGCGCTGGGAACAATCGAGGCCTCCTGGGTGCAAACCGGAGGACTCAGTGGACTGGAGATCACCGGGAGCGAAGGGACCCTCTTTCAGCACCCTGACCAGGGGTTCGTCACTGCGGCTCCAGGCAAAGAAGTGGAGACCGTCGCCAAAGGGGATGAGAAACCCACCCGGGTGGATCGCCTAGTTGCGGCTATCGAGGGTAAGATCAGCCAGGAGGAGCTGCAGAATGACCTGGCGAGTGCAGCTGATGCCGTGGCAATTATGGAGGCGTGTTACCAGTCGAATAAAATGGGTGGCTGGGTGGACGTTGCGGTGATCTGACCATCCTAGGGTGTGTAAAAAGAGGGGACCCTCCCATCGGGTCCCCTCTTTTTTTGTCTAACCAACGACTAATAATCTTTTCGCCAGAAACTTTGAGCTTATGAGCACTATTGTTCAAAATTGAAATTGGTTTTTTTACTTAACAGTTTTTATTAAAATATATTTACATAGAATAAACAACATTGCGGACGGGAAGTTGGGCGCGCCTGGCGCGTAAGGCGCTGTCCGATTACGCGAGTACGAATACAAAAGAAGTATTCGCCGAAGCTTGGGCCGCGTACCATATCGTCCAGGCGAATCTTATACCGGCGCAAATTCTGGAAGTCGTAAAGGAAATCGCCGACGCTGTAAGGACGAAGCCATGACATCGCGACAATGTATCGAATGTATCCATTACCTGGTCGGGACCGGATTCTGTAAAGCCCTCCAGGATAACGACGGGATCCCGGCGGAAATCATGACGGGTGAACATGACCATAAGAAACCGTTCCCAGGCGACCGGAGAATCCGATACGAACCGACCAAAGCGATCGCGAAGATCGACGCGTTGCGCGCCCTTTTTGTTGAGGCGGAACCGGACCTGTCGCGAGGGACCGATCTCCTTTCCAAGGCCCTTGAGGCCGAACGCGCTGCGCTGGCGAGCATGCAACAAGCCTTGGAAGTGCGATAGCGGAATCTCAAGCCGTTTGAGATATACGGTCGTAAGTAATATCCAAACCTGTGCCAGACCCAATATTCATGCAACAGAGCCACCTTGTTTGGGTAGAATCTCACCCCCTTTGTCCATCTGCCTTGGTGGAGCTCCAAAAAATATGAGCCCTAAGCGTCTCCTCTTCACCTCTGGAATGACGGGGCGAAGTCCCGATGGACCGGTTGTTTCTGGTGGAATGGCTGCTCAATCTCGCCGAGTTTTCGACCGATTGTCTGCCGTTCTTGCTCACGCGGGCACTGACTTCTCTGGGGTGATCAAACAGAATGCCTACCTGACCAACCCGGACGAATTCAATTCCTCTGGTCTGCCGATATCTCTCAGTGCTTTCAATAAACGACCTCCCGCCACCTCAGACATTGTCGTATCCTGCCTCGCCGACCCGGAAATGTGTATCGAAGTCGAACTCGTTGCAGACCTCGGTGGATCGCTCGAGGACTCACCGCTGCTTACCAAATACAGCGTAGAGTACCAAGGAATCGACTACGCCCAGGGGGTTATCGTCAACGGCGGTCGCCTCATCTTCGCGGCAGGCCAGGTAGGCAATCGTCCGGACGGGTCCTTTGACGCCGATGACATTGGAAAACAGACGGAACAGGCCTACGCGAACATCAAAGACATCTTGCAGACAGCAGGAGCGACATCGGCCAACTTGGTCAGAGAGACAATGTGGGTTCGGGATATGGAAGGCTGGCACGCCGAGGGGGCACCAGTTCGCGCCGGATTCTACAGAAACGACTTCCCTGCAGCAACACTCCTGGGGGTCCAGAAACTCGCACAACCTGAATACCTGGTTGAGATAGAAATTGTTGCGGCGGTACCGTAGGGACCTGCGTGTCCGTCCAGCCCGATGAATCTTAATCCATCACCCGGGCACCATCGCGCTCTGGTAAAACGCACAACCAGATTTCCATCGATGCGGCCCCCCGGTCGCCGCCAGCCTGCTTGACACCGAACCAAAAAGCAGCAACTATTGGTTAGCAGATCACCACGCCGGCCGCGGATCCACCCGCAACACCGGACCTCCGACGCCGAACACCGGACGCTCCTTCATGCCCCACATAACCCTGATCCCGGCAACCGCCCAACCCCTCGCCAATTACAAAATGGCCACACGGTGCGAGAGCGGCCACCTCCTATTTCTTCCGACGATCGCTCCCGTGAATCCTGAAGGTGTTGTTATCTCCCCAGGGGACATCCGCGGACAAACCAGGGTGATCTTCCGAAGACTCAGCCAACTCCTGACCGAGTCCAACGGTTCCTTCGATAGTCTCGTCAAACTCACGACCTGGATTACTTCAATGGAGGACTTTCCTGTGTCCAAAGAGGTGCGCGACGAATACATATCTAGCCAGGCACCCCCGGCGACTCTTCTCGAAGTTCCTGTGTTATTCTACACAGACCAGCTCATTCAAGTAGAGGCCATTGCCCTCATCGACTGAGCTTCTCCACTCGAATCACTTTTTCGGCACAGGCTCCTTGATCACTGGCCACTTGCAACACCTTGCCCCTGGTCAGTGAATACGGTATTTTTTTAGATGGAATTGTTCGGTCCAAATTCCCAATGGCCCCACCCTTACCGGTGGGGCTATGTTTGTCTTAGGAGGTCTCGATGAGTGCACGAATACTGGTTCTATTCGTATTCTCACTGCATTTCGGCGTTGCGGACATTGCCGGGAATCAGACAAACGCAGCCGGCGATTTTGACAGCAGTGGGACAATGGACTTCTCCGATTTCGTAGCCTTCGCGGCAGCCTACGGCTCAACTCAATCGGCCTACAACCTGGACCGGAAAGGGTGGAGAAGCAATTGGCGCACGTGAGACTTCCTTTGTGAGGCGAAGATGCGGCCTGATTATGATTTAGGGACATCCGTCACAAAGACTCGCAGGGATCTTCTCTTAGGAATCAACTTATCCGGCACGCCTGCCTCACGCGCAAACACGGATGAGATGAGGGGGTTGTTGTACGGTTATGGCGGAAAGGAAAAGGGAATCTGGGGATACTTNCAGAATGGTGACCTGGAGACCACAGCGGCCGTGCTGCGGTATATTGATGATCCATTCTCCCAAGATGATGCGGAATACCTCAAGACACCATGTACCGCAATCATCAGCGGATGTAGACGATGCATCACCAATGACAAGCCCACGGAGGTCTACTACATCCTCCCTCGCCCCTTCCTCCAGAGAAAGTACCCAATGCCAAAGTTCCTCACAGCCTGCAAATATTACCTGTATCACGTACCCGCTATGACCGNCCAGTTTTTGGAACACGGCCTGGATCCCAATCTTCCGGACTGGCAACGCCGCACACCTCTGCACAACTTCGCTGGCGGAAATCGCAGTTACGAGGAAGAACTGATCCTCCGCTTCTTGTCCCACGGTGCAGACATCAACACTATCGAAGAAGACGCTCTATCGATGCCGCTGGGTATCGCTGCGAAAAGTGGCAACCTGGCCCAGGTAAAACTCCTCCTCGAAAAAGGGGCAGGCCCGAACCGATCAGGCGCCCCCTGGTCCACCCCACTCGCCTGGGCACAACGCCGCGGCCACACCGATGTCGCCGATCTCCTGAAACAACACAGCGCAAGCCATTAGTCCTCCACTTCACCAATTTGTTCTTGGCGTAGTGCAATTGGCTGCCCTGCGCAGCCTTGAGCGACGCAAGCAGGGTGATTGGCCTTTAACCTATTACCGTAGCTCCAAATCTTCGAGCGGAATCGAAGGTCCCAGTCGAGAACCTGGGATCACCAGCCTCTGACTTCTGCCCTCCTTCCGCCTCCACCTTTCCCCCTGGCCTCGACCTCCCGAATTCAGTATCCTTCGCCATACGCCTTTCGCCTCGACATCGTACATCGGACCTCGAACACCGGACGCCTTTAGGTTCACCATGCTCTCACCTATCCAACTAAGCCTGTTCAAGAACGCGCTCGAATCCCTTGTCGACGAAATGGCCCTGACCATTGTCCGCACCGCTTACTCCACCACGCTTAAAAACGCAATGGATTTCTCCACCGGGTTCTGCGACAAAAACGGCGCACTGATCGCACAGGGGCTTTGCATCCCGCTCCATTTGGGCAGCCTCCCGGACGGAATGGTCGCCATTCTCAACAAATATGAAGCGAACATCAACGAAGGCGATCTCTTCATCCTCAATGACCCCTATGAAGGCGGAACACATCTGCCTGATATATATCTGTACAAGCCTGTGTTCCTGGATAAAGAACTCCTGGGCTTTCTCGCCACCATTGCCCATCACGCAGATATCGGCGGACGAGTCGCCGGGGGAAACGCCTGTGATTCCACGGAGATCTACCAGGAGGGGTTGCGCATCCCTCCGCTCAAGCTCTACGAATCGGGGAAACCCGTTCAGGCCATTTTCGACGTCATCGACCGCAATGTCAGAGTCCCAGGGAACGTGCTGGGAGATTTGAGAGCGCAACTGGCAGCCTGTCACATAGGAGAGCGAGCGCTCCGGAAGCTGGCTCAGGAGTACGGAATCGACCATCTGTCCCAGGGATTTCACCAGTTGCTCGACTATTCCGAGCAGCTCACACGATCCGAGATCGCGGATTTTCCTGATGGCACATTTAGTTTCACGGATCACATCGACAATGACGGGATCGACCCTGAGCCAATTCCCATCACCGTCACACTGACCGTCTCAGGCGATCGCCTGAAAGCAGATTTCACCGGGACCTCACTACAAGTGAGGGGAGCAATCAACTGCACGCTCTCGTTTACCAAATCCGTAGTATACGGTTGCCTGCGCTCTGTCATGAAGTCGGACATCCCAACCAACTACGGTTTCTTTGGGGCCTTGGACATTCACGTACCTCCAGCATCTCTCGCGAATCCGGAATCACCAGCTCCTGTCGCTGCTCGAGGGTTAACGGGAATGCGCCTGGCAAACACCGTAATGGGAGCGCTGTCCAGGATGCTTCCTGATCGGGTACCGGCATGCGAAGCCGGAGGAGAGACTGGCATCAGCATCGCTGGATATCGTGACGACCTTACACCTTACGCCTTCATCGAATTCTTGCTTTGCGGATGGGGAGGTCGTCCAGAAATGGACGGTATCGATGGTTGCGCCAGCATCGTCGTCAATACGGCCAACAATCCTGTTGAGGTAATTGAAAAAGACCAACCGATTCAGATTCTGGAATATGGGTATGTCCAAGACTCAGGGGGACAGGGCAAACACAGGGGTGGCCTTGCTCTCGTGCGTAGGTATCACTTCACCGAAGACCAGGGCATCTTGCAGCTCCGCTCCGATCGCACACGTTTTGCTCCCTATGGAGTAGCTGGTGGCAAACCGGGTACTCTGGCCCGCACCCTGATGATTTCCAACAGCGAATCCAGAGAACTCCCATCAAAAACGCTCTTACCTATCAACAGGGGCGACATACTCCACCATAACCTCACAGGAGGTGGAGGCTGGGGGCCACCATTTGAACGCGACCCAGACCTCGTACTTCAGGACACACGGAACGAAAAAGTCTCATTCGTTTCAGCCGAGCGAGACTACGGTGTGTCGATTGATTCCGAAACCTGGACGATCGACCAGGACAAAACTGATGCACTTAGATCCCAGAGCCCTTAGCACTATTCCTCTACATTTCCCCAAAGACAAAAGGGGAATCGAGGGCGATTTGCCATTTACTCAATCCACTCCCTCCGTAAGTTCGAGCGGAGTCGAGAACTTACGATATCCTGAACCTGCCAAGTCTTCGTTTCTCCACCAGACCAGAGAAACAGGACATAGTTTCTTAGCCTTTGACTAAACCTCCCCAAACCCGTATCCTCCCCCAACGTCCCGCGTCACCTCGACTCTCGACACCCGACTCTTGACGCCTATGAATTTCTCCTCTATCGCCTCCTTGAAACCCGAACAGGTCCTGAACGCTTCCAACGAAGACCTCCCACTGGACAACCTCGAGATTTATTGGCAGGAATCCGCCTCACATGACCCTTCCGAGATACTCGGTTTCCTCGAGCCTTCACAATGGCGCGAAGCCCGCGAATGGGGAGACATAGATGATGACTTGGATGAGGACCTTTCCCGTACGGCGTTGCGGATCAAACAATCACCCGAACTCCTTCGCCTGTTCTGGCACTGTTACTGGCGCATTTACCTCGCGCCTGAGCCCGCTCCGCCGTCCGACTGGCCTACGCTTACGCGAATCCTCGGGGACGATGGCGGCATCTTCTATCTGCTCGTAAGCCTGGCGGCAATCCCCCTCATCCGCAAATGGCACAAGGATCTGGGAATACCCGAAGAGATTACTCGCCACACTGCAGGCCAGGTATTCTGGCGAGTCCACGTCCACGAGAGCATCCACGGTCGACCCGGCGTGGAGAAGGGGCAGCTAGGGTGGATTCGTCACTACACGCGCGAGCGTTATTTCCGTATTGGACGTCTGGAATACTGGCTCGCGCCGTACAAATGGTCTGAACGGGCGTTTCGGCATCGTGAAACGCGTGAAGTTGTCACGTTCGCCGCCGAAGGAACACGATTTGACTCAGACGGTAGAATATTCAGCGATCCCGAAAACTATGAGGAAGACGGTGGGTGGAAATCGACTTACCTTCGTACCAGGGAACACGTAGAAGGATACCTCCTCGATCCCGATGGATACGGCTCAACCAAACAGGTCAGGCTGCCTCTAGAAAATTGGGAGTGCATCCTGGAAGAGGATGTTATGACCCTTCAGCTCCACATCCCGTTTGGAGGTGGCATGACACCGGAGGCCTGCAGGGAATCCATCCATATGGCAAAATCCTTCTTCAAAAAACATTTTCCTGGTGAACCGGCAGTCGCCATCACCTGCGGCTCCTGGATATTCAGCCCGCAACTTCAGAAATGCCTCCCCGAGTCTTCCAATCTGGTGGCCTTCCAACGTGAACTCTTCCTCGTTCCCAGTGCCGCCAACGGTGCAGACGGTCTATGGTTCGTCTACCTCAGGCGCGGCCAACCTGATTTCGAAACCTGGCCCCGCCGGACAAGTGTCCAGAGAGCCATCCTCGAATACCTCGAGAAGGGTCACATCTGGGGTGCGGGCAGAATGTTCTTCCTCCTTGATGACGCCGATCGATTCGGCAAACAGGTCTACCGTTCCACCTGGCCACCCACTGTCCCATGACTCGCTCTGTTCTGGTTCAATATCCCCTGTACGTTCGGGCCTGGACGAGAACCGGCAATCACCAAATATACGTCCGGTTTTCGCCCTATTCCCCGACTCTCACCTTTCCCACTGGATTCTACCCGCCAAATTCCGTATTCTGACACCAACCCTTAACAATCGACTCTATACTCTAGACGCCCTAGGTTCCCCCCTATGTTCTCTCCTATCCAGCTCGAGCTGCTGAAGAACACCCTCGAATCCCTCGTGGACGAAATGGCCATCACCGTCGTCCGCACGGCCTACTCTACCAACCTCAGAAACTCGATGGACTTCTCCACCGGCTTCTGCGATGCGCAGGGTAATCTCGTTGCCCAGGGGCTCTGCCTGCCGCTCCACCTCGGTAGTCTACCGGACGGACTTGCTGCGATTCTCAATCGATATCGAAACGAGGTTCAAGACGGCGACGTCTTCCTCTTGAATGATCCATATGAGGGTGGCACACACCTGCCGGACATCTACCTTTACAAACCCATCTTTGCAGAGGGTGAACTCCTCGGCTTTGCCACAGCCATCGCCCACCACACTGACATCGGTGGGCGAGTTGCAGGAGGCAATGCCTGCGACTCGACCGAGATCTATCAGGAAGGCCTCCGTATTCCACCCCTGAAACTCTACGAAGCGGGTCGGCCTGTTCAGGCACTTTTCGACCTGATCGAACGCAACGTCCGTGTCCCTAAGAACGCCCTGGGTGACCTCCGTTCACAGCTTGCTGCCTGTCACATCTGTGAACGCGAACTCCTGAAGCTTGCCCAGACACACGGTGTGGACCGTCTAAAAATGGGCTTCGATCAACTCTTGGCATACTCTGAATCCCTGACCAGGTCTGAAATTGTCGCCTTCCCCGACGGCGCCTACGATTTCACAGATGTCATCGATGACGACGGGATCGATCCCGATCCAATCCCGATCAAGGTGACCGTCACGGTCTCGGGCGAACGCCTCGAAGTGGACTTCGATGGGACTGCCCCACAGGTCAAGGGGTCCATCAATTCCGCCCTATCCTTCACCAGATCCGCCGTTTACGCCTGCCTCCGATGCCTGATGGATGATGGCATCCCCACCAACTCCGGTTTCTTCCGCGCACTGGACATCTCTGTCCCGCCCGCAACCCTCGCCAATCCAGTGCTGCCCGCTCCGGTCGCAGCTCGTGGACTGACTGGGTTCAGGCTCGCAAACACGATCATGGGTGCTCTCGCACAGCTGGCGCCGGATATCGTCCCGGCCTGTGAGGTCGGGGGAGACACCGGTATCAGCGTGGGTGGATACCGGGAGGACCGCACACCGTTTGTCTTCCTAGAATTTTTGTTCTCCGGATGGGGCGGACGACCGGACCGAGACGGAATCGACGGGTGTGCGAGTGTCGTGGTCAACTTCTCCAACAATCCGGCCGAAGTCATCGAAGCGGAGTATCCCTTGCAAATCCTCCACTACGGATACTTACCTGACACCAGGGGGGCCGGGCAAATACCGAGGTGGATTGGCGCTGGTGAGAGAATACCGCTTCACGGAAACTGAAGGAACGCTGCAGATTCGTTCAGACCGTCATAAATCCAATCCCTATTCTCTCAACGGCGGACATCCGGGCACCCGGTCAGCAAATGTACTCAACCCACAAAAAGAGGCCTTGGCGCTTCCCGCCAAGACCTTGCTTACCATCAACAACGGCGATGTCCTCAGACATACCCTGGCCGGCGCTGGAGGTCATGGCGATCCCTTGTATAGGGATCCCGAGCGAGTCCTCGAAGATGTCCGCAACGAAAAGGTTTCACTGGACTCCGCAAGGGAGATATACGGTGTCGCCATCCATCCCGAAACCTGGTCTATCGACCCCGGCCTCACCAATAGTCTGAGACGAAAAGCAACCGCATCTGGGGTTTCTACAGAAGACCATTCAGTGGAAAAATCCTGATCTATCGGACCCGGAACCTGTCGATTCCATCTTCCGCCACGATGCAAGGATGTCCATTTTCCTACAATTCTCAAATCTTGAACAAGTTTGGTAAGGTCTGTCAACTGGCGCGAATTTGCCTGAATACACCTCGAGCGGAAAAGTAGCCGCGCGCCAGTGCCACCTTGTGCTGAGGCACTTATCGATTTCCAGAGATGTTCCTACAGGAACTGCTGGAGGGAAATGATGATGATCATGACAGATGCAAGCACAGCAATGGCGAGCAAAGCGATTGCGATTGGAATCAGGGATCTTGGGAAGAATCTACCACTTTCGGTTGTCTTTGTCGAAATGCGCTTGTCGATGATGTCTATAAATCGTCGCCACCAGCCAATTGCGACCTCTTGTTGACCATCATCAACAAAGTGGACCTCTTTGATGTTATGGTGCGTGTTGAAGGTATGCTAAACAAACATCCTCGCAACAACTCTTGTGGGGTGGTCTCTGATCTGTTCGAGAATCAGTTTCGAGACTTCTATCCGCCGATCTAACTTGTAGCTATGACCTCCTGCACGCACTCAGCATGCGTGAGGAGGTAAACCAGCATAGTAATGTCGGACCCGTCGCGCGAGTTCAGTCACCCAACATCTATCAAGATATTGCCCAGGGCATCCAATCCAGCACTCGACCCAGGTGGGACAAGCGTGGTAGCGTCGTAGTCTTCAACAATCATCGGTCCCGTCTCCATCGACTCACCAAGGGCAGGACGGGAAATCACTCGGGTATCGACCCATCCGTCTGAAGCGCCGTAATATGCCAGCCTTGTTGCCGCTGGAGAATCTCCCGATACTATGGGCTGAACAGGAAGTTCGGGGGCAGGGAGGAAAGCACGCAGGCGAAGAGTCACCACCTCAACAGGATCATTCTCGGCACGATGACCGTAGGTACGTTCATGTTCGGACTCGAAAGTGCTTTGCAATTGGGCGATCTTTTGATTGTCCCAAATTTCTGTGGATACCGGAATCCCAAGTTCGTAGGACTGGCCCGTATACCTCAAATCGGCACGGAGCTCCAAGTGTGCGCCAGGAAGTTTGCTTTGGATCTCTTCATTCATCTCGTTGAACGCGGTGCTAAAATCCACAGGACTCATCGTCTGGATATGCTTGAGACACGTCCGTACCAGATCATACTGGAGTCCGGCAGCCAGCAACCCGAAGGCGGAAAACAGGCCTGGCGATGGGGGCACGATGACTCGTCCAATACCCATGTTCCTCGCCATTTCTACCGCGTGCAATGGACCACTCCCACCAAAGGCCATCAACAAGAATTTCGTGGGATCTCTACCTCGCTCCGAGGAAACCGCACGAACTGCACGGACCATTCTGGCAGCGGCAATCTTGTGGGCACCCAGGGCGACTTCCTCTTCAGGTAGATCCATCCTACTCACAATTTCATCTTGGAACCTTTTGCGCGCAGGTTCCTTGTGCAGAACCAGCTTTCCGCCTCCAAGCCCCTGAGGATTCAAGTAGCCGAGCAGCAGATTTGCATCTGTAAGTGTCGAGTTTGTTCCACCCTTCGCGTAACAAACTGGACCGGGATCCGAACCTGCACTATCTGGACCAACCTGCAGCCCCCCCCCTCCATCCACGCGCAGGATACTGCCTCCTCCTGCCCCAATCTCTGCCAGGTCAATGCAGGGCACTCGAATTGGGTACCCGCCCCCTCCCATTAGCCTGCCCGACAGACTGATACCGCCGCCGACTTCGTGGTCTACCGCCCGAGGGATCTGACCATTCTCGACCAGCGAGGCTTTTGCAGTCGTCCCTCCCATATCGAAGGCGATCAGATCACCCTCACCCATTCGTCTTCCCAGAGAGGCCGCGGCAACTACACCCGCTGCAGGTCCGGACTCGATAATCTGAACAGGACGCACAGCTGCGGTTTCTGCTTCGGTAATTCCTCCTCCTGACTGCATGATTCGAAGTGGACCTTCAACACCAAGACAATGCAGTTCCTTGTGAAGAACGGAAAGATACGTTCGCACTAAAGGCAATACGTAGGCGTTGACAACTGTGGTACTCGTTCGCTCATACTCTCGAATCTCCGGCAGGATCTCAAAAGAAAGGGAGACCGTCCAGTTGGCAGCCTCCCGCAGCAATTCGCCAACCCTGCGCTCATGCTCTTCATTGACATAAGAATTCAGCAGACAAACCGCAATCGACTCCACGCCCTCCGCCTTTAAACGCTCAATTGCAGAAATTACACTGCCTTCATCGAGGTCCTTTTCTATGGTTCCATCAGCGGCAACCCGCTCGTCGACTTCCAGCCGCAGATACCTTGGAACCAGTGGCTCTGGCTTTACCCAGGAAAGGTCGTAAAGTCGAGGCATCCTGAGACGACCGATTTCCAGTACATCCCGGAAACCCTTGGTGGTAATCAACCCTGTACAAGCCCCCGTCCCGGAAAGTATTGCGTTAGTCGCCACAGTCGTACCGTGAATCACCTCCTCCACAGCCTCTGACCGGGTTGAATCGAAGACCTCTTTTACACCTTTCAGAATCGCCTGTCCGTAGTCCCGGGGTGTGGACGGCAGCTTGTGAACAACCACTTCCCCATTGGGATGTACGGCAACGATATCCGTAAAGGTTCCACCAATGTCGACACCGATTCGCATAGGATCAGCTGGCACTGAGATAGCTGAAGAATTCTGTAATTCCAGCGAGCTCCTTGGCTCCCGATTCACCATCACTTGTCACTTCCAGAATTCGTCCGGCCACTCCGGGGAGCGTGGGCAAATTCTTGATATTCCGTATCTGCAAGAACATCTCTTCCCGATCCACCACCGCCTCCGATTCTAATTGGTCATTACCACGTCGTATTGATACAACCCGATCAGCTAGTCCATAAACAGGTATTTTGCGATGAAGACAACCGCCAGCACATCAACCAGTGGATGCACTTCCTGGCCTCGGCCACCCAGCCGTTTAAGAAGGGGATAGGTCACAAACCCCATCGCAATCCCATTGGCAATGCTGAAAGTCAATGGCATTGCCACCATGGTCAGGAAGGCAGGCAGTGCATCTGACACGTCGGACCACTTCACCTTGGTAACCGAGCCCATCATCAGGACCCCGACCACGACAAGGGCGGGGGCCGTCGCAAATGAAGGCACGGCTTGCACAACAGGTGTCAGAAAGATGGCAACAAGGAATAATATCCCTGTAACGACACTTGCAAAACCGGTGCGAGCTCCCACCGAGACCCCTGATGCACTTTCTATATATGTCGTAACAGTGGACGTGCCGAATACGGCCCCAGCCATTGTTCCCACAGAATCTGCTAACAGAGCCCGGTTGGCCCTCGGGAGTCTGCCGCTCCTGTCCAGAAAGCCGGCCTTTTCCGACACCCCTACCAGGGTACCCATCGTATCGAAAAGATCTACAAAAAGAAAGGCGAAAACAAAACCGATCAGGCCAACATCGAAAGCTGCGGGAAGCTCCAGAACAGCCTTGCCAAACAGGTTGGATGGCCAAGTAGGGAGATCGAATACGCCAGTCGGCAAGGGCGTCTGGCCGATCAGCATAGAGATCAGCGCAACACCCATCACCCCAATTAGTATAGCCCCTTTTGCGCCTCTGACCAGCAATACGCCAATCCCGAGTATCCCAAGTATCAGCATGCCTACGGACACGCTCCTCACCTCACCCAGCGATACCAGTGTCTGCTCGTTCGCTTCCACCATACCGGCATTCTTCAACCCTATGAAAGCGATAAACAAACCGATGCCGGCGGCGGAGGCGTGTTTCAGGGCATCGGGGACCGCGTTGATCAAGGCCTCCCTGACACGTGCGAGCGTGAGTGCGGTAAACAGAATCCCCGAGGCTAAAACTACCCCCAGAACCTGGTCCTGATGCACCTGCTCTCCCGCAACGAGGGACACGAAGAACGCATTCAACCCCATTCCCGGTGCGAGAGCGAAGGGATAGTTGGCCCCGATTCCCATGATGAATGTGGCCAATGCAGCGGAAATACAGGTGGCGAACAGGAGTTCCGGAAACAAATTCTGGCCCATCGCCTTCGATAGAATCATCGGATTCACGATCACGATGTAAGCCATGGTAACAAAGGTTGTGATACCCCCTACGGTTTCCCTGCGAAAATCCGTTCTGTGTTCCTCAAACTTGAAGAACGCCGAGATGCGGCTCATTCAGTCCTCACAGATATCAGGTTACTAAATTCACGATGGATTAAAAATCCGACCGTAGTTTTTGGCAAAAATGATGAAGTCCGAGAATGCAACGTTGCCGTCTCTGTCTAGATCGTAAGTGGTATCCGAACCACCAAACCCCTCCACGAAGAGAACAAAGTCCTCGAAGCCGACCTCCCCATTCCCCTCGAAATCCGCCGTTCTTCCTGGGTAGGCGCCAAGTTTGGCGGCAGATGCCAGAACAGCCTGTGCAATGCCGTGAACCAGGGTAATATCCACGCCGCCCAACGTATCCACACTGGTATTCAGATGGCTGGCTGGATTACTCACATATTGGAAAACCCCGATACCTGGATAGCCGCCATCTATAAATGACTGATGATCGGAGCACCTGCACCCGCGATTGGTTATCACCACGGTCCCACCCGAACCGTTCCTGGCAGACAGATCCGTGTATTCATCGGCCGCCACTGCCACCAGATCTCCCAACTCAGCATAAGGATGTATCGTATCCAGGGAAAATGCGTCCGGAAATCTGGGGGATCTGGTCCCTATTGAATCCAGCGTCAGCATAAGCTGGATTTCGTCCCCGGATTCCCGGGATCGCTTCACGTAGTCCTGACTTCCGATAAGCCCCAGTTCTTCCGCGCCAAACAACACGAATTCTACGGTCATCTCCAGATCTGCGTCCCTCAGTACACGGGCAACTTCGATTATTGCAGCAATCCCCGTGGCGTTGTCGTCTGCGCCGGGGGCAAGATCCTGCGAGGTTTGCGTCCTGTCTATGGATATCGAATCAAAATGCCCTCCCAGAACGAGCTTCCTTTCCTGGTGAAGCGTACCGGGCTTCGTAGCAATCACGTTCCGTTGCTCTGCGTTCTGAAACACGAACCGATGGAACACCTCGCCTGAATCAAGGGTGACCCGGTAAGTTCGATCCTGGTTCACCAGAAATGTATCAAACCGGACATTCCCGTATCCCATGCGTTGAAACCTGTCTCCGAGCCATCTGGAGGCCGCGGCATTTGAATCTGAGCCAATGAACCGGGTATCGAACCCTACCAGTTTCCGTATTGTGAACTCGATACTGTCTGCCGAAACCTGCGCAACCAGATTAGCAATATCCGGATCTAGCGCGGCATCTGTGGATTTTGGTAGAAACATCAGTGGCAGAAGCACAGCAAAACAGCTGCTTATTCTCATCTTGTGATTCTCATCCGCTTGTCAATCTCATTCTATTTTCCCGTGTCATTCCAATTTCAATGTACGCAAGAGATCTCGAATTGCTCCCAATCCATATCGAAAATTGGCTGAATACCGAGGCAAAATAGAATCCCCCAAAAAGATTGTCAACCTTATAAACAATTCAAATTTCCCGCTGGAGGATACCGAAGGTCGGCCAATAATTCCTGAATAGAGTCGCCAAGGACCTTACCAGGAGAAAACACGATGATCTTTGTAGCTGAAGGAAGCCTTTTGGTCTCCGGACTTTTATGTTTCGGGGTTTCGCTGAGTTCGCTCTTGCAGATAGACCTGGATGAATCTCAGGTCACTGCACCTGTCGAGCCCCAGGAAGAAGAGGAGGAAAAACTCAGGCTGACCAAGCTGGGCAGACCAATTGAGGAAAAGCGCCTGAAATAGAATAAAATGAACGACAAGATCGATTTGCGGGGAGCCTGGTCAAGGCTCTCCTTTTTGTTACAGGTTGGCATCCCACCTTCCGTGTTTGCGCTTGTTTTTGGCAAGAAAGTGCGTTAGATTTTATTCCGAACGTAGTGTGGAAACAAGTCCTCTGTGGATAGGAGCGGATGGACATGCCGGAAGACATCGGCCATATTCTCAAGACCTGGTCTTACGACCCTCAAAACAGCATTCGTAAAGTAATTGATGCGCACGGTGTGGAGAAGATCCAGGTCCGTGTGGACCAGGGCGCTTTCCAGGGCATACTGCAGATGGAACTCGACGGTAGACCCGATGGCAAGCGTCCTCACAACCAGGCATTCGTCCTGGACTTCTTCAAGGGCAAACTCCAGGAACACACCGATGCAGGAAATCCGGAGACGGCATTCACACTTAGTTCCGAGCAATGTGAAGAGATCTTCGATGAGAGCAGACGCATCTATGAGCGGTATGTCTTTTTGCTGCAGATTCAGGATTATTCGAGGGTAATTCGAGATACTGAACGCAACATGGAAGTATTTCGTTTCGTCAACCAATATGGTCAGAAGGAAGAAGACCGGCAGAATCTCGAACGGTGGTGGCCCTACATCATCAGGATCCACGCGCACGCGAAGGCACAAATTGCTTCACAGAATGAGGAGTTTGATTCGGCTGTAAAAATCATTCGAGAGGCCAGGGAAAGAATAGAAGGCCTGGGATCCTTATCTGCCGAAGAGTTCCAGGTGGAAAAAAAGAGAGCTCAGCAGGTTCTGGAGGAATTGGAGGAGGAAATCTCAAGCAGAAGACCTCTAAGCCAATCTGAAAAGCTAAAAGAAAAGCTGGCCGAGGCTGTGGAGATTGAAGACTTTGAGGAGGCCGCAGCGATAAGAGACCAGATTCGCGAACTCGAGCAAACCTGAGTTTACAATTTCCTTGACAACACCCCTACTTTGCTATATTGTCTTGCCTCATCCTAGAAAAACCAACATCACCTGGAGAAAGAACTTGGATACTTTCGGACGGATTGCTGCAGTCTCATTGTCAAAGAGCCTTATAGGTGTAGGCCTGGTAGCAGGCCTCGTCGTTGCAAACGGCGAGGATCGACAGCGGGAGCGTCCGTAAACGAGTATCAATCACTTAGCAAAAAAACCCGCCGTCGAAGCTATCGACGGCGGGTTTTTTTGATGGAAGCACGCGGTTGACAAATTTTCTGGTTGTATTTATATTGAAGCCACTGTAAATAACTAAAAATTCAGATCTTAAAAGCGCTTTTTAGTCCCGAAACCGCCCCGTGAATCAGGGGTGAACCTGCACAGGAGATCAAGCAGATGGCCAGCAGACCGGAGACAGCGACAGCATCAAAAGAAAACGGGAGACCCGAGCAATCGGCCTCACCGTCCAAGTCCTCCGCAGCCCAGGCACCTATGAAAGGTGCCGATATCGTTGTGGAGGCGCTGGCCCGTGAAGGAGTAGAATTGATATTCGGGTACCCTGGCGGCACAAGCATGGAGATCCACCAAGCGATCACACGATCGAAAATTCGAAACGTTCTGTGCCGACACGAGCAGGGAGAGATCTTCGCCGCAGAAGGGTACGCAAAGGCCTCGGGAAAGGTCGGGGTCTGTATGGCCACCTCAGGTCCGGGAGCAACCAATTTGGTTACAGGCCTGGCCGATGCTAAGATGGACTCTGTCCCGGTTGTCGCCATCACAGGACAGGTTCCCACACACCTGATGGGGGGTGACGCGTTTCAGGAAACGCCTATCATTGAGGTGACCCGTCAGATCACCAAACACAACTTCCTGATCGATAGCATTGAGGACATACCCAGAGTGATCAAAGAAGCGTTCTATATCGCCAATTCCGGTCGACCCGGTCCGGTCTTGGTTGATATTCCCAAAGACGTTCAGCAGGCTATGGACACCCCCATCTGGCCGGATCAGGTGTCCATTCGAAGTTACAATCCTCACGTCAGGGCAGGTCGTGAAAATATCGAATTGGTCGCCCGGGCCATCCGGGAATCGAAGCGCCCCCTGCTATATGTGGGCGGTGGCATTGTGGCGGCGAATGCTGCAGAAGAGCTCAGGACCTTCGCGAGGAAAACTGGCATTCCTGTTGTACAGACGCTGATGGGCCTGGGAGTCTTTCCCGAAACGGATCCCCTCTCGCTCCAGATGGTGGGGATGCATGGCACTGTTTACGCCAACTATGCGATCAATCATGCTGATCTGCTGCTGGCAATGGGTGTGAGATTCGACGACAGGGTAACCGGAAAACTGGAAGAATTCTGCAAACACGGCAGGATCGTGCACATCGACATCGATCCTTCAGAAATCAACAAGAACAAGGAAGCAAACATCCCTGTGGTGAGCGATATCAAATACGCTCTGGAAGACCTCAACGGAATCGTGGACGAAGGAGATTACGAGACATGGCACGCCGAGCTGGCCTCATGGCGTGAAAAGCATCCTCTTACCTACCAAGAAACCGATGATGAGATTTTGCCCCAACATGCGATTGACCTGCTGTGGAAGAAGACGAAGGGACAAGCAGTGATCAGTACGGGGGTTGGGCAGCATCAGATGTGGGCAGCCCAGTATTACCTTTTCGACGAGCCGCGAAATTGGCTCACGTCGGGTGGGCTGGGTGCAATGGGTTTTGGACTGCCTTCGGCCATTGGTGCCCAGCTTGCAAGACCCGGAGAATTGGTGATAGATATCGACGGGGACGGCAGTTTCGTGATGAACTGCCAGGAACTTGCAACCCTGTACGCCGAAAAGATCCCCGTAAAGATTATGATTCTCAACAACCAGCATCTTGGGATGGTGGTCCAATGGGAAGACAGATTCTACCAGAGCAACCGGGGCCACACATTCATCGGCGACCCATACGGGGATGGAATCCACCCTGATTTTGCCAAGATTGCGGAAGGATTCTGGGTCCCTGCGGAACGGATTGAGCATAAGAAGGATTTGTCGACCGCCCTCGATCGGATGATTAATGAAGATGGCCCCTATCTACTTGATATTATTGTTCCGTACCAGGAGCATGTATTGCCGATGATTCCCTCAGGCCACACCTTCGCAGACATAATCACGGAATAGGTATCTTCTATAAGCAGCTTGAGAACCGGGTGGGGCAAGTTTCCGCACCCGGTTTTTGGCATCGGGCATGGAACGGCTGAGGATTGTATTTGGTCTAAATTGAGTAAGAGCCCGATTGTAGCCGGTCCAAGCTTGTCCTCACTCTGTCTGCATAAACATAACGAGTTGAAATTAAAGTTGTTGTGCTAATTCGGTGCCTGAATGAGTGAAGATCTGGAACTGGTTGAGCGCTGCCAGAGTGGGGATGGGGATGCGTTTCGGCTCCTGGTGGAACGATATCAGGAGCGTATTTACAATGTCGCCTGCTCCATAGTGGGCAATACGGAAACCGCTCGAGATGTTGCCCAGGAAGCCTTTGTGCGTGCCTATCAGGCGCTGCCCGGGTTCCGTGGTGCATCGGGATTTTATACCTGGCTCTACCGCATCACCGTAAACGTGTCACTAAATATGGCGCAGAAGGAGAAGAGGCGGCACGACAGCACCTCCTTGGACAGTCTCTTGGATTCCACACATATGTCGCCCGAGGCCCTGTTCGAGAACAACACCCCAAGCAGTGACTTCGAGCGAGTGCAGCTAAGAGAAACCATACAGTCGTTCATTAACACACTGTCGCTGGATCACAGAACAGTCATTGTCCTGAAGGACATCGAAGGATTATCCCAAGAAGAAATCGCCGAGATTCTGGACTGCTCGGTTGGAACCGTCAAGTCAAGACTCTCAAGAGCGCGCAACCATCTAAAAGATCTGCTTCGGCCGATGTACCAGGAATGGATCGGGGAGAATCGGAATGAATGATTCTGAAGCGAAGAACCTCCTGCCGGACTATTTTGAAGACAATCTGTCTCCCGAAATAAGTGGACAGATCGAGGAGCGACTGGCCGCCTCCGAAAGTCTCAGGGAGGAATTGGAATACCTGCGGCGTATCCAAACCCTTGTAGCTGCAAAACCTGGGGTCGCTTCCCCCGACCTGTGGGGTGGCATTTCCGCCAGAATCGACCGCGAAGAGCCCGACTGTGTACTGAGCCAGTTCGAATGGTTGGGTAAACGTCTGGTTCCTCTGCTCGCTGTGGCCGCGGTGGTGGTCTTCGCTATCATCGGCAGTATCGATACCACGGATACCAGATTGACGCTGGAGGACTATCTCAAGTCCGAATTTGAGGGATCCGAAGTTGCCATGCTCAGCAATGTCGAATTATCGCAGGATGATGTGCTCTATCTCCTCTATTCGAGGTAAATCATGTCCCTTCTCTCATCTCGTAGCAAGGCCGTCCTGATCGCCGTGGCGATTTTTGTCCTGGGCATGCTCTTCGGTTCCACATTGGAACGGTGGATGGGTTATGCCGCGATGGGCCCTGTTGGACCGGGCTTTACACGCTGGGGTGGGCCTCCTCCCGGTGGGAAGGGGGGACCTCGAGGGCACCAGCGGATACTCCACCGGTTTTCCCGGGAGTTGGATCTGACCGAAAACCAGAAACAAAAGATGAGGGCCATTCTGGACGAAAGCCGGGAGAGAATGAGGGATGTCCGGCGACAGGTAGAGCAGACCATGAAACCGGTTCTCGAGGAATCGAAATCCAGGATTCGAGAAATCCTTACCTCAGAACAACAGGAGAAGTATGACAGGATACGTGAAGAAATGGATCGGAGAATGCGTCGGGGTCGTCGGCAGCATCGTGGCCCAGGTGGGCCATGATACACTTCCCCGTGGAATCAGGAGGCACTTGGCTGCAAAGCGTTTTTCAACTTTTGCCGCCATTTCCCACTTAGGATGGAACGCTTGCTGGACACTGCCTGTCTAATGAAGTGAAAGCAGCAAACACGCTCATTCGGAATCAGGCGCCTGAAAGACGATGCGGTTCACAGCTAGGAGGTACTGAAATGAAACGCAGTATTCTCATTGCACTTGGGGCAATCTTAGTACTGACCGTTGTCTGGTCGGTATCCGAAGTTGACGCAAGACGAGGCAGGCAGGGGCACCGCCGGGCGAAAATAATGGAAGCCTTGAATCCCACGTCCGAACAACGAGAGAAACTCAAGACCATGCGTCTGGGTCACCAGAAGAAAATGGCCCAGTTGCGAGCGAATCTCAAGGTAGCAAGACTGGACCTAAGAGCTGTTATGGACGTGGATGCTCCTACCGGCACACGGGTGAAGGCTGCAGTGGCCAAAGTGAACGAAGCCAGATCCCGAATTTTGGAGCATCGTGTCGGACATCGGATCGCGTCCAAGGGTCTGCTCACACCCGAGCAGCGGGAAAAGATTAAGGAACTCAAGATGGATCGTCCCTTCCGCGGTAAAGGTCATTGGAGAGGACGAGGGCGAAGGGGTATGGGAGGCGGCAGAGGAATGGGAGAAGGCCGGCACGGATTCTTTCATCCGGAGCCAGGACAGGATCCCCAAGGGCAAGGAATCTAGTAACATAGGAACCTGTTAGGCAGACCAAGACGTTAAACCACCAGCAGCAACCACCTCCGGGGGTAACCATGTACATTCGAAAAACGGCACTGGCATTGATCGCAGCCGGCATCGGACTTTACGGATGCGGCCAGGACACACTACTTGAGACCACGGACGCTGTCACAACGAGTGAGACGGTGGCAGCGGGCAAACTGACGGTTGGCGGAGGAGATGCCCGAGAATACATAGGTACTCAGCTCGGCTTGACCGAGGAGCAGGAGGCGGAGCTCCAGGCACTCAGGGAAAGCCACAAAGCAGCCGCTCAAACCCTTCGAAAAAACCTGGGGAGAACGGAAAACAGGGAAGATGCAAGAGCGCAGATGAAGTCATTGCGTGAAGGGTTCCGATCATCAGTCGATGAAATCCTCACAGAGGATCAGCAGGACAGGCTCGACGAGATCAGGGCCGAGCGACAGGAATCTGCAAGATCCAAGCGTCCAAGAGGACTGCGGCGAGGTCACCGGACGGGAAATGGGCCTGGCCGGGAGGCCATAGCGGACCAACTTGGGCTATCCGACGCCCAGCACGAGGCCGTAGACGCACTCCGTGCGAAACACCGCGCCGAAGCGGCTGCCCTCAGAGAGTCCATAGGCAAATCCTCTGACAGGGATGCTGTTCGAGCCCAGATGCAAGCCCTACGAGATCAGCATAGGTCTGCATTCGAGGAGTTGCTGACTGACGAACAAAAGGCACAACTCGAAGAACTCCGTGCAGCAAAGGAGAAGCGTCAAGAGGAGGGCCGTGGAGCCAAACCACGAAGGAGAGGTAACCGTAGACGCTAAGCGGAATTACGAACTGGAGCTGAAAAGGGGCGTCGCAGAAATGCGACGCCCCTTTTCACATTGTTAAAATGTAAAGGGTCTTGTCGTGTGCAGCTTAGGCATCTTGTTCGGTGTTGGCAAGCCATTGACATATGCATGTTCTTCCATTATCATCGCCTTAGGTGGTGTCCCGACACGTTTACCAACAGAGGTGGCACATGTGCACGAAAGACAAAGCCTGGCAGACCCAGTTACTCACAGACAAATACCTCGACGGCGTTCGGGGAGCAATCCCGCTCGCCTCAGAACAATTGGATATCATGCTCACGGCGATCTCGATGAATGGTAAAGTTGATAATTTTCTGGATTTGGGCTGTGGTTCAGGCATTCTCTCCGCCGCAATTCTGGATCGCTTTCCAGACGCAGTCGGTACATTGGTCGACTTTTCTGAGCCCATGCTGAACGCAGCGCAAGATCATCTGTCGGGTTATAATAAGCATCTTCAGCTCTATAAGGCCGATCTGGCCTCTGCTTCCTGGCTTGATCTCGTACGGGACCGTGCGCCATTCGATGTCATTGTGTCCGGTTACGCCATTCACCATCTCACAGATAACCGGAAGCGTGAACTATATGAGGAAATCCATGGGCATCTTACTGTAGGGGGAATCTTCATAAACGTCGAACATGTGTCCTCATCCACCCCTTGGGTGGAATCCCTTTTCGAGCGGACATTCGTCGATGGCCTGCACAGCCGCGAGCGAAACAAAGGAGGTTCGAGGACCAGGGAAGCGTTGGCGAAAGAGTACTACCATCGGGAAGACAAGAAGGAAAATATCCTCGCATCCGTTGAGAACCAATGCCAATGGCTGGGAGAGATCGGCTACGAGGACGTGGACTGCTACTTCAAGATTCTTGAGCTGGCGGTCTTTGGTGGTCGCAAGAAGACGGCTAACTGACGGCCTGGTATCCCAGTCGCCACACCTTGTCCGGCTTGACGAGTGCCTCATTTTCCTGTACGTTTCGCACGTCGTATTCAAAACACATAATAGCAAGCTGCAAAACCGCATAGGGGTGCCGAAAGGCTGAGAAAATACCCTATGAACCTGATCTGGGTAATGCCAGCGTAGGGAGGCGGAGATGACTCCAGTGACAAAAAAAGCCGCTTCCAATAGGAAACGGCTTTTTCATTTAAAAGTAGGAGCTATGTACCAATGAAATTGATATTGCTTGTTTTCGGCATACTGGCCGCAACAAATCAGGATGTCCGAGCAGCGGAGCTCATCGGTCGTGTAACTGACACAGACACAGGGGCGCCTCTGCAGGGTGTGAATCTGCAGATCCAAGGCCTGCCTGTTGCTGATCAAACCGACACGGACGGACGGTATTCCATTGAAAGCCTTGAATCTGGTGTCTACACCCTCACCGCATCTCACATCGGATACGCCTCAATAACCAAACAGATCCGGGCGACGCACAGTGCGGTTCATCTCAACCTTTCGATGAAAATGATTACCCTGCCCGGACAGTCTGTAACAGTAACTGCAACGCGAGCGATTGAACGGGAAACACCACTCACCTTCAGCAATCTGGGTCGCAAGGAACTGACCGACCGCTTCCACACGCAGGGGATACCCACTTTGTTATCCGAGTTACCGTCTAGCACGACATATTCCGAAACCGGGAATGACGTGGGCTACACTTATCTCACGATGAGGGGATTTGACCAACGAAGAATCTCGGTGATGATCAACGGTGTACCTCAAAACGATCCGGAAGACCACAACGTCTACTGGGTCAATTTCCCGGACCTGGCATCCAGCTTGGAGGATATCCAGGTACAGAGAGGGGCGGGAAGCGCCTTCTATGGGCCCGCTGCCATCGGGGGGTCGATCAACCTGGTGACCGATAGATTCAGTCCCGAACCAAGTGTCAGACTCACAGGGGGATATGGCAGTTACGACACGAGGAAGGTAGGCCTCACCCTGAACTCCGGTTTGCTCGACGACCGCTTGGCTCTCCATGCCCATTTTAGCAAGACCCAGTCCGACGGGTATCGAAACGGCGCGTGGCTGGACTTCCTTTCATATTTCTTTGGGGTTGCCCATTACACCGAACGCTCAACTACAAGGCTGCATGTCTATGGAAGTCTGAACAAGGACCATCTGAACTTCTACGGCATCCCAGCTTCAGACCTGTCCGACCGAAAACTGCGGCGGATAAATCCGATCGTAGGTGATGAGGAGATTGAGGATTTCCACCAGCCACATTACGAGCTTCTGCATGAATGGACCCTTGGCCCCGGAGCCAAGATCAACAACACACTCTTCTATGTTCAGGGTGGAGGATTTTTCGATTTCGACGGCAGTTGGGCGGACACCACATACTACCGGCTAACGAACGAGTTCGGATTCACCCCAATTGCGAATCCTGGTCAGTCTCTCGTCAGAGCGTTTGTTAACAATCGGCAGATCGGGTGGCTCCCCAGGATAACATATGTCACGGACCAGGCAACTACCGAGGCTGGAATGGAGCTTCGTTACCATCGCTCGCTCCACTGGGGCAAAGTGCGATGGGCGGAAAACCTGCCGACGCAGTTAGATCCTGATTTCCGCTTTTACCAGTACAATGGCAACAAATGGGTTGCCTCTGTGTATCTCAACCAGAGCTACAAGCCTTCACCTGAGCTGAATCTCCGAGGTGGAATCCAAATTGCCCACAAGCGTTACGGGTTGTTCAACGAGCATTTCCTGCACACCGACTTTACGGTGCCCTATACCTTTTTCAACCCGCAGATCGGATTGAACTACAACCTGTCACACAGCCTGAATGTCTATTCGAACTTCGCCAGGACCTCAAGGGAGCCTAGACTGAAGAACCTGTACGATGCTGCAGGTTCGAGCGGCGGCGCCCTGCCCGAGTTCGAGAGACGGCCTGACGGCGTTGCCTTCGACTACGACAAACCCCTTGCAAGACCGGAAAAATTGAACGACTTCGAACTGGGAGCGATGTACTCTGTGCCGAAATTCAGAGGTACTGCCAATTTCTTCTGGATGGATTTCCAGGATGAGATTGTAAAGAACGGGCAACTCGATCTCTACGGACAACCAGTCACCGGGAATGCGGAAAGGACTGTTCATCGTGGGATCGAACTCACTGCTGCCTTGCGACCCAACCGGTATTTGACACTTCAAGGGAACCTCAGCTATTCACGGAATACCTTCAAGTCTCACACCGTCTATTCCGGTAGCCTGCCCGTAGCCCTCGATGGTAACCGAATTGCGGGCTTCCCGGACCTCCTTCTAAACGGGAGAGTGACTTTGGAACACAATGGGTTCCTAGCGGCTTTCGCGGTAAAACACTTGGGAAGGCAGTACACGGACAACACAGAAAACAACAAAAAGACGCCGGACATCCGACAGACGCCCGGATATGATGACCTCTTTACAGATCCTTCAACGGTGATTAACCTCAGTTTAGGCTACGATCTGGGTCCTCAGGTGGGCTTAAAGCGGTTCCAGATCCGGTTGGACCTCAACAACCTTCTTGACCGACTCTATACGACACATGGTGAAGGTGCATCCTTTTTTCCGGCTGCCACCAGAAACCTTTACGTGTGGACCAGCATCGACCTATAAGTCGATTTGCTTGTCAGGCCTTAGTTTTTACTGAAGATCCCCAGCTTCTTAACCTGATTCTTGTGCACCAGAATTGGTTTCTCTACGGCGGGATCGGCTTTCCCCTTCTCAATATCCAGTTCCCCAACGGATTTCAGTCCGGAAATTACGTTTGATGTGTCCAGATCGCCCTTTGTCTCATCGTAGAGATCGAACCATGGGAGTCCATACTTGGTGTAGGTTTCTGCCTCGATTGGTGTTGCGGGTGCGGTCTCTCCCGTGATTTGAGCGTAGATCTCGCTATTCACCATATGTACGTCCAGAATTCCCTTATTGTCTTCATCCCATGTCTCAACGCCGTAGGAGTCAGGATAGATCTGCTGTTTAATGCTCCCTCCCTCCGCCAGTCCCATTTCTGAATATTCCGGCGACACCGACTCGAAGCAATAGCAAGCAACTTCATCTATCAGGAAGTCGGTGAATTCAACTCGTGGACGATCGGGAAATCTGCCTCCTTCGGGTCGAAACAGGTAACCTGAAGCCCACCTTTACTTTCTTCGCCTGTGACCTGACCTTCAACGGTATACCCCAGTCCCAACGGCATCGATAAAAATTGCCTTGTGATTCCCTCGCCGCAGTTGAATCCGTCGAGCCAAGGCTGATCGGGGCAGACAACATAGTCCTAGGGTTCGCCCGAGAGCCCCCCGCGGTGCGTCTCGCCCGAGACTGCATTAATCTGCCCCGCAGTGAACTGCATTCGGCCGCCAGCTTGCGGCGTGGAATGCCAGCCACAACGCCTCCCTCTGATACATTGGGATGAAGACCCCCGGGGTTCCCTTCCACGCATCAGGGACACGGCCCTAGTAATCGGCTACCTCCTTGACCGGTCAACTGCCCAATCCAGGCGGCAGTGGATAGGTCCGTCCGTCATCGGGAATCCGGAGTTTTTGCTGGAAACTTACGGAAAAGAAACGTCCAATCTTCACGCTGTCCTTAGATACTTGCACATCCAGCATATGTTGTCCCTGTGGGTTGATTTGCCATTTTGCATCTCCGGAAGCATACAGATGGAACATGATGTATTGGGTCGAGCTATTCGTAACTCAATGGATTCCTTGTACTAATATACCTCCCGGGGATGCACCGAGTTGCAATAGCACTGGCTTGCGTTTCCCCCCGCATTGACTTAT
This sequence comes from Gemmatimonadota bacterium, assembly GCA_002709665.1. Lineage (GTDB taxonomy): Bacteria > Latescibacterota > UBA2968 > UBA2968. The sequence continues at coordinate 60,264 of PAQK01000045.1, read as the reverse complement.
CTTGGCCTCCAAAGCGTCACCATATTGAGCCAAACACCAATTTTCTTGGAGTAATTTGATGAGCAGTTACTCACCGAATATCCTCGTAATCCTGAGCGATCAATTGCGAAGGCAGGCACTTTCCATCCATGGAGATCCCAACATCCAAACGCCCAACATCGATGACCTTGCTCGTCGGGGGGTCCATTTCACAAACGCGAATTCCACGTATCCCATTTGCGTTCCCTTCAGATTCACTCTGATGACNGGCGAATATGCGCACACACGCAAGATCCCAGGTATAGAATATCGAATGGCCCCAACAGAACGAACGCTTGCTGATGAATTCAACGAGGCCGGATACGAAACCATCTATGTTGGAAAATGGCATCTCGATGGCGGCCATGGAAGAATGGGCTCCGCCCTGCAGTGTGGCCGCACGCCTGTAGANCGGCGCCACCAGGGAAGATGGCAGAAGTGGTTCGGATTCGAACTTCGGAATGCCCCATTCGACACCACCTACTTTGTTGACGATGACCCAACCCCAATTCCCATCGAAGGTTACCAGACCGATGGTCTGTTCGATCTTGGCATGAACCATCTTGCAAACGACAGGAACGGGGAACAACCATTTTGTATGGTGATCTCCGTGGAACCCCCGCATGATCCCTACGAAGCCCCCGGCAAACTAGAAGAGGCGTGGGAGGCTCGGGANATCGAATTGCCCCCAAATTTNGAGGCGNAATCGGACGAACAGCGGCAGAAGTTCATTCTCAACCGCAAGAGATATTATGCAATGGTCGAGAATCTGGACAGTAATGTCGGTCGTATGACGACCTTTCTGCAGCAACAGGGTCTTGCTGAAGACACCGTAGTCATTTTTCTTTCAGACCACGGCGATCTGGGTGGCTGCCACGGTCTGGGCGGCAAACAATGGCCTTATGAAGAGTCGGTCGGAGTTCCAGTTATGGTTTACGATCCGCGAATCCCACACCGAGCGGGAATTGCACTGGAGGACCCCACGTCCACCGAGGATTTGTTCCCAACCATTCTGGGTCTGGCCGGCCTGACGCCCCGGAATCCCCTGATGGGGACCGACCTCACCCCCCTGATTTCCGGACAGGTTGAATCCCTCAATCGCGAAGGAGTGATGCTGGAATTCGTTGCAGAACTCCGCCAGAGACTTCCTTTCTATGATGAAGTTTGGCGGGGATTCCGAACTTCTAGATATAAATATACCACGACCGGCGACAATATGGGGGCCAGGCCGTGGCAATTTTTTGATTTGGCGGCCGATCCCTACGAGCAAACCAACCTGNTCGACAGCCCTGACCATCAAGCGGAAATCGCGCGNCACCATCGCCTTCTTTGCGACCGAATGATTGAGACCGAGGATCACTACGTCATGCTTCCTGCCCACGGTTGCGAAGGTGTAAACACCTGGCAATAGCCAAGCCCTATAGTCCTGATTACATTTCGAAGGGAATANCAGTGATGGATAATGACACCGAGAATNTGAAACTTTCTCATCAGATTTCGTGGAAAGCCACGGACGACGAAATGCTCTTCTTCCAGCAGATCGGGCTGCGGTGGGCGCAAATGCATTGGGGTACGGAACCACCCGACAGAGATGAGATCAGCTCCTTCCAGCAGCGTCTCCGGAGATATGACATTCAGATTTACAGCGGCAGACACGACGCCTATCATTCCAAGAGAATCCAGCTCGGGCAACCGGGAAGAGATGAAGATATTGAGATCTATTGCGACTTTGTTCGGATCCTGGGTGAGCTTGGTATTCCGGTCTCAGTCTACGATTTTCATCCTGGAAATACGTACAGTACCGGTCGAGTCGTCAGAAGAGGATACTCTGCAAGGGTATTCAACCTGGACGATTTCAGAACAAAGGTAGAAGAGCAAAGGTACGATCGCGACTATACAACTGAAGAGATATTGGAGAACTACACGTATTTTGTCAATGCCGTCCTCCCTGTAGCTGAATCCTCGAATGTTATGCTTGCGCTGCACCCTGATGACCCTCCGGTGGAGACTATGAATGGTGTAGGCAAGATGATCACACATTACGACGGATACAGAAGGGCTGAAGAAATTGCTGAAGGAAGCGCCCATTGGGGGCTGCTATTCTGTGTGGGTACGTGGTCGGAAGGTGGCAACCAGATGGGCAAGGATGTATACGAGATGATTGAAGATTTCGGTGGCCGCGGGAAAATCGCCCAGATCCACTTCAGAAATGTGAGTGCCCCGTTGCCGCATTTCGAAGAGACCTATCCAGACGACGGATATATGGATATGAGCAAGGTCATGAATGCCCTGAGAGAAGTAGGGTTCAACGGGGCCGTAATGCCCGACCATATTCCTCAGCTGGTAGGTGATGAGAATTCCAGAGCTGGTTTGGCCTATTGCGTTTCTTATATGCGAGCGCTGCTTCAACGGGCAAATGAGGAGGTGGGCTAGTTCGTATTCTGGTTTAGGGAGCCCTTAGATAGAACTCGGTCCTCCCTGGAAATATCCTTATCATGCGGTTGANATCTTTNCTGCCAAATGGCGGNAACTAAACAAAAGGGATGGTTTTTNGAAAGGAAAATGGGTATGCGAATAGCGCTTATCATCACCGTGTTCCTCCTGTTCTTGGGCCCGGTGGCGGGCCAAGAGGTAACACCGATCCAGGGTATGATCCTGGGAATCGTTACAGACCTGTCCGGCGATCCCTTGCCGGGAGCAAATGTAGTCCTCAAGGGCGCAATCCTGTCCGACCCTCGCGGCNTGACCACGGATCTGGACGGAAGATACCGGTTCGAGAATCTACCGGACGGCACCTACCAAGTCGCCGTTTCCTACATCGGATACAAAACCTCGATAGGTGAGGAGATCTCGGTCGCAGAAGGCCAAGCCATCGAACTGAATGTCGTATTGAGGTCTGGGGCAATCTTTCAGGGTCAGATGGTGGTATCTGCATCCCGCCGACGCGAAAAGGCGCTGGATGCACCCGCGTCTGTATCCATAGTCGAGGCAGCCGAGATCAGGAATCAACCCAATCTAACCGTCGCAGAACACCTTAAAAATGTCCCGGCCGTCGACATGGCTCAGACAGGATTGGCGCAGGCCAATGCCGTAGTCAGAGGATTCAACAATGTCTTTTCGGGGGCCTTGCTTACCCTCGTTGATAACAGGATTGCTCGTGTTCCATCTCTAAGAGTAAACGCCCACAATTTCATACCGCTTACTCAGGATGATATCGAGCGCATCGAGGTCGTTCTCGGACCAGGGTCGGCACTGTATGGACCCAACAGTGCCAATGGTGTGATGCACATCATCACCCGGTCCCCATTTGGGTCGGAAGGTACCTCAATTGGCATTCTGGGCGGTGAACGTAGTCTGAGAAACGTGTCATTCCGGCACGCAGGAAGCTCTGAGGGCAAGTTTGGATTCAAGCTATCGGGCCAATACTACTCGGGAACCGATTGGAAATATGTGGATCCGGAAGAGGTTCGTCTGAGGGGGACCAATCCCCGCGACTACGACCTGGAAAGAATGACTGGTGAGCTACGGCTGGATATTCGACCCCAGGAGGATCTATCGGCCATCTTCTCAGCCGGTTTCACAAGAGCCAACAATCTGGAAATGACTGGTCTCGGTGCTGCACAGGGCATCGACTGGGGATACNTTTACCTGCAATCCAGGTTACGGTACAAAGACTGGTTTGCACAGGTATTCTACAACCGCAGCGATGCCGGAGAAACCCGCCTGCTTACCACCAACGATGCCATCGTAGACAAGTCCACGCTCACCGTCTTTCAATTGCAGCATGCTCTGGAATTGACCAAAAGACAGCGTTTCACATATGGTGCCGATGTCCTGCGTACACGTCCCGATACGGAATCCACCATTAATGGAACCAATGAGGACAAAGACGACATCAATGAGTACGGATTCTATATCCAGAGTGAAACGGCCCTAAGCGACCATCTCGACATTGTGCTGGCCGCCAGAGTCGATGACCACAACCATATTGTAGATATGGTATTTTCACCAAGGGCTGCCATTGTTATAAAGCCCAATGCCTTGAATACGCTACGATTCACATACAATCGGGCCTTCGGCACACCATCCAGCAATAGCCTATTCCTGGATATCAGGCGAGCCCAGGATCCGTTTAAAATCGGCACAGGATTCCAACCCGCACTGGGCTACAGCCCTAACATCGATATCCGAGTGCAGGGCGGAATGAAGGGGTTCACTTTCAACAGAGATGGGGACGGGCTGCCGACCTATCGCTCGCCTTTTTCCGCCGTTGCTGGCCTTGCTGCAGACCAGCAGATCCCGCTACACGACCCACAGTTCACAAATGTTACCTGGGGCATCGCCCGGGGGGCGGTCTTAAACAATTTCGTGCCATCCCTGACACAACTGGCCACAGGCCTCATCACTCAGCAGATGATGGCTGCGGGAATGCCGGCGGACCAGGCCCAGGTTGCTGCAGCTGAGCAGGCTGGAGTCCTTGCTACGGCATTCGTTGGCATTGTGCCACAGGTGCTCCCAGGTCTTCGGAACACGCTTGGCAGTCTTAATACCAAAACCTTTAGTTTCGATCCGGTATCTAGCCTGGAGAATTCTGTAACGGATATTGCAAAAATCAAACCTACGATCACGGAAACATTTGAGATTGGGTATAAGGCGGTTATACAGGAAAAGTTCCTATTTGCTGCGGACGCATACTGGACACGAACCACGGATTTTGTGGGTCCGTTGAGAGTCGAAACGCCGAATGTTTTTCTGGAAGCAGATGCCCTCAGTTCCTCACTGAGCACAGCCTTTGCCCAGGCGCTTCAGAATCCAGCAGTTGCCCAACTGGCTGGCGCCCTTTCAATCCTCGACTCTCCCACCCAGGGCGGCAATGCCAACGGATCGTCGGTAGATGAACTGACCCGCCTGTTTGTGGCCGGAACAGACAATAATGGGGCGGCATTCATTCCCTTCGGGACAGTTACGCCCGAGGAGATTACAGACCCGCACGCCGTGATGCTTGCATACCGAAACTTTGGCAAGGTCAACGTATCGGGATTGGATCTGAGCTTTGTCTTCTATCCCAATCCAACCTGGACATTCACTGGCGGCTACTCTCACATTAACAAAAACCTGTTCAAGAATCTCGATAGCATCGGAGACATCGCCCTAAATGCACCAAAGAACAAGTTCGGTCTTGGCGCCACGTTCAACCTTCCTGAATCAGGACTCCGATTGGGTGGCAGGCTTAAATACAAAAGTGAATTTCCGATGGATTCCGGTGTGTATATAGGGACAGTCGAGTCGGCCACGGTGTTTGATCTCAACCTGGCTTACGACTTGCCGCTCAAATTGGGAAATGGCACCATAACTTTCTTGGTGAATGCCAGTAATGTTTTGGACAAAAAACACCGAGGATTCATTGGTGCACCTGAAGTCGGTCGACTCCTTACGGCAGGCCTGACGGGAAGGTTCTAGCCCGCTTGACGAATCTCGGACTCGCCTTGTTTCTCCTGCTCGCGGCCATACCGGATTCGCTCCTCGCCCGACAGGCGGCCCACGAGTCCGTCGGGCGTCGGTTCACCGCGCTGCCACTTGCCAGTTTCAGTTCGGATGNTGGTGTGGGCTATGGCCTGCGCTTGAGTATTTATGACTACAATGGTAAGAGTGTTCCTTACACCTGGGCCTGCAATATGCAGGCCTTCTTCACGAGCAGAGGAAAATGGGTCCACGGAGTCACACTAGACTTTCCCCAATTCACGGCCAACCAGCGACTAACAATAGACTTCCTCTGGGACAAGGAGAAATTTGCCCTCTTCTCAGGCGACCTTGGGGATGGTGAACTGGACTCCTATTCGGAATCACAGATAACGTTCAAACAGCAATATCCTGTATTCACATTAACCTGGATCAGGACCCTTCGCTTGCCNTNGAAGATTCGGATCGGCTTTTANNCCGGTCACAACACAATCACACCAAACGCGNACCACAATACCACACTGNAGAGATTTTCCCCACTCGGACACGGTGGTGGATCGTTCTACAAGGGTCAGGGAGCACTGAGATATGACACGCGAGACAATTACCTGAATGCAACCCGTGGCCTCCTTGAGGAAGCGCTGGTAGAGTATGGCNTCGGGAAGGGGGGATCTTTCAAGGGTGGAGGATTTAGCTACGAGCACCGTCATTTTGTGCCACTAAAAGAAAAGTGGGTATTCGGCTACAGGGCATTCGGGTCCACGATGTTTGGAGATCTACCCTTTTATGAGCTGCCATTGCTGGGCGGTAGCAGAACAGTGAGAGGGTTGCCCAAAGCCAGGCTTCGTGGACACGGCCGGGTGTTGATCAACAGTGAATTAAGATGGCTCGGGTTCCAGGTATCCCAAAGGATGAACCTGGATTTGGGGGGACTGCTGTTNGCAGATGCAGGTCACATTTTTGAGCCTGCCGACGGACCGTCTCTCGACAACTGGCGCGCCGGTTATGGGTTGGGATTGCGGTTCTANTGGNANAGCACGATCCTCCGGATGGACTACGGTATGTCCATCGGAAACAAGGGGTTGTACATGATATTTGCCCACATATTCTAAGGGACCTATATGCTAATTAGGCTCTTAAGGCCGCTGGGGCGGTTTACGTTATGGATCTTTTTCCGCAGAATCGACCTGCGATCCAGCACTAATCAACCACCTGCTGGACCTGTAATTTTCGTGGCCAACCACCCCAACGTCGCGCTCGATGTCCTGCTTCTTGCTTGCTTCCTTCCCTCAAAAAACCTCAGATTTTTGGGTAAGAGCACACTCTTNAGNAATCCTGTCTTCAGCTGGCTCCTTCGCGGGCTGGGGGTCATACCTGTTGTGCGGTCACGTGAGGGGGGCAACGGAGGTCGCAATCGAGACATGCTGCGCTCGTCCTGTGGCGTTTTGAAGGAAGGTGGATCTCTGGTCCTGTTTCCAGAGGGGATGAGTCACCCTGAGCCACGCGTCCTAAAGCTCAAGCCCGGGGCCTCGAAAATCGCTTTACGCGCAAGCGCAGAAGGCACCGCAGGAGTAACGGTAATCCCCGTTGGACTTACCTACACCGATCCCGAGCTATTCCGAGGTGATGTGTTCATTCACATCGGACAGGAGATCGAAGTTCACCCCTACATGGCGAGCTACCGAGAAGACCGAACCGAATCCGAGCGCCGTCTAACCTATCGAATAGGCACAGCATTGAAGGAATTGACCCAACACATAGACAATCGTGATCTCGATCAGGTTATCCTTGATCTCACGACAATCTATGGCAAGGAACTCGCCACACAGATGCCCGAATCCGAGAAATTTAGTCAGATGCTAGGGGCACGAAAGGAAATATCCAGGGCAGCGCACCATTTCTCAATGACAGATCCTAGGCTTGTCAGGTCGGTCAGCGAGCAACTTGGCGCGCACCACAGCACACTCAGACACTTTGGAATCGACGCGACCGCGTTTCCCGAGAAAAAACCCTCAACATCCCTGCTTCTTCTGACCCTCCTGAGCGTCCCACTTGTTCTTTATGGTTTTGTACACAATGCACTGCCATATTACTTGCCACGACTGCTGCTAAGGAGGTATGCCAGAGAGAAAGAAATGGTCGCTACGGTGAAGCTCGTTTCCGGAGCGATCTCATTTCCCCTGGTTTACCTTATCATGTTTTCTTCTGTATACAGTCTCACCGACCCAGAGATCGCGCTGGTCTATGGTCTCAGTATGCCNGTAAGCGGACTGCTCACGCTTGGATTCTATGAACGTGTGCTCCACCGAAGGTCTCTATGGCGATTACTGATCTTCCCACGAAGGCGGAAGAACCAATTGGAACTGCTTGAGATTGAAAGAGCTAGGATTATCAGCATGCTGGACAGTTTGAAGAACCGGTATATCGAAGACACCTCCGGCACAGACCAGAACGAAGATTGCACATCCTCGTCCGAACAAGAAGGCAACCCATGAATCGCAAACACGTTACAGTCTGGGCGATGTACGACTTTGCCAATTCTGTTTATCCTGCGGTGATCACCGCCACCGTGTTCAGCGTGTATTTCACCTCAGACATCGTGGGAAACACCTCCGGCTTGGGGGACCTGTGGTGGGGACGCGTTCTTGCACTCTCGATGTTCTTTGTGGCGCTGTCTTCGCCTCTGCTTGGTGCTATCGCAGACAATGCAGGTCTCCGTAAGAGAATGCTCATCCTCTACACCGCCATTTGTATCATCTGCGTCTCTTTGTTCACCACCCTTGAGCCCGGTATGATCTTGTGGGCCTTTGGACTCGCCGTACTCGCCAATATTGGGTACGAGGGAGCCCTGGTCTACTACAATGCCTACCTTCCCGACATTGCACCGCTGGAACGGCAGGGTTTGGTTTCCGGCATCGGTTTTGGCGTTGGTTACGCCGGTTCGGCGGCCGGACTCCTGATCGCGATACCTCTGGTCTCACGAGGTCTATTCGACCTCACCTGGCTTTCTGTAGCAATGTTTTTCGCCCTATTTTCTTTGCCTTGTTTCCTGGGGCTTCCAAAGGACAAAGTCGGCACGCTCCCCGTTTGGAAAGCTGCGACGGACGGTGTGGTCGGCTTCAAAAATCTCGTTGGAGACGTCTGGGGTCACCGTCAGCTAAGAAGATTCCTGTTAGCCTTCTTTCTCTATATAGACGGTGTGAATACGACCATCTACTTCGCTGGCATATTTGCGGAAACCACCCTGGGATTCGAACGACAGGAACTTCTGTACCTTTTCCTTGTTGTACAGATATTCGCACTCGCAGGTTCTTTCGCCCTGGCCAAGCCAACGGACATATGGGGACCCAAGCGAGTGATTACCATCACCCTTGTGCTGTGGACGACAATTTCAGGAGCTGTCTATTTTGTCCACACCAAGCAGGTCTTCTTNCTGGTCGGAGTCCTCGCTGGGGCCGGCCTCGGGGGTGTTCAGGCCGCTAGCCGTGCCCTGATGGCCTCCCTGATCCCCAAAGGAAAAGAAGCGGAGATGTTTGGCTTTTATGCCTTCTGCGGGAAGTCGTCTTCCGTTATAGGACCCATCGTCTTTGGCGAGATTTCTTACGCACTCGCCGGCAATCAACGGGTGGCAGTTCTGTCTGTTGCCACCTTCTTTCTGCTGGGCCTTCTGTTGATCCAACGAGTACGGGATCCCAAACAGGAACGAGATCAGGCATCGCCTTGAAGAAACTTCAATCGGATTCTTCTGTAGATGCCGATGGGAAGTTATGGGATATTTCAGAATGGGTGATGCGGAGTGATATTCGTAAAGAAGGCGTCTTAACACCATGAGACAGGAGTAACCTGATCAGGCAATACCTGTCCTTTTGCGAGGAAAAACTGGATTAACAGGCCAAAATGTGTTATCACCCTTATTCGCTGATCCACGGATAAGGGGTGTGAACACTGAGATCAGCGACGTCGGCGGCGGGGTCTTCCGCCTCCCCCGGTCTTTCTAGCGCCAGCCGCTTCATTTGACGGTGGGAGCTTATGAAGCCATACGATTCTCCCTCGATTCAGATCATAGGGTGACGTTTCGATGGTCACCCGGTCACCCACAAGAACGCGAATGTTGAATCTGCGCATCTTGCCGGAAGTGTAGCCCAGGATCTGATGCCCGCCCTCGACCTCCACCATATACTGACCGTCCGGTAGCGTATCCTTGATAATGCCATCCAACGTAACCTTTTCTTCTTTGGCCATACAATCTCCTCGTTCGGGTCTGCTGCTTGACAAAAGAAATAAGGCAAAGACCACAGCCTCCGGATCTTTGCCTCAGAATTTTATCTAATGGGTAGAGAAATGGGGAGACCTTGAACTTGGTCTGAATTCAAAGAATCTATGCCATAATAAGGATAGTGTCAAGACGAAAAGGCCCGATCAGAGATCCATTCCAGAAGCAAATGCAACGATTTCTCCGAAATCCTGCTACGGATCTGCGACCGATCGCCCTCAAAAACGAATGAACCGCTTCTAATTGCGGACGGTCCTGCAACAGCGATGCAGGCAGAACCAACCGGTTTGGGTGATTTCCCTGCAATTGGACCGGCAATTCCTGTCTCCGCCAGTCCGAACGTCGATCCGCTGATCCTCTTGATCCCCTCCGCGAGCGCCTTCGCAGTTTCTTCACTTACAGCGCCATACTCAGCCAACGCTTCCTCAGTGATTCCAAGCAGCTCGATTTTGGATCCCTTGCTGTATGCCACAATNCCACGTTCAAAATAGGCTGAACTCCCCGGCAGGCCAACAATTCTGGCGCTGATCAGCCCGCCTGCAGTTGTCTCTGCTACTGCAATCGTCCAACCCTCTTGGGTCAAAATCTTTCCCAGTTCTTCTTCCAATGCTAATTCCATCTAGCCTCACGAAGACGTTGCATCNAACTCACACTCGAATTCTACAATCCGCCTAGTCGTCCCATCCTACCTTTACGCACCACTCGCTACGACCTTTGGTGGATGCGCAAAGTCGTGATACCGCTCTCCCACCTGTCCTTCTGTGGCGTCGCCAGTGTGAATATAGAACCGGTAGATGCCAATCAGCGACTTCTCCGCCTCCAGAACGTAGTTGCCTCTCTTCTCCGGATCTCCATAGAAATGGGAAAGTCCAAAAGGATTCGCCGTCATCAAACCATAGTTGCGGACGTGCCAGTACGTAGGGTAACGGAAGCTGTCAGGATGGTCCATGATGGCGATACCCACACGTTTGCCATTTACAGGCCCTGAGTAATCGCACCAGGGGGCCTGCTTTCCCCAGGTCTCATCCTCGTTTCTTCCGCCCATCCCGTTCTCTATCTGTCCACCCAATCCAGCCTTCACATCCATCGTTTCTTCTACACGAACGGATGCCAATCCCCCCTCCTTCGTGTCCCCGAACAGTACATCGATTTTTGGTGCGGTTAAAGTCAGGTGGAGGTCAATCACCCGCATATCTGCCGGCGTGTTATAGAAGGTCCATTCGGCACGCTCTTGGCATATCACATTGGATCCATGCTCACCCCGCCACTCCTCAGCACCTTCCCAATTCCCAATGGCGACGATTCTCCCATACACAGGTCCACTTTCCAGGGCCTCGAATTCCTGGTGTCTCGTCCACGCGTGCCCCTCGCCCTCGGCCCAGTTGTTCCAACCATTCACGTGCCCGTGGGAGATCCATATGGAACGGTGATGGTGGTGATCGGCCTCACCCTCCTTTATGAGCCTCCGTGTAACACCGTCCCCGTACGGGCCTATGACCGGGTACAGGTGAGGTCGAACCAGGTCTTCACCAAATCTGTAACTGGTAAAGTGTTCTCCTTTGATCTTGACTTCCACCTCATCGCCATTGTCGGAGAGTGAAACGCCTGGACCTTGGCCTTCCCCTGAGAACTCTAGGACGTATTCGGAAGCTTCGTTTGCGGATAGATCATCGATGATCCAGCTCACATGTAGTCCACCCTCCACCAGTCTCGCCTGACAGGGCACCCCGACCTCATCCAACGTTAGCTTTACGTCCGTTACGCCTTCCGGGGCATCTACGGTGGTCGAAACGGGACAATTGATTCTCCTGTGCGGACCGGCATCGACAGTCAATTTCACATTAGCCAATTTGTTATCCTCCTGATAGAAATGTCCACCCGATCTAAGTTCGGTCCTTAGATACAAAATCCACTCCCAATGTCAAGGTCTTTACACCCCAGCATTAGGAGGATTGGAATACAGGTTGACACCAAATGCGACTCCCGGTATCATATGCCGCAGATCACGAGAACGGACACCAGATCGGAGTGGAAAATGTCTGGCGAAAAACCGAATATCCTGGTTCTGATGACGGACCAGCAACGGCTGGATACGATCAGTTCCTACGGGTTGAATCCAATCTGCAGGACCCCACATGTGGATGGATTGGCAGAAAAGGGGATCCGGTTCAGCCACGCCTTCACGCCCACAGCGATATGCTCTCCGGCACGTGCTTCGTTCTACACGGGGATGTATCCTCACCACCACGGTGTTACCGAAAACGGACTTTGCTTGAATGAAGGTGTGAAAGGCGTTAACCACTACCTGGAAGAAGCGGGTTATAACAACGGATATGCCGGAAAATGGCACGTAGATGAGGAACGGACGCCCACAGATTGCGGATTCAAAGGAAAGGATTTTTTGGGATACGCATTCCCTGCCTCCGGAGTCCTTCCGGGACTCACGTTTGGATCTCCGCCCAAGAATTCTCCGAATCCTTACGAAGTCTACCTAGATGAACTCGGATGCGAGCTACCAAAGGTGACCAAGCGTTTTGTCGGAAACAATCCCAATTGCAATACCCAGGAGATGTTTGCACTGCACGACGGTCCAGTGGAATCCTGCATAGAATATTTCGTTGCGGAGGAAACGAATCGACTTCTCGAATCCTTCGCGGGTGAAGACAAGCCATTTTTTCTCTGGTCGAACTTTTGGGGACCACACACGCCGTGTCTTATTCCAGAGCCATACTTCTCCATGTACGATCCTAAAGAAATACCCGAACACCCCAGTTACTGCGAAACCTTCGAAGGCAAGCCATTCGTTCAGAGACACATTGAGAAGATGTGGGGACTGGGTGAGTATGGGTGGGAGGGTTTCCGTGAAATCGTAGCCAGATACTATGGACATTGCACGCTGATAGACGACATGGTTGGGCGCATCCTAGGGACTCTCGACCGCCTTGGGATTGCCGATAACACGGTAGTCATCTTCACAACGGACCACGGAGACTGCTTGGGTGCTCACAAGCTCATCGAAAAAGGTGAGTTCATGTACGACGAAATCTACCGGATCCCCCTGGTGGTCTCGCACCCTGACTGCAGGGCTGCCGGATCAGTAAATGACGACTTCGTCTACTTTCACGAAGTGACCTGCTCTGCATTGGAGATGGCGGGACTACCCGTTCCCGAATCCATGGACGGCGAATCGTTCTTGCCAGCCATGATTGGGGCATCCGGCCCCAACGGCCGTGACGAAGTCTTTTGTGTCTTCGATCGCCATTTCACCATAGCCAACCAGAGAATGGTAAGGACGAGAAGGCATCAACTCACCTTCAATTCCAGTGACACTGGAGAAATATACGACCTTGAAATCGACCCCTACCAGCTGGATAACCGCTATCACGATCCCAACTACGCCTCAGTGCGATCGGACCTGCTCAACCGTATGGAGCGATACATGACGGACCTGGGTGACCCGGTCTACAGTTGGTTCAGACGAATTGCATCGGAGGCATGAGCCCAAGCCAGACACTCAACTGTTGATATAACCACGGAGAATTGATCTGCCACATGGTTCCCAACCTATTTTTAGTGCCGGACCTGCTAACCGATTCGGAACAGCTCGATACTCTGGTTCCGGACAATGGCGTGCACATCGAGAGAATTATTTCTAACGGACAGACCACACCTGAGGGGGAGTGGTATGATCAGGAGCGAGACGAGTGGGTCGCGCTCCTCCAGGGCAACGCCTTGATCTCATTTGAGGATGGACGAGACATCGCACTGAGCCCTGGAGACCATCTCGTCATCCCGGCGAATCAACGACACCGTGTTGAACGAACCAGCGCGGATCCTCCGTGTATCTGGCTTGCTGTCCACGCAAACTTGACCTGAGACACCTTGCCGCTCTACCAGTAAAAGGAGAAAGAAGTGTCCCATCACCCGCTCATCCGCATCCTCTATCTGTATCTCTTCTCATCGCTTGGCCTGATACTCCTTGACCATTGGGGGTGTAGGCTTTGTCAATATGGGTCTGCATGCACTTTCTTCCGCCCCCGTGTATCGGACACCCTCTTTCATAGCTGGGCGAAATAGCTCTTGGATTCTCCGGCGGAATCAGGTTGTAGATGAATTCACCATCTTTATTCAGCCACCAGTCTGCATCCTCCAAAATTAGATCCGCCTGGCGCTTTCCCCATTCTGTTTGCTTCCAATTCCTTCGGGCATTTGCGATTTCCGCGGGTCCGATCGGCCTCATTCCCCCTGCTCCTTTACAGTGCCATACATACAGGCAAGCACACGCTCGGTAATCGGAGCCCTCGAGGCGCGGTAGTTCTGCTCCCACTCTAGTTCTAGCGAATCTCTGATCGTGGCGAAATCTACGTCCTCATCGCCTACGAACTCACCTTCAGTTTCCAGTTCCGCCAACCACATTCTGCCTGGCACTGCCTCGGGTCCGCAACCCGCATCCTGCCAAATTCGGATCGCACCAACCGCCACGGGTTTGAAGGTGAACCGAGTGGTTTGTTCGGAACTCAGGGCTTCTGCACAGGCCACCTCCCTCCAATGGTTATTTCTCCATCCCTGGATTCGACATGACCTGGAAGTCGTATGTACCCCGGCCTTCCCCCAATGGATAATCACCTTATCAATCCGGGCAGTCCTTGGAAAAACTACGATGGCCCACTGAGGAAGTTGCTCTGCGGCCGAGTCCCCATCGATCTGTGGGCAAGGTTCGCCAATTCCGTTTCCAAGTGAAAGGGGGGTGAAGACCTCTCGCCCCAATGCATCCCGGATCACCGATCTACGTGAGTTTTCACTCTACAAATTTTCGAAACTCGGGATTTACCAGATTCTCAGGTTCAATACCCTCGATCACGCGTCTGGTTTCCCAGGCTGTCCGTTCACGGAGCTCAATCAGTGATTCCGTAGAATAGAAGGCTGCGTGTGGTGTGCTGATCACATTTCCCATAGAGATTAGACGGTCACCTTCACCTGGCGGCTCATTGATACGCACATCGAGCGCAGCTCCCGCAATCTGCCCGGCTGCCAGCGCATCTGCTAGAGCCGTCTCATCGATTACATCACCTCTTGCAGTATTGATCACACAAGCGGTCGGTTTCATCCTTCCAAGTGCATCCGACCCTATCAGGCCTCTTGTGTCTTCGGTGGAAGGACAATGTAAAGAGATGTAATCTGACGTGGACAGAAGATCATCCAATCCTACAGCTTCCACGCCGTATTCGGCACACGGATCGGGTGCGAGAGACGGGGAATATGCGAGGACACGGAGCCCAAACACCTGCGCTCGATTTGCCACCTCACGTGCGATCCTGCCAAAGCCCAGCAGCCCCAGAGTTCGTCCCGTCAGTCGGCTCAAGGGAACACCGGATTGGATGTCCCAGGTACCTGCCTTCACTTTACCTGCCAGCTTCGCCACTTTGCGGGAAAGTGCCAGAAGAAGTGCCATGGTGTGCTCTGCTACATCCACCATACAGTAATCCGGCACATACGTCACGGGAATCCCATGCTCAGTGGCGCAGGCCACATCGATATTGTCCAGACCTACACCGTATCTCGACACTACCTTCAGCTCAGGCCGTGCCGCCTCAATCACTTTTCTGGTCGTCTGCGCCCAGCAGGTCATGATTCCACTCACTCCACCGGCCAGATCCGCCAATGTGTCCTCTTCACCGTCGGGTGCATCAACTAGCTCTATGCCGATCTCACCCAACACAACCTGTTCGATCTCCAGATCGGGCCAGGCGTAGTCCGTAACCAGCACCTTCATTACTACCCTCCTGTTTGTTTCTCTTTAATAGAATCCACAAAATGGCTGAAGGAATCCGACCAATGATCCACAGTGCCCTCGGGCCCAGTAAGTTTGAAGTAGTATGACCCTGCTGGTGACTCAACGATGGCAGCCAGCATTCTGTAACCATTCCTGGGTGACGACGCTGGCGCCATGGGTCCCATAGCGGAAGGTGCATACGTCCCACTTACATCCACCAGGGTCACCGGCATCCCCGAGACCTCCCTACTGCTTACTTGTGCCACCGCCTCGCTATCTCTCCCATCCGGCTGCTGAAATTGGCCAAACCATCGTGCCAGGTTTGCCTTTACCGATCCTCCCTGTGATGGGCCGAAGTAGAACACCACCAGCGTGGCATCCTCCTTGTCTTCGCCCTGTTTTGCCAGAAGATATTGTGCCTTTCGCATACCCGAACTCGGTTCCTCAGACTTCCATGCGGCAGGCACCCGAACAGTAATCGCTCCCAGTCCCTGAAGGTTCCCCATCTCCGGTTCACCACAACCCAAGACAATTACAGAACACAACAAAAGTGCAATACGCAATCCCGGACGCATGTAACCCCCAATCCCTAAGTACAGAAACGCACCACCACATCGTGCAATACCCGTGTGGCAAAGACCAGATTCTCGACAGTTGTCCGCTCGTTGTGCCCGTGTATCAGGCCCCACTCCTCTTCACCTGACTCTTGTCTATGCGGCATAAACCCATAAACCTGGGTATCAGGTCGCCTGGGGCAAATGTGTTTCGCATCTGTGCCGCCTGTAGAAATGGAGGGAACCACAACGGCCTCCGGATCGTGGTCTCCCATAACATCCACAATGGTTGCATAAATCGGAGAAGAGATGCCCGCCTCGAGGCCAGGACTGTACTGATCCACTTCGAATTCCACCTGGTTCCCAGTGAAAGGTCGGATCTCCTCGAAGAACATCTCTGCAGTCCTACCAGGTACCAATCGTCCATCTACCCAGGCGGTTGCCTCAGTTGGAATCACATTGATCTTTTGTCCTGCCTGAAGCATCGTCACGGATGCTGTGTTACGCAGAAGTGCCTGCAACCCGGATACCATTTGAGTGCTCAGAGGGAGTTCAGGCAGTGCTTCCTCACTCAGATCAGGATCAAGGACATCCCTCAGTTTCCTTGCAACGTGAGACGACTGTGTCTTACCAATTCCATTGAGGAACGCCCGCAATGTCTCGCACACGTGGGTTGGCAGACTTGCGCTCCCCAAACCTGCCGCGGCATCCGCAACCTTCACCACAGCATTGTCGCTATGAGGTCTGGATCCGTGGCCGGGTTCGCCTTCTGCGGTCATGCGGAAACGACAGATCCCTTTCTGACCCGTCTGACAGGTGTAGAAACGCTGGCCATTCACCTCAAAGTCGTTACCGCCTCCTTCGGTGATCACATAGGGTGCTTCTACCTGTTCCGGATGATTGTCCAGCAACCATCCCACACCGTGGTCACCCTTACCTGCTTCTTCATCTGCCGTTGCTGCAAAAATCACATCTCTACTGAGGGTATGTCCTTGTCGCTTGATCAACAGGAAAACCATCAACTGTGCCGCAACCATATTCTTCATATCCAATGCGCCGCGTCCCCAGACATAGCCATTATCCAGTCTTCCCGAGAATGGTGGATGGATCCACTTGTCCGGTTCAGATGCCACCACATCGGTATGTCCGAGCAGGAGAAGCCCGTCACCACCACCTTCAAGACGGGCAGTGATATTTCCCCTTCCCGGCGCAGACTCGGTGAGATTGGAATGGAGGCCCTCATTCGTGAGAACTCCGGCGATATAGTCTGCCGCCAGACGCTCATTTCCGGGTGGATTGGTCGTATCCATACGCAGAAGATTCTGCAGGTATCCGGTCACTTCTGATGCAACGGAATCCCAATCGATCGGTTCGGGCATTATTTCTCCAATGTGTCTTCTGACCATTCATCTACAGGAACAAACTGTCTTGTGTCCAGATCAAACCCATAGCCGAACGGTGCGTCAACAACGCTGCTCAGATTCAGTTGGCCTCCCCTCACATCCAGAGTAGGAAAACCACTATCGTGACGATGGTACAAGCTCTGATGACTGTCCAGCACATCCGCCTGGACCTCCTCCNGATACATACTCAGTCNTGCGAAATAATGATGTCCATTGCGCTCTGCGTGCGACACCCCCAGACTTGCCACTACGGCCAGATCCTGCAGCATGGCCACGGGACCCACGTTGGCCAGATCTTCGCTACTCAACACGTAATCTCCACCAGGGTGGATCCGTTTGCGATTTGCAACCAAGCACGCATTTGAAATGCCCTTGAAGACACCCTTGCAATTCTTATGACTCGTGCCTGCATATCCGCAATCCAGGGCCTCCGCTGAACTTGTCAATGTGCCATCAGATTCATCGATGATCAGTAGAGGCCTGTCGGTCCAGCCTCGCAATTCACGCCCAACTTCGGGACTCAGGGCAACATCTCGCCTTAGCGGTTGTTCCACGAAAAGCAGCCCTTGCATAAATCCTGACAGTGCAGGCTCATTGACCAATCCGTACCAGACCTCCTTGAAGGGCTCGATTTCTGTATACTGCTCATTCCCGTCAAGCGTAAAGGCATAGCCTTTACCGACGTGCGCCTCCAACAGACCCGCGATCTGCCTCAACCGACCCAGGTCCTTCTCCACCTCTCCCCACAATTTAATCTTCAAGTAATTCAAGCCGTAGGCCAATACACTTGCCTCGAGCGATTGAGGCAGGCCATCACTCAACCGTTCCTCGTCGGGGATCTCGGAATCCGTGATCGGGTCCGTCAGCCCTACTGTGTGTCGAGCCCAGATCGTCCGTCTGGCTTCAGGTTTCAGAAAATCTGCCGGGCTGAAGCCGGCCAACTCTTCGTGGATGGCACCAAGGCGAATCCCAAAGGCATTCTGCCTCAGTGCACGCTCGAAAGACAAATTGTTGATACGGCAAAAGGCATCGATCAATGCTCTCTCGACGAGGCTTACACCGAAAGCCCACAGCAATGGCGGATAGCTTGTCTCAGATGCCCACTTCTCCTGTGCGGTATACAGACTCAGCCAGAATTCGAATACGGTGTCTGCAGGACCCGCTGCCTCCGCCAGTTGGCAGGCCTGATGGATCACGGCGAACATCTCATCCAGGTCTTCGCTGAAGGGCGCTTCCGGATTCTTTGTGAACCACTTGGGAGGCAATCCATCGGCGGAAACCCCTGTGCCGACCCTCCCGTGAAAATTTGCCTCTACTCTCACGAATAGATGGGGAACCGCCTCCAGCGAAGCGATTCCGTATCTGAACGGCATTCTCGTCTTCATATTCAAGATATGGAGATCTATTTGCTCTACAGAAACTGACGTCATGTATTTTGTATTACCTCCTCAAAGAACCCGGGGACGATCAGTAATGGGAAGCGATATGTGCAAGTGATCGGCGGTCCCAGTATGACGAAGTGTGTTGAAGCCTAGGACCCAGAAATAGGTCACTATCGCGATATTTCGCATCTCTCCCCTGCCAATTGTACGTAGATCCACTGCGTGCACGTAACCGTCGCTTTGCGGGTAATGAAGGGAACGGCGGTTTGCCGGAACCCCCATGGTAGAATACTCCGCGCGAGTTCGGCTCATATCTGAGACAATCAACTCAGAATCGAGCAACAGAAATGTGCCAAGCGATAGCCTGAGGAAGGGGTGTAGACTGGCGAATTCGGATGAACTTTCCATTTTCTTTACATTCGTTTCAGGGAAGAAAAGGAGGGTGTATCCGCAATAGCAGATCACGAGCAGCCCCGCAGCCCCGACAACTACTCGTGTCGNCTGGCTGATGGACCGATGCAGAACGAACCGGCACATCCCAACCGCATAGATCGTTAAAACCAGGGTGGTAAGCAACATGCTTCCTGTCAATGCGATCCAGGTAGCCAACCCATATTCCAGGTGAAGATATACACAGCCTTTCAAGAGGATGATGAATGGGAAGATTACGACTGACAGGAATCGAGCACAAACGAGCAGAAACCTGGCGACCCACCTCATGCTGTTCCCGCAATTCCAGGCTCGTACTGCTGCGACCTCACCAGAGGGGTAGATCGCGCAATTGCTGTCATAGCGCGTTTACCTTCGTGTCAATCCAGCCCGAGCACACGGACGGAATTGTTGTGTAGAATGTCCTCCAGCGCTTCTGAATTCTTCACCATTCTCTTGAGAAATGGCAGACTCTTCCCGGCGAAGCATCCCTGTTCGTAATCACCACCTGCACCATCCATACAGGGGCAGTCCGTAGCGAAAAGAAGCTTTTTTCGGTGTCGTTCCAGGAATCCTTCACTGAACGCTTCATNCCTTCTGAGTGCCCCCAGTCCGGATCCGGCCGAGAGATCCGCGTACATGTGCTCATAGTCGGAAAGTAACCGGTCGCTCAACCCACCGGGAACAATAGGACCTCTGGGGTATAGCGTTTCCAAGGCAGCGGGTACTTCAGCGCTGATATGTGCCCACCAGGACTGCGCATGACCGATGAACTTTATGCTTGGAAACTTCTGCAGCAGAAATTCCAAATGTTCGATGCCCTGGTTGTATCCTCGTTCGCCCTCCTGGAAATGCCACGTGACCGGCCACGCCATCTCGTTACAGAAGCCCAGCACCCGTTCCAGGCCGGGGTGGGTCAGCGGGATATGCTGCTTCTGCTCACCAAATCCCTTATAAATCCCCGTCCTCGCACGTTGCTCAAGAACCCCAAGCGCGTCCTCCCGAGTTACGTCTACGTGGCAGAATGGAATTATGCGATCCGGATACCTTTCGAAAGCCGAGGCCACATATTCAGTCAGCCACTCGTATTCTCTGTCGGATGTTTCAATGGGCAAACACACCGCCTTGTCGGCACCGATACCTTCAATGTGCCGGATAGTGTCCTCGAGACTCCTCCCCTTGTNCCCAATGTGCAAATGTGCATCAATCATTTTCCAGAACCTCCTTGAGTCTCCGAGCCACGATTTCCTCTTCACCAGGCATCAGCGTCATGGGGTCAACAAGGATGCCCTTTCTGCTGCGCCGAACCACAATTTGAGGATCGCCTTTCCGCAACGCCCGAATCGCCTTCCCGGCACAATCCTTATCCATCTCAATATAGGCCCTGGGAGCGAAATCCGGCGATGCATCCTGTCCCTCTCTCAACACGTAGGCTTTGACTTCGTCCACACCTTCCAACGCTTTCACTATGGATCCGGCTTGCCATTCCCATGTAAGTCTGTCCTCGTTGTCACTTCCCTTTAGAAACCTGTCTACCGCTGCAACCAACCCCAGAAGCTCTTCCTTGCCCACCTTCATTCCTCGGCCAATGGCACTGAACGGGCTGGCGTTAAGGCGAACGGCCTCGACCAGATCCTTCTTCCCCAGCACGAGTCCTGTACACTGCGGTCCTCGCAGTCCCTTACCACCACTGAACACAACCAGGCTGGCACCCATTCCGGTGATTTCAGTCAGGTTCGTCCTGGGCGGCAACTGGGCAGCCGCATCCACCATGACGGGGACACCACGGGCGCTGGCTCCTGCAATCACTTCCCGAAGCTGCTCCTTACTTTGCTTGCCGAGGAAGTGAACGACTGCTGCCGTCTTTTCAGTTATGCCCCCAACCAGATCATCCGAAGATACTTCTGTCTCGCTCCCAACTCGGATGAGCTTACCCCCACAGACTTCTATACCCTGATGGATGTATGTGTGTGCATCCACCAAGCTGATTACAAACTCGTTCTTCCCTCCCTCGATGCGCGGCAAATTGCGCACCCGGCCGGGATCGGTTCCTGTAAGACAGGCTGCTGCCGAAAGCTGTACTCCACTGGCTGCACCGCAGGAAATGAATGCGGCTTCAGCCCCGATCCTCCTGGCCAGGTACTGACCCGCCTTGATATTGAGATCCGGCAAATCCACAAAGGCTCCGGCGGCATGCCGCATGGCCTCGATAACCTCAGGAGGCATCAGGCTCCCACCCAGCGTTGTTATGGTTCCACTTCCATTGATAAAAGGCCGAACCCCTAGATCCTTGTAACTTGCCATTCCTGGTTCTCCTCATGTAGGCCCAATGATACTTCTCATTCCCTCTGGCGGCGCTCAAGATAACCGCTGTCCCAAATGCGGTCAACGCAATTCAGCGACCCGAACGCGTTATGGAATCAATACGGAAATGTCTCAGAATCCGGCGCCTTTGAGAGCCCCGAAAGGAACCGTCCCATTCCGTCGATAGCGGATTCATAGACGATCTGTCCTTTCTCCGCTGAGCTTTTTCTTGCATCTCCTCCCGCGGATGTCGGAAGATACAGATGCCACGGTCTGACAAATTCCGTCTTGAACTCTTTCAACACATCCACGACCGGATTGACTCTTGGATTGTCAGTGATCTTGTCCTCCCGCACCAATTCGGGACGGAGGTACAGAATCTGCGAGGTCTCCTCTTCGCCGGCATGATCGCTCCTGTTTTCCCAAACCTGTTGAGCTTCAGGAGACGCACAAGTCGTGGCGTGAATCAGGCACACGAATGCGCCGTCCCGGGACGAAAGATCGCGCATCGAAGCTCGTATTGCGTCCGGATTCCCCCCGTGCGCATTCACAATGACCACCCTTCTCACGCCCTCGGACTCACACATCTCCACCAGATCTCCGATCAGTGACATGAATGTCCTTACAGCCATTCGACAAGCAAAAGGGAAGGCTCGGAAATTGTTATTTAAACTGATACGCTGGGTAGGAAGACAGATTACCCGCCCGCCAAGTTCATTGGCCCTGCGAGTCCCTCCGTAGCAGGCCGCCTCTGCCCTATAGCTGTCCGTCCCATATGGCAGCGCAGGTCCGTGTGGCTCGGTGGACCCAATTGGAATAACGCACACATTCGCCTGCAGGTCACAGACATCATCGATCGTCATCTCCTCGAGAATGCCTGAGTAGCACTCGCTCATTAATCCTCCTCCTTTTGACCACGTGCCTTGGGTGAGGATCCGTGGCCTGATCGGCTGTGCCTCATCATAGGTTCCCGTTCTTCTTCGGTCCACGTACTGAAAGGGCGCAGGGCCAGCCGACTATTGTGATAGCGAACATCGCCTGAGATCTCCTCTCCCACCCAGATAGGTTTGGAGGCATCCGCTTGGCATTCNCAAGCTTCAATCCCCGCCTTATCCCCATGATACTCCACCTCGGCGATCGCCAGTCCCTCGTTATCGCCCTGGAATTTGTCGACCTCCCATTCCACATCGCCATCTTTGATCTTGTAGCGGCGTTTCATCACAGGATTGCCTTGGCAGAACCCGTCCGGATGCTGCAGAATCGATTTCGCCTGCGCACTAGGTATTTCTGCCTCTATTTCTGTTCGCCTGTTGCCTTTCTTCTTTCCCTTGACCGTAAAGTAGCCCCTGATCCCCTCGAGTCTCACCCGCACGGTGCAATCCGGATCCGTGTTGAGGTATCCTTGACAGAGATCCTCACCTTCTCCAAGCCTTTCCCACTCCGATCCATAGACCAGAAAGCGTCTTTCTACCTCGGTATTTTTCATTTCATCTCCACTCACACGTTTCCGGTTTCCGTTCGCACAGTGCCCATAGTATACAAATTCGAACGACAGTGAGGCCGAACTTTTTGCTTTCCGAAAACAGAGAAAGGGTAGAACCTGCCATAGACCGTACAGGGTACCCCACTTTGCTTTTCCTTGACCGACATGGTGGTATTCTTTACATTGGATCGCTCCCAACCAGGAGGGCGGATTTTGCTCTACCAGACCTAAAATCCCAAGTTAAGAATACGCCGGAATCCTCAGGTTCTTCCGTATTCAGGAGTATTGAGAATGGGCAACACGTTTGGACATTTATTTCGCATCACCACCTGGGGGGAATCTCACGGAGGTGGTGTCGGTGTCGTTATCGACGGATGCCCTCCAAACCTTGGCATCTCCGATCAGGAAATTCAGATGGAACTTGACCGGAGGAAACCAGGCCAGAGCAGGATTACCACTCAGCGTCAAGAATCGGATAAGGTCGAAATCCAATCCGGTGTTTTCGAAGGCAAGACGTTGGGAACCCCCATATCGCTAATGGTATGGAACAAGGATGCAAGGCCACAAGATTACGACGAGATGAAAACGAAATTCCGGCCCTCTCACGCCGACTACTCCTACCAGGCCAAGTACGGCATTCGAAATTGGAAGGGTGGTGGACGGGCTAGCGCTAGGGAGACGATAGGTCGCGTTGCAGCGGGCGCTGTCGCAAGGAAGGTCCTGAAAGCCTCCTGTGGAATCGAAATATTGGCCTACGTCAAGTCGGTCCGTGATCTGNCCGCGGAGGTCGATNCACAAGCGGTATCACTTGAACAGATCGAGTCGAACATCGTCCGATGTCCTGACCCTAAGGTAGCAGGAGAAATGATTGAGCTGATTGACTGGGCCCGCAAGGAGGGCNATTCGCTCGGCGGCATNGTGGAGGCTGTTGCCCGTAACGTGCCCGTTGGCTTGGGTGAACCCGTCTTCGACAAATTGGAGGCAGACCTCGGCAAGGCACTTTTGTCGCTGCCTGCCNGCAAGGGGTTCGAGGTTGGATCGGGATTTGGTGGCATTGCCATGACGGGTTCCGAGCACAACGATCCCTATTATCCCGAAGGTCAAAGCATAAGGACAAGGACGAACAACTCTGGCGGCATTCAGGGCGGGATTTCGAATGGCGAACATATCATTCTACGGTCGGTCTTCAAACCTACGGCCACAATCATGAAAGAGCAGGAGACGGTTGATACTCAGGGAAAGTCAACCACGCTTACTGGAAGAGGTCGACACGATCCATGTGTACTCCCACGGGCCGTGCCGATGGTGGAGGCCATGATCGCACTGGTTCTGGTGGACCATTTACTCCGAAACCGAGCCCAATGTGGCGAGTAATCCGAGGGCAAGGTTGTCCCCCATGAATCCAGAGATCTTCAGGTGCANGAAGAATGAAAATGCTCATTGCTACAGGTTCCCTTGGAAGAATTTTGTCCATCTGCTCAAGGACCACTCGAATCGACGGCGGGATCATCCCGCAATCGTATTCCGCAACCTGGACCGTGATGTCAGGGAAGTAACCACCTACAAGCAGTTGGAGGAGAAGACGTCCAGAATAGCAGGAACTCTTCATTACAAATTCGGCGTTGGCCCAGGTGATACTGTAGCCCTTTGCTTGCCGAACTGTCCTGAAGTTTCACTTGTTACGCTTGCACTGCTCAGGCTGGGAGCCACATCAGTCCCTCTGGACCCAAAACGGGACGTGCCGGAAAGAAAGCGATACAAGCTTACTGATTCCGGCGCAAAACTATTATGTGTACTTCCTGAAGACGTGAACACCGAATCGGAGATCGTTAAGGACACGCAGATCGTCGACACCGAGGAATTGCTGAGTGGTGAGTTTGGCGCTTCTCCCGACCTGGAACCCGAATGGTGTGGCAATTTCGATCTCGAACAAGCAACCTGCATCGTGTTATACACGTCTGGAACCACAGGTCATCCCAAAGGCGCACTGCTCACCCGGCAGAGCATTACCAGCAATGCGGATGGAATCGCCAGGTGGTTGGGATTTGACGCTTCGGAAAGACTCAACCTGGTACTGCCATTTCATCACGTGAACTCTACCGTTTTCTCTTTCACAATCTTTATGCTTGGCGCAACAGTTGTCTTGAATTCGCGATACAGCGCCGGGAAATTTTGGTCAATTGTTTCGGAGGAACGGGCGACTGCCGGCAGTATCGTACCGACGATTATGAAGGACCTGGTTTCTAGATGGGAAGAATTCAGAACCCTAACGCCGGACATTTCTTCCCTGCGTAAAGTTATGATCGGTTCTGCCCCCGTGCCGGCGGGAGCAGCCTGTAAATTCTACGAACTATATGGTATTCGGCTTGTGCAAGGATATGGAACCACCGAGGTCAGTCTCCGTGTTACGGGGGTCCCTCACGACCTGCCTGAAGAGGATTATCTCAAGGCGCTGTCAGAAAATGCCGCTGGTGTTGAACTCGCCAATTGCAATGTCAAGATCGAAGGGGATCTACCACAGGGGGAATTGGGCGAGATCCTTGTTCGTGGTCCCGTCGTATCGGCCGGTTACTTGAACCTACCTGAAGAAACAGACNAGGTTTTTGACAAGGGGTGGTTCAGAACNGGGGATATTGGATTCTGGAGANCCCTNGGNGNNNGNAAGTTCTTCTTTGTCCACGGGCGNCGTAAGGAAATCCTGATTAAGGGCGGCGTGAATATCTCTCCCATTGCAGTAGAAAATGCACTCACCGAAGCGATACCTGAGCTGGCGGCAGCATATGTTGTTGGTCTGGACGATGCCAGATGGGGCGAGGACATCTGTGCGGCCGTGGTGTTCAAGAATGGTCTCAGTGCCGCAGACCAGACGACAGCGGCAGAGGACCTTTTGAGTTCCGGCCGAACAGGCAACATACCTGGTTTGAGTGCATACGAGTCACCGGCAAAAATCATTCCATTTCAGACAGACCAGCTTCCAATGACGTCGACGGGCAAGGTCCAGCGTGGCAAACTGCGTGGCATTGTGGAAAGAATGATTCAGTCCGAAGATCTAGAAACAAGCAAATAAAATACAGGTTTTAAAATGTCCAAAAAGGTACTGCTTACACCCACTTTCGAGAATGCGGAATTCAGTTCCGAACCCAGAAGCACGGGACTTGGCGACCTTGGAACCCTAGCCGACCTCGAGTATTATGAAGGTGAACTTACCGAAAACAAGGCAGAAGGTGTCATAGGTGTCATTGCAAATTCGGCATTGGTCCACCGGGGGTTTTACGAGCAAGCCGAGGACCTTCGTATCATTGCCAGGTGGGGCGTGGGCTACGAAAAGGTAAACGTCGACCTTGCCACTCAACACGGCGTCATCGTAACAATCGCAACGGAACACATGGTAACTGTGGCCGAATACGCAGTTGCACAATGGATGGCAACACTCAAGCGTGTATATACGTTGAATCGAATGTCGCATTCGGGTAATTTCTCTCTGATAAGGACCTATGAGACTGCAGACTCTGTGTTGGGACTTTACGGATTCGGTCGAATTGGTCAGGCAGTTGCTGAACGCGCAATGCACCTTCTAGGTGAGAACGGCCGGCTGCTGGTATACGATATCCGATCCGACATTGAGGAGGTGGCGGCAAAATTCGGGGCAGAGGTGGTCAGAGATCCTCTCGAACTCTTCAGATCTTGCGATACCATTTCCCTGCACGTTGCCGGTGACGACACCATCGTGAATTACGAGTGTCTCTGCACTATGCAGCCACACGCGTCTCTTATCAATCCTTCCCGAGGGAACCTCGTTGACGACGATGCGGTTAATCGTGCCATCAACGAAGACAGGCTCTGGTACTATGTTGTGGACGACCCGGTCGACGGCCCCCGGGAGATTCACAAAGGGAATCCACGAATTATCTGCACCAATCACAATGCAGGGATGACCACTGCCTCNGCAATTCGACTTGATCTCAGGACCATNGGTCAAGTTACGGATGCAATACAAGGCCGAAGGCCTGCGCACATCCTCAATGAGGAGGTGCTTGACCATCCAAGAGTCAAGACCTTCCTTAACGGATAGATCAAGAACCATCCGGGAATCGTCCGAGGGCATGACATATTTAGCCCAAGGGATCACTGCCTACAATACGGTCCACATATGAAAGTTCAGGAGAATGGTTGAGAGGGAATCTACACAGCCACACCACAGTGACAGACGGAACGCGCCCTGCAGAGGAAGTCATTGCAGATTACGAGCAAAGAGGATATGACTATCTTGCCATATCCGACCACGATCATTGCGTAAACCCTGATGATTAGCTGGATCGCACCGGGTTGATCCTGTTACCTGCGTTGGAAGTCACTGCCAGGTGCCCCCATATCCTCCACGTTGGGGCAACTGGACCAGTGGAACCCGACGAGAATCGTCAGAATGTGATAGATAGTATTTCTGCACAGAATGCGTTCTCAGTGCTGAACCACCCAAACTGGCAAAGCCACTACAACCACTGTCCTCAGGAACTGATGGAATCCCTTGTGGGCTACACAGGTATCGAGATCTACAACGGCGTTATTGAACGACTCGAAGGCATTCCGCTTGCAACCGACAGATGGGACCGGCGCTGTCTCAGGGCAAAACAGTGTGGGGGTTTGGGACTGACGACGCCCACGCACCACAGGAGGTCGACATCGCCTGGAGTGTAGTGCAGGTCGACAGCCAGTCTCCCGAGGACATTATCGAAGCGCTGCGAACAGGTGGTTTTTATGCATCCACGGGTGTGACCATCATGGAGATCGCCACTACCGAGGCAGTGATCACGGTAAGGACAGAGAATGCCGATCGGATTCGATTGATTGGTGACTACGGTGTGATACAAAAGACCGAAGAAGCGCCTTCCGCAACATTTCGGGTTCCCGATGACCTGACAAACAGAGGGAATGCGACTTATGCCCGAGTCGAATGTTACNGGTCCGGCGGTCGGATGGCGTGGACGCAACCCTTTTTCCTGTCNTGATCTATAGCTTATGNCNAAGACTGCTAATCGACAGGTCCGGTAGGCAGAAAACAACAATGCGCGGCCTATTCTCGATTCTCCTCCGCCTGCCAAAATACCTGAGGTTGTCCTGGCGCCTCATGAAGGACCCACAAGTTCCATGGTTCAGCAAGCTGATCGTCATGATTGTTGTCTTGTACGCCCTTTCTCCGGTCGATCTCATACCGGAATATCTGTTGCCCCATCTGGGCTTCGGTGAAGACCTCCTGTTCTTTCTTCTGTCCATACAGCAGCTCATCAGGAGCAGTCCAAAAGAGGTTGTCACACAACACGCCAAAGATTTAGCGGAACAACAGCAGTCCCGTGACACAACCGTGTGAATATTCAGGCAGGATGTAGTTCAGAACCAGGAATGCCAAGAAACATATGTCGAAAGACCAGAGGATCTGAGGATGGCCCGCAAACAGGCTAACAGTGCGCTCGAAACGATTGACCAGGCATACTTTTACTGTTTTTCAGGTGCCGTCATTCTGCTGCCACTGTTTTACACCCTCCCAGGTTATCGAGACTCCGCGTTCATAGCCTATTACCCCAAGCTATTTCTATTACAACTGTTTTGCTTCTTGCTGACCACCATCTGGTTTCTTCGTCAACGTGTGGAGTCCAGATNCGGATTCGTATCATCTCCCTTGCTNTTTCCCATCCTGTTGCTGCTTGGCCTATCCTCCGTTTCCACGATTTACGCGATAAACCGCGTGGAGACATTAATACAGGTCTCTCATCAGTTTTCACTCACGGCATTATTCCTGTGTTTGACGAATAACCTCCACGGTAAGGAAATAAAACGCTTTCTCCAGCCATTATCACTTACTGCAACGGCTGTGTCACTTGTCGGGCTGATTCAGTTTCCCGGTTGGGGGCTTCTGTGGATCCCTTCTTCTGGAATGCCCAGTTCAACGCTTGGGTACCGAAACTTTGCAGCGATGTACTTGATTCTCTGTATCCCATTATGCACCCTCCTGTTTGTTGAAGCACGTAGAAAAGTACACGTCTGGGTCTGGGGTCTGAGCGCGTCATCCCAAATCACATTCCTTATATGCACCCGAACAAGGGGCGCCTGGGTAGCATTAATCGCCTCACTGCTTGTTGCGGGTGCAGGTACCATCTGGTTGAAGGTCCGGGGCAAGTATCCCTCAGGGCGCGGGCTTTCTCGTTCGCATCTGCAAACTCTAGCTGTAGGTGCAGCTGCCGTCATAGTGTACACCTTCCTGGTCTCTCCGAAAATGGGGGACGTGGGTCTCGCGGCACGTTCCCCGGAGAAGGTCGGATTGACAGAAAGTGTCGTCTCCATTTTCGATAAGGAGGGCAATAAAAATAGGCTGAAGCTTTGGGAGCAAACCCTAGCCATGATAGCGGATAATCCGATCGTAGGTGTAGGGGCAGGAAACTGGCAGTTCGCTTACCCTGCTTACGATCTGGGGGAAGTTATATGGAAAGGGGCAACACCCCGGCGGCCACACAACGATTACATATGGATTACCGCCGAACTGGGCCTCCTGGGTCTGGCCGTGTTGATTTGGTTACTCTGGCTTGCTGTCTCCAGGTGTTACCGACTCTGCATCGCCTCAACCACTAGATCTGGCTATTGGGTCCCGCTTAGCCTGGCCATTTCACTAATGGCGATACTCACTCATGCACTTGTGAGCTTCCCAAAGGAACGTGTTGAAGCATCCTTCTTGATGTGGGTCGTCATTTCATGTATTGNCGTTCTCGATTTGGAGCGAAGACCCCGGCGAATGGCTCCNAATACCGGATGGCCTTCTGTTCAACTAGGAATTGGCTTAGTNCTTGTACTTACAATGTGGGTGAGTCTACGGGCTGTTGCCTTCGACAGACATCACGCAAGAGCTATCGCGTACAGCGAACGAGAAGATTGGAACAGGGTTATCAGGGAAACGACACGCGCGCTTGAAAAAGGAGTGTTCGATCCTCAGGCCTACCTGCTTCGAGGTTTGGGATTCTATGCCAGGGGCGAACACGCCGAATCGGTACGGAACAACCTTTTGTGCCTAGATTATCATCCTAATCTCAACAACGCCCTCAACAACCTGGGTATGACATACAACGGTCAGAAGAACTATGATGAAGCATTGGCAGTTCTAACACGTTTGCGTAAGCTGAATCCGAATCACGTCGAAGTTCACGCCAACCTTGCGATGTCCTATCAGGGTCTCGAGCGAAACGAGGAGGCAATTTCAGAATTTCAACAGGCAGTCGCCAGGGATACCATGACGAGCCAGTTGCGCTATCTGCTTGGAGTTGCCTACGAAAAAGATGGACAGACGAAACTGGCTGCCTCCGAATACAGGAGAATCTTACAGAAAGACCCGGAAGATATTGCAACCCGTTATCGGTTAGGGGTTGCTCTACAGGACCAGAAAGAGTATGTCAGGGCTGCCGCCGAATTGTTCCGCGTCTTGCAGACGAATCGTGAATATCTACCAGCCTACTTTAGTTTGGGCGAGGTATACGAGTCACAGGGAGACACTTCAAGGGCCATCGCCGCATACAGTGCCTTCGTAAGCAAGTGGAAACTTAACCCTAAAGCACTGGATGACGTGAAAGAAAGGCTTAGAGTCCTCCGCAAAGAATCAAACTGAGATAAACCAGCCTTCCCACACCATCATTTCATATTAACTCACACATGGCCGCGCCAGATAATTCCCCGTCAGAAATCAAGTCGCGTTTGTTGACCTGGTTCCACCAGGCGGCACGGGATCTCCCCTGGCGGAGAACGACAGATCCGTATAAGATTCTGCTGAGTGAGTTCATGCTTCAGCAAACTCAGGTTGACACGGTAATTCCCTACTACCATAAGTTCCTTGAAGAATTCCCAACGATACTCGATCTGGCAAAGGCCACTCAGTCCAGTGTGCTGAGAGCATGGGAAGGTCTGGGCTATTACGCCAGAGCACGCAATCTGCATCGGGCAGCACAGGAGATTTCTGAGAGATTTCAAGGGATGGTACCGGACCGGATTGAGGATATGTCAAGTCTTCCGGGGTTTGGTCCATACACCACGGCCGCCGTGCTGAGTATCGCTTACAATCAGAACTTCGCTGTTCTGGATGGGAACGTGATCAGGGTCCTGTGTCGTCTTTTTTTGATACAGGATGATGTCACCCAGCCAAGGGTCAGGAGACGACTCCAGGATCTGGCCACCGAGTTGTTGCAGCAAGGGAATGCAGGAGATTACAACCAGGCCGTCATGGAACTGGGGGCTACGGTCTGCCGACCAAAGGTCCAGGAGTGTCAACAGTGTCCCCTCGCGTCTTGCTGTCTTGCGTACCAATCCGGCGATCCAGCCTCTCTGCCCTTCAAAGGACCCAAGAAGAAGAGACCGCATTATCCAATGGCCGTGGGCGTGGTGTGGCACAACTCAAAAATTCTTATTGCCAGAAGACCTGAAGATGGCCTGCTGGGAGGGCTGTGGGAATTTCCGGCTGGAAGACAGGAACGTGGAGAAACGCTGCAGAATTGTTGTATCAGAAGCGTCAGAGAAGAGACCGGAGTTGAGGTTGACCTCAAGAGCCGATTCAAAACTGTAAAGCACGCATTTACGCACTTCAGTGTTACCATGCACGCATTCTCTTGCGAATACCTTGGGGGACGTGCCAGACCGATTCTGTGTACGGATGCTCGATGGGTAAATCTAAAAGAGCTTGCCGAGTATCCGTTTTCAAGGGCAAACCGCAGGCTGGTTGATGCACTCCACCCCACCTCCGGAACGCGTCCGCATTAACTCAGGCTGCTCAAAAAATCGAACCAATGCCTAGGTTATTCTGCGAAGTACGAGATTGGAGGGATATATGCAGCTGGAGAACAAAATAGCCCTGGTTACAGGGGCAGGATGCGGTATCGGCAGGGCAACCGCGCTGGAGATGGCNCGGGAGGGAGCTGACATTGTGGTCAACGATATCAATAAAGACTCCGCCGAAGAAACAGCGACCATTATAAAGGAACTGGGCCGAGAAGGAATCGCGCTACAAGCAGATGTGGGAACATCCTCTGAGGTCAACAGGGTAGTTGCACAGGCGCTGAAGGAATTTGGAAGAATCGATATCCTCGTCAATAACGCCGGAACCTATTTCCCCCATGAGGGGGGTATAGTGAATTTGCCGGATGAGGCCTGGCAGAACACGCTCAATGTCAATCTCAACGGGCCCTTCTACTGTGCGCGCGCCGTTCTGGGTGACATGATCCATCGGAAGGAAGGTGGCAAGATCATCAACATCAGCTCTGTTCAGGCAGAACTCGCCCATTTTGAGACATCCGCCTACCAACCCTCCAAATCGGCCCTCATTATGCTCACACGTTCTTTGGCGGTTGAACTTGCCCCCTACAAAATTAACGTGAACGCGATCGGGCCAGGGGCGATCGCCTCGGAAGGCATGGGTAACATTCATGGACCAAACGTGATCGACGCATACAGGAGGAGGATCCCCTGGGGAGCCAGAGGACACACGAGAGATATCGCTACTGTAGCCGTGTTCCTTGCGTCTGAAGCCTCTCGCTATATAACAGGACAGATCCTATACGTAGATGGCGGATATATGGTAGACAGTACCCCCACGGAATTGAAGTCGTTGGACCATCCGGTCCCACCAGATGATCCGGACCCCAAGTCTGAAACATGAGGATTGGTATGGCTCCAGCAAACTTCGATTTGGCAAATAAAACGGCAATCATAACAGGCTCCGCCCACGGCATCGGTAGAGCTATCGCGGAACGCCTTGTGGAATCCAACGCCAGAGTTGCAGTCACTGATATCGACATCTCAGCAGCGCAATCCACCGCATTGGAGATCGGTTCATCCGCGCTGCCCTTAGAAGTTGATGTGGCTTCAGCAGAGAGTGTCGAGTCAATGACCCAATCATTGTTGAAGGAATGGGGCAGGATCGATATCCTAGTGAACAACGCTGGAATAGTCGGCAGGGATGTTCCTGTAAGTGATCTCACAGAGGACGATTGGGACACCGTCATGGACATCAACCTGAAAGGGGTTTTTCTTTGCTCCCGAGCAGTGATCGGTGCTATGATGGAACGCGGCAAGGGCAATATCTGTTCGGTGGCTTCCGTATCCGGAAAGGAAGGCAACCCGAACATGGCACCCTATTCTGTTTCCAAGGCGGGTGTCATCTGCTTCACCAAAGCCCTCGCGAAGGAGGTCCTGGAATACGACATCAGGGTCAACTGTGTTTCACCAGCCTTAGTCGAGACCCGTCTGATAGATGGCATGGACCAGCAGCAAATCGACTATATGACGTCCAAGATCCCCTTGGGGCGACTTGGCAAGCCGTCGGAGGTGGCAGCCCTGGTCCATTTCCTTGTTTCCGATGAGTCCTCCTTTACCACAGGACAATGCCTGGATGTCAGCGGTGGAAGATCCACATATTGAAATGGCGTGGCATCGACAGCCACGCCATTTCTACCAACATCATCGAACAGATCAAACCAATTGTCTGGCCGATCAGATATCTCTCAAGCACATCACCAATCCAGCGAAAAGGGTTACAGCTACGGCAATCCCTATTGCCAGAATAATCAGAAACCATTGAGACGGCGGTTTCNTCTTGTCATTTGGTCTCTCTNCGAACCCACCCGCTTACAAAATGNGATCTCCTTCTCATTGACCAGCCTCTAGAGCTCTTACTCGGTCCCGAATGCCTTCGTCATCAGGATTCCGCTTGAGGGCCTCCCTGTAAGCCAGTTTCGCGCGTTCCACATCACCCGCAGCCTCATATACAGATCCTGTAACTGCAAACGCCTTGGCATTGTTAGCATCAATTCTCAATGCCTGCTGACAGGCCAATCGTGCATTTTCAAGTTNACCCAGGTTCAAGAAGGATACCGCGAGGTTAACCTGGTAGTCCGAACGTTTGGGGTAATCTTCGGCGACCCGGGCAAAAAGTACGTGTGCATTTTCATATTCTTTATTGAGCGAATAGCCAACAGCCAGACTATTCGTCACTTCGGCCTTGCCGGGTTTCAGTGCCAGAGCCTTCCGATAAGCCGATATCGCCTCTGCATAATTTCCAGCCTCCTTGTAGTTATATCCCAGTGCGTAGACGGCTTCCCAGGCGTTTGGATCCAGGTGGACAGCCTCTTTTAATTCTCGTATTGCTTCCTTTCCTCGTCCTTCGCGTCCCAGGGCTTCTCCCCAGCCGGTCCGGTACTCCGCTGAGAGCGGGTTCAAATCTACCGACTTCTTCAAATGTGGCAGTGCGGCATCGGTCCTGCCCAACTGAGAGAGGGTCCTTCCAAGATAGTATGAGGCAGAAGCATTGTTTCGATGTCTGAATAAGCTTTTCTGAAATGCCATCGCCGCATCCTCATACTTATTTTCGTTGTAAAGCGACATTCCCAGATTCTGGAATACGGCGAAATCGTGCGTATAACGATACGCTGATGCCTTTTCTAAGAATTCGGCAGCCTCTACATAATCTTCCCGCTGAAACCAAACCATGCCTCTGCAATAGTTGTACGCACCCAANAGGGTCTGAACACCAAGTACAACTGTAATCGTAAGCACCAGCATCCCAGCAGAGATCAACCCAAGGGCAACACCACGCGCTTCCGTCAACAACAGACCCAGTCGGCCTTCCCCCTCCGCATTCATCTTCAGTGACCAGACCATGCCCACAACAATCCAGAAGTGAACCGCCGAAGCTGGATCGTGCAGATTCGTGCTAAAAAAGGAGTGGGTCAGTGTTGCGGCAAAGGCTCCGGCAAGTCCAACTACGAGAAGTGTTTCCTCACCTCTCAAATACCGTTTCAACAACTTTAAAAG
The DNA here is from genome assembly GCA_002709665.1 of Gemmatimonadota bacterium. Lineage (GTDB taxonomy): Bacteria > Latescibacterota > UBA2968 > UBA2968. Next base: position 25,350 of record PAQK01000045.1, on the reverse strand, counting down.
TGCAACTGAGATCTGATACATCAAAACACAAAAAAACGCCAAACCCAAAATCCCTGTCTCTGCCCACACCTCCAAATATTCATTGTGTGCACNGTAAGCCATAAGCTCCATCTTGTTCTGCNCTTCCATCCTCANCTTCACTTCGAGGCTCTGCCGACTGGTATATGCAGGGATGTGATACTCGAAGTTTCCGACNCCGACACCAAAAAGGGGCCTGTCCAGGNCTAGCCGCAGTGTGTCTTCCCAAAGCAAGACGCGTTGCTGACTCGAATCATCCTTAAGCTTCAACGCGTCTTCTGTCCTGTTAACAGTCCGTTCCCAGTAATCCGCCGTCAAGTGCCCCAGGGTCCGATCAGCACCTACAGGAATATCCGATAGCAGGCTGGCGGCGACCGGACAACCCAATCCAATTACAACAACAACGACAACGACCGTATCCAGAATCCTTCGACTGATTCGGAAATGCCGAATAGCGACGACTATGCCCATTATCACAAGAGCAACGGTAGCCCCTAACCAGCCTCCCCTGCTACCCAGCACAACCAGGTGGCACGACATTAAAAAGCAGGACAGCAGAGCTCCGAGGCAAATCCAGAAGCGTTGAGGGATAAACAGAAGGGTAATCGCTATTGGGAAAACAACATTGTAGTATTCAGCAACGAAATTCACATTCCCGATGGTGGATATGGGGATGTTCCATCGCGAATTGAAGCTGTAAACGCCGTTGTGTTGGAGCAGGCCAACGACGGCTACTATCGACCCTGTCAATGCCATCACTCCCGCCAACTGGATTAGACCACGATTTGTTCGAACGGTGTGGAATACAAGCACAGGCAACAGGAAATAACACAGGTATCGGAAGAGCAGGTCCAGTCCCTGAAACACGTTGCTGGCCTGGTAGAGAGAAATGAAATGTACAGCAAGGAACCCAAGAAATGTGTAGTAAAGCGATGTATCCAGTATGGAGATCTCACCGTCCAGAACCATGCCCACCAGCCCCAGAACTGCAAGCAGGATGGTAATCGTCTGGAAGATCACTATTTTGGGAATCTCGTAATCGTGAAACAATGGCGAGAAATAAAGAGGTACCAGCAACAGCATCACCACCAGCCCGACAACAATGCCTTGCCTGCAGGTCTGGCCGGAGAGTGTTAGAGACAATCTGAATTTAAAGTCCTGGAATGCCACGGCAATCCCTTTTCATCTTGTGCGACCCTTAAGCGCTAAGGCGATCCTGGCCAGTACGACGGGATGTTGCTCATCCAAGAGTGACGCCTGAAGAATCCTTCTGACCTCACCCTCTTCGAGTTGACCAAGTGCTTGGGCTGCAGCTGCGCGAATCCACCAAACGCTTTCTTTAAGTTGTTGCTCTAATTCCGGGAGTGCTGGTGAATATCTCAATTCTCCCAGAATACAAATTGCCTGGAACCTGGCGATATCCGTNAGGCCATTCAACCTCCNTAACAATNTCCTGCAAGCTGGCTCCCCTATCTTGNTCAACAGCCCTTTGGCCGCATAGCGAACACTATGATGCGAATCCGACAGGCCATCCAGAATTGTGTCAACTTCCTTATCGCCGGATGTCCTCCCCAACGCAATGAGAGCTCGTCTCCTGACGTCCACCTGNGGATCCTGAAGAAAGCGCTTTACCGCAGATCGGCTCGAAGCANCTCCAAGATTGCCGAGCGCCTTCAGTACGATATCCCTGTCCATCGTATCAAGCAGGTCTTCCAGGCTGTCTCTCGCAGCGAACCCACCGATTTCCCCCACCTTCAGGACCGCCAACCTGCGTGCATCCGTTCGCGGATGCGTACGAACCACACGCATAAGTTCGGGTAGGGAGGAAGGACCGATTTTCTCGAGTGCATCCATCACTCCCTCTCTGGCACGCCATCCAGCGCGCCAGAGAAGGTCGGCCACCTCCCCAACGCGTAAAGCACCTTCTCTTACAAGCGCGTCCACCGCAATGGATCGTTCCTCCGAATCAGGGCCTTGAAGGGCAGGGACATAGATACTCAGAACGCCGGCAATTCCAATTGCTGCCATCAACGACATTTCATAGATCCTCAAGGCAATCCGTATCACGGCAGGTCATATCCTGCCCCGTATACTCCAGCGGACCAAACTTGACCATTTCCGCCTTGCCCAATATATCTGTCATTTCCTTCGTGGTCGACAAACAGTCCAACGCTGCCGTAGTCCCGGGAGGGATTTCCAAACCCTCGGCAATCACCTTGCTCCGATGAATATGTGTCTGAGCCCGCCATGTCCTGGAGCAGACCGATGCCATTCGCATTCCCTGCGCCCTGACAAAGAAAGCTTCCCCGATANATATCATCCCCCGAAAAGTCGTGTAAGATTCCCACAGAAAGATCGTGGCCGCACCCCTGGCCAACGCCCCATAATGTGTAATCGTCGTTTCCCGTATCGTCCAAAAGCAAACCTACCGAAAGATGNGTACCACAGCCCTGGGCATACCGACGCGACATATATCTGTCCTCACCAGACCGATCGATGAGCATACCAAGGCCACCCCAATCGGAAGCCCCCTGAGCGAAATAATCTGCTTCATACCGGTCATCGCCTTGTTCATCGAGCAGCAAGGCCGCGCCACCTGATGCCAATGGACGAATCCCCATGGAGAACCCTTGCGACATACTTAGAAATGCGCCCTCCTCACGAAAGTCAGGATATCGGCCACCCGAAAAGTAGTGGTCATCTCCGCCTCCATCCCATAAACCGCCAAAACCGCCAGGACCTGCTGCGCCCTGCATCAACAGATTGCCCTCGTACCGATCCGAACCGGAGCCGTCTACCAACAGACCAATGCCATAGAGCCCAAAACCCTGGCTGCAGAAGGTGGACCTGTATGTGTCGTTTCCTGCACGGTCCTCAAGGATCCCGATACCCCCCATACCGGCGCCTTGCCCCCCTGAGCCGGAAGTGTATACGTCATCCCCTTCCTCATCCCGCAGGATTCCGATCCCAAACACTCCTCGCCCTTGAATGGCAGAATAGACGTCATTGCCTTCAATATCGATACAAACAGAAACTGGGAATTGCTCGGAAGACACGCCGGTGGGTACGCTATACCTGTCGTTTCCCCCTAGATCTACAGTCAGGAAGGCGGGAACGGTATGCACATCATCACCAATTCCTGCAACCACAACCCGTCCTGCAGCTGTTTCAGTAGTTAAACCGAAGGTCCTCACATACTCTGGCGCCGACAGCCCAGACTTCATACGCGTACGAAATAATTCAATGGCTTCCACGACATCTTTGGCGGCATTCGTTAGCGANTCAATGTCCAATCGCCTGGCGAGAACTATTAGTGAATCTGCCCCCCATTCGGGAACTGGCTGTTCTGGATGGACCAAATCGGGTATACGTTGGAGCGTCCTCCATTCATCTGGTGAAAACTTCGCGCACGCTCCCCTGACGATTTCTTTACATCTTGTAAGTGCCGAAAAAAGAGGTCTAAGGAAGTGGAGGTCCTCCGGCAATTCCGATCCACTATCCAAAAACCTTTGACTCTCGCCTACCGAATGCAACCCTAGGAGCCTGCCCCCAATATCGAGAGCTTCTCCTACATTGGGGATTTCGTTGTGTTGGATTAGCTCCCTGGCTACAATAGTGGCGTTGAGGGGCTCATTGAGAAGAGAAACCGTGATTTCCAGCCGATCCGGATCTGCCAGTCGTCTTCCATCAATCGTCAGGTCATCTCGTTCGAGTCCGATCGTGCGTAACACATCTGCAACCGGATCAGACTGCTCCGTAGATCTATCCAGTTGGATCCCGGTCGAACACCCAAGGACAAACACGAAACAGGGCCAGAACGGTCCAAGCCTAGGTGTCATCACCATCCTTCGCACTTTGCAATATGCTAACCAAGGCCATGCCTAATCCGCTGGACAGAAAATTGAGACCTATATCTTTCCACTCGAAAACCCGGTTAGGCAACCACCACTGGATGCCCTCATCGATACAACCTAAGGCTGCAGCCAGACACCATCCAAGAAGATAGGCCCGGGTATTTGGCATGTCAATTCGTATTGCCCTGAAGAGAAGCAGGCTCAAAACGCCGTACTCGGCGAGATGAAACCTCTCCGCCGGTGAACGCCCCAACTCCATCAACAGATAGGCATAAAGCCCCAAAACGGGCAGGCAAAGAAGAAAAGGTACGACCCTTCTGTTTTTTGCCAGAAGGAGTCCCAGAAAACCAACACCTGCAACCACGGTAATCGCCGTCCCCGTATAATCGATCCTTCCTTTGGTCAAACTCCATAGTGCGCGCCACACCAGTGGCAGGTGGGAAAGCGTAGCGAATATCACCCCTGTGTAAAGGACAACTACGCCCCAGAGCTTNACCCGCTCTCGACCCAGTTTGAGCAGGAGTGGCCTGAATATGCCCGCCAAAATCGCCAGGAATAGTGCGCTGGATACAAAATCTGTTGGCGACAGACCAGAGGCCTTCCTAAGCAGTATAGCCAGTGCAGCCACCAGGCCAGTGAGCAAGATTGTGACTTCACCCCACCACAATGCGGAAACAGCTATAGCTATGGCAATTGATCCTGCGGGACTACCTGATTCGGTAGGAATAACGGTGAAAGTGACCCAGGGGCTTGCCATTTTCTCGGCGCCTTCATAGGCTATCCGGAAGGTGAAGGGATTGTACAGTGAGAGCATGTTCCACATTTCTTCGGTATACGGTCCGTATTGTACCGCAGTACCGTCTACAGGCATCCTTCCTTCAAGGTGGTAGTTANCCTCGCCCACCTTATACTNGATCACATAACGCGCTCTTTCAGGCCCTGTCCATTTTACTGTAACTACCTTGCCAACGTCCGCATAGCGAAACGCTTGCTGATCTGTCGGAAACAGGACGCGAATAGGTTCGGTCAGGGGCATACTGCTGTTCACCGGTACCTCAATGCTCGGCCTTGGTTGAGTGGACAGCACCCATCTGTGNAGGTCGGAGCGCATCCGGTCCANTACTTCAGGATGATCATCCGCTACAGATCGNCGCTCCTTCGGGTCCAGGATCAGATTATACAGTTCGTACTCATCCACACCCGGTCCGTGCGTGTGGATAAGTTTCCACTCCGATGTACGCATTGCTCGGATCCGCGTGTCCATCATTTCNGAAGTGGCCTGATATCCACCTGGTGTCGTCTCGGTGTATGCGGGTTGTTCTACATGCTCTCCACCATTGATCAGGTGAANGAGACTTTGTCCCTGCACAGTTTCGGGGATTGGGGCATTGACAAGATCCAGGACCGTGGGAAGGATATCCACGTTCTGCACCTGCTCCTGAATCCGCCTTCCAGCAGGCAACCTTGGTCCTCTCATGATCAGGGGGATTTTCAACACCTCGTCGAACGAATTCCCCTTAAAGGAAGTAGAAGGGTGCCCTATAAATCCGTGTTCCATCAGCTCCTCACCATGGTCGGCAGTAATGATGAGCAGGGTGTTTTCTTGGAGATCCAGCCGCTTCATATGCGCCATTAACGGTCGGAAAAAGGTCTCGTCCATCTCCCGAATCTGTCCATCATAGAGTCCGTTGATCCAGGCTTCGTCCTTCTTGTTCAGTATTACGCTGCCAAGTGGGATGGTGACATTCTTTCGGATTGCGGCAACCTTTTCCGCCATGAATCCGGAAGCGTCATATCCGCGTGGTGTGTAGAGATTTTCATAATCCTGCGACGGACTGTAAGGCAGGTGCAAGTTCCTGTAGTGATAATAGAGGAAGAAGGTGCTGTCACGATAGGTCTCAAGTGCACGGAAAAGCACCTCGTCTCCGTTGGGGAGATACTTGTCGCGCTGGAGGTAAGACGGAGTGAGACCCAGATTCTGCAGATTTGGGATTGAGGAAAGGTAGAGGATATCCGGTGTAGCGTAACCCTCCTGACGCAGAAGTGTCGCAAACGTTGGAGTGCCGGGGGCGAGGCTCTTGCCCCTGACATCCACGGCATGGGACGGCGCCCACAGGCCAGTCAAGACAGATAGCAATCCTGGTGTTGTCCAGGAGGAGGAGGAGATGGTGTTTTCAAACAGGACGCCCTCCTCTGCGATCCTGTCCAGAGAAGGGCTCGTGTCTCTTTCGTATCCATATGTTCCCAGCCTGTCCGGNCGGAAGGTATCTACAGTGATCAGCAGAACATTGATNGGCTCAGATCCGCTGACNTGGCCGGGAAGNAAGAGTGCCAAGAGGATGACATGGAATATATGCAAATCCGGATTACCGATCCAATGCCCCCAGCGCCAGTCCCAAGGGCAAAGGCGCTGGTTTTGCACAACTGCTCTCGATCATCACGTGCCGGTCCGCGTTCGAAGACTCCTCGACTGACTGCATAACATCCAGGACATGGTGGGCAAGTTCTCCGCTAGCACGATGAGGTCTGCCGTATACAAGCGCGTACGCCATGTCGGCAACGCCGACGCCTCGACTGACCTGATCGCTATGGGCCAAAGGGATTTCACTCCATTCCTCCGCACCTGCTCGGCGTGCCCGAACCGGCCCCCTAAAGGTATTTGGATCGGNAACGCTCAGGGATCCCTCGGACCCGTAGATTTCGATCCTGGGCAGAGAATGCGACCATACATCGAAGCTAGTAATCATAGTGCCCACCGCCCCTGCTTCGAAATCCATGACGGCAGACAGGTGGGTGGGGGTCTCCACAAGTATCTTCTCACCATGCCTTGTGGAACTGTTGCTGATCGTCCTTTCGGGAAATGTAATGCGGACAGAGCCGGTTACACGTCCTATCGGCCCCAGCAGATTTACAAGGGCAGTAAGGTAATAGGGTCCCATGTCAAACATAGGACCACCACCTCGCTCATAATAAAAATCCGGTGCAGGATGCCAGCTCTCGTGGCCATGACCCGCCAGGAACGCCGCCGCCGCAACCGGCTCACCGATCCAACCATCGTCTATCAACTTGCGACAGGTTTGACCGCCGCCACCCAGGAATGTATCCGGTGCACACCCTACCATAACNCCCTTTTCCTTCGCAGCCGCAAGGGTCTTCAATCCCTCTTTCCGGGTAATCGCAAACGGCTTCTCACAGTGGACGTTCTTCCCTGCTTCTATGGCAGCCATGTTTACTGATGCGTGGGCTTTGGGGATGGTCAGATTCACTACAATTTGGATGTTGGGATCTGCCAGCAACTCATCCACCGTACAGGCCTTTGGCACTCCGTAATCCTGAGCCTTCTCNCTTGCACGCCCAACCTCCAGATCTGCGCAGGCTACGACTTCCAGAATATCGTATGGTTCAAATCCTTTGAAATAGGCACCACTGATGGTACCGCAACCGATCACACCCACTTTCACTGATACACTCACGACATCCCCTCCTCGGCATGCCTGGTCAAAGACGAATCGCCTGCACCGGGTCAAGAGCGGCCGCATCTCGTGCAGGGAACAAGGTAAACAGATACGAAACCAGGACTGCGGCGAGAGAGATCAAAAAGAAGTCGAAGAATTGCATGTCTACCGGGAGCGCACGAATTATCAGCACATCTCCCGGAATCTTCAGCAACTGGTAGGTCCCCTGAATCCAGCAGAGCAAATACCCGACCATATTCCCCAATACCACCCCAGTTAGACCGATCGAAAATCCCTCAAGCGTGAAGACTTTGCCGATATTTTTTGAGGAAACACCCATCGTCTTCAGAATACCAATTTCGCGCCTTCGCTCATTCACATTCATCGTCTGAATGCTGATGATATTAAAGCCCGCCACAACTACAATCAGGCCAAGGGCCAGAAAACTCGCCCACTTCTCGAGATTGATCGAGAAATACAGACTGCTGTGATCGGCCATCCAGGGAATTGCCGCAAGGTCGGACCCACCCTCCATCAATGCCACCTTCAGACGCTTGCTCAACCTCTCGGCATCGAAGGGATCCTGAAGCCTGACGTGCAGGCCGGATACCTGTTCACCCCATCTAAGGTCCCTTCGTGCGGCTGTACGAGAAATGAAGACAAGGCCTGCATCTAATTCCGGATTTCCAGTGTTGAATATTCCGGTAACTTTGTATCTTCTCTGCCTCGGGATTTGACTCAACATCATTTCTTGAGGGAAAATACCGAGGTGGACCTCAGAACCGACCAGAGCACCTATCCTGTCTGCAAGATACCTGCCTATCAACATGCCGTAGACACGGCCCCTTCCCTCGGATTCCTGTTGGGCGAGATCTGCTTTCCCTCCCCACATGTACATGTGTATCTCGCTTGTGGCCAGCAGATCGTCTCCATCAATCCCCCGAACCATCACACCGGAGTTGTAGACAGCGCCTCCGGGGGAGCGCCTCAGGACATAACCTTCGGACTGGATAAATGGGGCATATCCCACGACACTTCCGGAGGCACGTACCAGGTCCAGGACGGGTTTGAGATCATCGATTCGCGTACCGCTTTGTTTTCGAAGGGTGAGGTGAGGATTGATCCCNAGCAAACGCTCCCAGACCATCCCGGAGAATCCATTGGATACCGAAAGTACAATCACCAGTGCCGCTACTCCGAGGGCCACCCCGGTCACAGCAACCANGGCCGTGAAGGATACACGTCTCCGCCGCCTCATTGACCGAAGATGTCTTGCGGCAATCATGAATTCATACTGCATGCAGATTCCTCGAAGAGCTGTTCAAATGGTTCTACTCGTATCGAATCGCTTCGACAGGATCCAGGGCGGCTGCGTCTCTGGCTGGAAAAAGGGTAAACAGGTAACACAATCCCAATGTGGCTGCAGATATCATAAGGAAATCGAAAGCCTGCATCTCGACAGGCAGAGAATCGACGAAATAGACCTCCCCAGGAATCCGAATGACCTGAAACCTCCACTGTATCCAACAAAGCGTAAACCCCAGAAGATTGCCAACCACAACACCCACGATCCCAACCGCGAGACCTTCCAGCGTGAAAATCCGCCCTATTCTCTCCGGTCGCAGACCCATGGCCTTGAGGATACCGATTTCTCTTCTCCGCTCGGTGACATTCATCGTAAGGATGCTGATGACATTGAACCCGGCTACAACAACAATCAGGCTCAATACCAGGAAAAAGGTCCATTTTTGAAGCATGATCAGGATGTGGAAGTTCCCATAGCGGTCCATCCAGGAGGAAGTGAACAGAGATGGGTGGTCCTGCCTAAGAATGCCCCGGATCTCCTGGCTTACCCGCTCAACCTGGAATGGATCGCCCAACCTCAGATGGATGCCCGTAACCCGATCTCCCCAACCTACATCCCGACGAGCGGCGTCCAGAGAAACGAACAGCAGTTTTGCGTCGAATTCGTAATACCCGGTGTCGAAAATTCCGGTAACCCGATACTTCCGCCATCTGATCATCGGACCCAGCGTGGTCTCCTTCGGGATCAAACCCAGGTAGACTTCCGAACCAAGTTCAGCCTTCAGCTTCTCGGCAAGAACCCTCCCAATCAGGATACCGAATTCTTTGGCATTCTCGGTCGGCCCAAGTGAAATCTCGCCCTGGCGGAGGTGGTCCAGGATATCGGTTGTTTGGACCAAGCCTTCTTCTGATACGCCTCTGACCAGTACACCTGATCGAGGTGTCTTACTGTTACCCCCTCTGCTAAACACAAACCCTTCAGAACGAATGAAGGGAGATACACCACGTACTTCATCGTGTGTCCGAAGGGCATTTACCGCCCCTCTGTGATCCTCAATCTTTTCGCTGTATGCCTTTTCAACCGTCAGGTGTGCGTTTATCCCAAGCAACCTGCCCCAGATCATTTCCGAATACCCGTTCATGACGGATAGAACAATCACCAAAGCAGCAACGCCAAGTGCTACGCCCACCCCGGCGATGGTCATAGTAAACGAAATCCTGGCTCTGCCTCGCATGGACCGCAAGTGTCTGCCTGCTATCGAGCATTCAAATCTCATAGGCTAGAAGCCAACCCTTCGTCGGGACTCCTTTTCCTCCACCGGTCCTCAAGCCACACCGTTCCACCGATCATCGAACACATGGAGACAACAAGCAGAACGGCGGCAGATGATTTGCTGCCCATATGGAACAGGTGTCCCGATAAACCCAGGAGTATCGTGACTGTAGCGTACACTCCGTCTACGGATGCGTGGGACCAACCCAGCCGTACAAGCCGTTGATACAAATGGAAGCGATGGGCTTTCATGACATTTTCTCGCCTGAACGCCCTGCGCAGCAGCGTGTATACCGAATCGAACAGAAATGTGCCCAGAAAAAGGACAATCAGACCAAATGGTATCCCTGCTTCTTCACCCAAAACGGCCAGCAGCGCAAAAACCAGACCCAGAAACTGCCCGCCTACATCTCCCATGAAAATCTTCCCNGGAGGCTTATTCAGAACAAGAAATCCTGTGATTCCACCTGCAAGAACAACCGCAACTGTGGCCAACCCTGGTGCATCTTTCAGTGCTACAGCACCAGTAAACGCTGCAATCAACAAACCCTCCAGACCCGCCAATCCATCGATCCCGTCCATAAAATCGTACAGATTCTGCAGTGAAACATACCAGAGAATGGTAAACGGAACTGCCCAGGTGCCCANGTGCAGCACGGCAATCCCCGGTAAGGTGATCTGGTTGAGAATGGCGCCTGAAAGGACAAGTAGAATCCCCGCGATGACTTGCAGGACCAATTTATCCACGGGGGTCATCGGCCTGAGACCATCCTTGCAGAACAGCAATATGATGGAAGTACAGGCTAGAGGTCTCCAACTGCCAATGGGAGTATCCCCCATGGCTGCAGCTATACCCAAACCTGCCCACATACCTGCTATCATGCCGACGCCGCCAAGGGTAGGTGTCGGATACGTATGTGAGCTTCTTGGATTTGGCTGAACAACGGCACCGATCTTTGGGGCGATACGACAAACACCAATTGTTGTCAGCCAGCCCACAACTGCGGACGGTATGTACAGCAGCAATAGATCCACTAAGTTGCCCGCTTCTCACCACTGTCAATCGCCAATGCGACACCTCTGTCAAAGGCCATCGGCTGGTAACCGAGATCGTCTACGGCAGCAGTGATATCGAAAGCCCGGTCCTCCTTCATGCGTCGAATCTGGTCCACTCGCACCTTCAGCGAAGGTACTATAGCAGCCGCCAGATGCAATAAGGGAAGAGCCAGGAAAAGCGGTACATACACTTTTAAAATGGTTTTCCCCGTGAGTCTGCAAAGTATATCGATCATCGATGAATAGGTGATGGGGTGTCCCCCTGCGATCTCATACGTGCGACCGGCTATGTCCTCCCGCTTTAGACATGCCACAACAGCGTCAGCGACATCGGTCACGTAGACCGGTTGAACGAGCTGATTCCCAGATCCGAATATCGGCATCACCCAGCTTCGGCTCACAAAGCCCCTCAGCCTCGAAATATTCCTGTCGTCTCCGGGGCCGTAGATCATGGAGGGTCTGAGAATCACAGAATCCAGACTCGATGACGCCAGTGCTTTCTCCCCATCAAGTACAGCCCGAACCTCGGGTATTAGGAACCTGGACAGTCCCCAGGTCGAACTAAAGAACACCGAACGCCGGATATCTGAACCTTCGAGGAGAGGAACCAGAGAGGATGCGAACCGGATGTGTGCGACGTTAACAAACNTTTCCACATCTTTAAGTGCTGCTTCCACATCTCCACTTCGCTCGAGGTCTCCGATCACCACCTCCACATCCAATCCGGCCAGTGCAGCACGCTTGGCCGGATTTCGAACCAGGCAACGAACCCCNATTCCGCTCCTTANAAGTGCNGATACGACATACTTCCCAGTATAACCTGTTGCGCCGCAAACAAGTGTCATACGGTCTCAGAAACCCTTGAAGAATCTCAAGATTTGACTTGCACCTACTTTTCTGCCCTTTTGGATTAGTTTCCGCTTCTCGAGAGCACGGTGCAGATGACGCACGACGTCAAGGTGAGATAAGATGTAAACGTGGAAGCGATGAGGGATTCGCAATAAAACATAGGGCCAACTCAAGAGTTCCGCCAGGATCAAAGAAGGAAGCAAGGCCACAAGAACACCGGGGGAGGCATTCTTCACAAGGGTCAAATATCGATTCTTCCAGATATGTCTCTGGAAAAACGCGGATTTCTCGACCACACGTACTTTTCCATCTTGAGAGGCAGACCCAATGTGATGTGCCACAGCACCTGGAGCGAAGAGGCATCGCCATCCCCGAAGCTGTGCTCGCCACGCCATATCCGTGTCTTCGCCATAAGCAAAAAACGTCTCGTCGAAATACTCCCCGGATATCTGAATATCGAGGAGCATCTCGCGTCGCAACAACATCACCGAGCCTGTTCCCGAGAATACAAACTCGGGGACGGTGACATTTCGACTGTTCACAACCCGGAATCTTCGCTGAAGATAGAGACCGACATAATCTATCTTCTGGCTATTTGCTTTGTAGACTTTGGCAGCCACGGATCCAATATCTGGTTCGGATCTCAATGCCTTGAGAGCTTCCAATAAAAAATCCCGATCCAGGAACACATCCGTGTTCAGTATCAGGACATTGGGACTTCCCGTTTTCTCAACACCCAGATTCCATGCTCTAGGGATACCTACATTTTCCGTCAGGGCGAAAATGGTGATCTGCGGAAATTGCTCCCGGATCAAAGCAAGGGAACCATCGGTGGACCCGTTGTCGACAACTACTACTTCGGAGGGAGGGTGGGTCTGAGTGTAAACAGCCTCCAGACAGTGGCCGATGTGTCCAATGCCGTTCCAGTTCGCCAATACTACGGCTACTTCATCTCTAGTCTCCACCAAAGGCCTCAGAAGCTTGTGCCCTCGAGTCCTCTGAGGCGATCTCGGATTTGGGCAGCTTTCTCGTATCTCTCGTCGGTTACAGCATCCCTCAGCTGGGTAGAAAGTCGTTGTTTCAAACTTACCGGACAATTGTGTCGAATCTCGTCTGCCAAGGACTGTAAGGCCTGAAGCTCTTCACTGGATTCTATCAACTCGGGATCACCAAAGGCCTCGAAGAATGAACGGATCTCCTCGATTCCCTCTTCAACAACGTCGAGTGCGCCCTCAAAGTCCTCACTCTGGAGACAGATCTCTCCTTTGGATCGAGCGTGAATCATAATAACACAAGGCCGATATTGTTCGAAGGAGAGCTTGATTTCATCGTCTTCCATATATGTTTTCACCAGGTCGAACACGGCGAGCTTGTGCGCCGTGTCTCTCAGCACACCTTCGTAGTCTTCCAAATGGAACAGGCAGATATACCGCTGGTAGTACTGCATCCCTTCCTGCCACAGGTCATTGCAGGCCGTTTCGTCGAGGAGAAACCCTTTTTCAGAACCATGTTCGTGTCTGTGTGTCTCCAACCGGTCGAGATAGAAATCAAGAATGGACTCATATCCGTGGGGACAGGTACCGTCAGGTCTGCCAGTCAACTCCATTTGGAGAATGCCGAGCTCAAACCGAACCTGCAACTTCTCTCTGTTGTCAAGACCAACTATTTTTCGTGCACANATNTCTTCAGGATCGAATTCCCAACTCTTCAACACGGCCGATAGATCCCTTTCCATCACTGCCTCCACAGATCAAACTGCCCCTCCGAAAACCCTTGCACACTGCCCCTAACATCCTTTAGAAAAATATGGATAAATCAATTCTAATTGTCAACCTCCGAATGGCTGAATCACAGTTTATGACCGCGCTCTATCCTTTTGCATAATCTTCATTTTCGGGTTTCGTGTTCGCAATGTGGACCGTTCGAGTCGGGAAGGCCACCGACAATTGCATCTCCTCCAATAGCGACATGATCTTAAGATTCACTTCTTCCCGAATTCGCAGGTAATCAGTCCACACCACAGTTTCGGTAAAATAGTAGACCATGATGTCCAATGAACTGGTATTGAANTCCGTGAAGTACACNAGGAAGAACTCCTGGTTGACCTCAGCTTGACCTTTCAGGATCTCCTCGATCCCTTTCACCGCCTCACGCATCTCTGCCGCAGTTGTCCCGTAGGTTATACCAACAGTGATCCAAACTCTTCTCATAGGACGTTGAGCGATATTGTCGATAATGAAGTCAGCCAGCCGACTGTTGGGAACCGAGATCAGCGTCTTCTCGAATGTCCGAATCCTGGTACTACGAAAACCAATCCTTTCAACGACACCTTCAATTCCNGNATCCGGAGACTTGATCCANTCGCCCGTGAGGAAGGGTCTATCCGTCAACAACATCACCGAACCAAACAGATCCGCCAGAGTCTTTTGAGCNGCAAGAGCCACGGCCAAACCACCCACACCAAGACCNGCGATGAGGCCGGAAATAGAGTACCCCATATTCTGCAGTATCATCAGCCCACCCAGGAGCCCAACCACGATCTTCGCTGCACGGTTCACCAGAGGAACGAGCTGGTCATCCAGTGNAGTGTCCGTCTTTTGAGCCCAACCNTGGAGCAGGTGCGTCAGTACATTTACCAGCCTTAGCATNAACCACGCTACACCAACAGAAATCAGAATGGAAAACGCGGTTTGGCTCCACATTGCCGCACGATCCGCGAGTGAAAAGCTCTGAACCGCAAAATACAGAGCCACAAGGAGAATTGCTGCACNTGCAGGTTTTCCCACTGCATCAACAAGGAGATCGTCTACATCGGTCTCGCTTCGCTTAGCAGCGGACCTCACATACCTTCCGAACAGGTATAAGGTGACCTTTCTAATTACGAGCCCACCAAGAATGAACAGAAAGGCCAGGCCCAGTTGCCCGAGGGAAATCCTGTGCATTGCTTCGGCGTAAAGCTTGCTGAGGTCTTCCATATGTGCAAAACTCCTCGTGCCCTTCAGGTCCTACTTACTCAATGGTTCCGATGCTCAAATCCTCAAGGATGTATTCCTTGACAAAGGGTGCACCCCCCCTTATTTTTCGCCTGATTAAGACATTAATCTGCGCCTTATTTACTGTGTCCCCATCTCCAAAACCACGCAAAGTTTCAGCGTCTTGAACCAGTCGACTTCCTGTGTCAGTGGGGCTCCAAAAACGAGAGGGAATCAGGGGCATGAAAGCGATCATTCTTTGTGGCGGAACCGGATCCAGGCTTCGTCCAATTACCCATACCCGTGCAAAACAGCTCCTGCCGGTGGCAAACAAACCCATCGTCTTCTATGGGTTGGAATCCATCGTACGATCGGGCATCCGAGAAATCGGCATCATCATCGGAGAAACAGGCGCGGAAGTCAAGGAGAAAGTAGGTGACGGATCGCATTGGGGAATTGAGATTACCTATATCCCACAGGACAGGCCGCTGGGTCTGGCGCACGCCGTCAAGACTGCCCACGATTTTCTCCAGGATGATGCCTTTGTGATGTATCTCGGTGACAACCTTATCAAACACGAAGTGTCAGAACTGGTCAGTCAGTTCAACTCGCAGAATCTCGACGCGCTGATTCAACTCAAGGAAGTAGAAGACCCGAGGCATTTCGGCGTTGCGGAACTAGATAAGGAAGGCATTATCATTGGACTTGAGGAGAAACCGTTCGAGCCGCGGTCCAATCTCGCCCTTGTGGGCGTATACCTTTTTAACAGAAAAATTCATCAGGCTGTCGGCAGCATTGAGCCATCTGCCAGAGGCGAACTGGAAATCACGGACGCCATCCAGAAACTGCTGGAGAGCGACGCACATATTGGATCGAACATCCTTACGGAGTGGTGGCTGGATACAGGAAAAAAGGACGACATGCTGGAGGCCAACAGGATCGTCCTTGATGAATTGCCGGACACACAGGAAATCGCTTCTGATTCTCAGATTGGAGAATCCTCGAGAATTACCGGAAGGGTGAAGATCGAGTCCGGAACGTCCATCGAAAACTGCATTGTTCGCGGCCCTGTTGTGATCGGACAAAACTGCACGCTCCAGGACACCTACGTGGGACCTTACACGGCACTTGGGAACAGTGTGGAAATCGTCGGATCTGAGATCGAACACTCC
This sequence comes from Gemmatimonadota bacterium, assembly GCA_002709665.1. Lineage (GTDB taxonomy): Bacteria > Latescibacterota > UBA2968 > UBA2968. The sequence goes on along the minus strand of PAQK01000045.1, from coordinate 9,396 downwards.
ATCGTGATGGACAATGGTCGAATCCTCAACCTGGCGGAACGTGTCGGGGATTCCCTGATCGGGCANAACGCGGAAGTCACCCGCGTAGAATCCNTGCCCGCTTCGTACAGGTTCATGTTGGGCGACGACAGCAAAGTAGACATCATCTAACAGTAGCCACACGGCAGACCAGTTTCCAGAGTGGGCTCCCTGCGAATGGAAAGTTCTGCCGTTTCTTATTCTGGTCTGGACATCCCCATGGCAGAATCCGGTAAAGAAGGCAGGGTCATTCGGCAGCACCTTGCTCATTACATCGTGTCTACAGGAGAGGAAGAAGTGACCTGCGCGATGTCCAGCAAGCTCAGGAAGCAGCTCAAGTACCCCGAAGCCGACTCCGGGTCACGCCGTCAACGTGTGCAGTCGGTCAGGCGTGTGCGCGTAGTGGATCCCGTGGCCATTGGAGATCNAGTTCGATTCGATCCAGGTGGCGGTGGGACNGGAATGATCCTGGAAGTCCTACCCAGAAAGAATAAAATAGCCAGAAGATCATCCGGTACTTCTGGNAAGGAACAGGTCCTGGGCGCAAACATAGATCAGGCGCTTCCAGTGTTTTCTGCTGCCGAGCCACCACCTGACTGGGAATTATTGGACAGAATGCTCGCAATCGCAACGTGGCAGGAAATCCCTGCGGTCATCTGCGTCAACAAGATGGATCTGTCAACAGGTAACGCATTGGCCGAACGCCTGAACGTCTACAGACAGATCGGATATAGGGTTATCTGTACCAGCATCGTTACGGATCAAGGAAAGGATGAATTCTGTGAACTGATTAAGAACAGGACGAGTCTGTTCATGGGACCGTCGGGCGTGGGGAAATCCAGTTTGCTAAACTGGCAGCAACCCGGACTGAATATCAGAACGGGAGAAATCAGCTCATCCACTGGAGAGGGGCGTCATACCACTTCACATACCGAATTGGTAAGATTGAGTGGCGGCGGGTTTGTTGGGGATCTTCCGGGTGTTCGTGAGTTTTACCTCTGGGACATTGAGCCGGAGGATGTTCCAGGTCTCTATGTTGAATTCCTGGAATTGGAGGGAGAATGTCAGTTTAGAAACTGCTCTCACGTCCACGAACCAGAGTGCATCGTACGGGAAGCAGTTGAAATGGGCATAGTGGATCCCCTGCGATACCAGAGTTACCTTCAACTTCNCCAGAGCCCCTGACTCAAGGTTTCCTAGCCGGGAGTTGCCCTTCCTGGTCTCACCTGTAATCATCCTGAGCGCCCGCATAGTATACGTCTTCACCGCCCTGTCGGGATCATCCAACGCCTGGACCAGCGCGGGAATCGCTTTATTATCCCNGAGTTTCGCCAGCGCGATCGCAGACGCCTGCCGTACTCTCTTGTCCAAGCCTCTGCATCAGTATCTCAATCGACTGCAGGTCGCCCGCATCGCCAAGCCTTCGCGCAATCTCCCTTCTCATCCCTGGTGTCTACAGGCTCAGCATCGTAATCAAGACTGGAACAGCCGCCGCTTGCAATTCCTAGGTTACAACCCCATAAAACACCGCTCGGCGCACACTGCTTTCCTCATCCTGCAATGCTGCAATAAGGGCATCGCCCGAGATTCGATGGGGATTCACAGCGAGGGCCCTCACTGCTGCCAGACGCAAACCTGAGTCACTATCCCTGTTTGCAAGAACTATGGCCGGACCGTCCTCTTTCAGTGGGGACCTCTGCAAACCCTGAGATGCCAGCCTCCGTACTTCGATGTCTGAATCGCCCAGCCGCATCAGGCATACATCCGACGCGCCGCCCAGATCGATCAACCCTAGCATCGCCCACCTGCGTACTTGCTCATCCTCATCATCACTCAGTTCCAACAAGGAAGTTCTTCCCGCTTCGCCCGTCATTCTGGGGAGGGCCAGCGTGAAAGCCCTCGATGACCAGATGGTGGTCCAGGGTCAAGTCTGCTCTATTCAACTGTGAACCAAATTTCCGAGTGGTGCCCTAAACCACTCTCGAGCCGGCCGGCTCAGCAGTAAGCCACCTGATCTCCACATCGCCGACTTCGAGTACATACGGCCTGTGATGAATCCCTGGATCCTCTTTGGCACACGATGCCACAAGTGTACATAGTATCGCCACAAAACAACAGATCGCTGTAATTTTCATCAGTCTGCTTTCCCCAAGAACCACAGAAGAGACGACCCTGAGGCCGTCTCTTTTAGGAAGAAATTACCAATACCAACCTATTATCCATATTTCACTCTCAAGACCGCCGCAGCCTCCGCTTCGTTGCAGAGCTTTGAATACGCCTCGTCAATGGGAATCTCCGCTGCATTTCCAGGAGCGAAACCGCAGTCCGGATTCAATAGGATTTGTCCTGGCTCGAGATATTCGAGCGCCTTTTCCACCCTCTCCACGATTTCAGTCACCGAATCAATGTGTTCGCCACGACAGTCCACACATCCCAGACCAACCTGCCGGTCACCCGGCAACTCGGATAAGACGGAGAGGTCGCCGGCAACCGGAATTGTGAACTCCATNACATATTGATCGACCTTCAAGGCCTTGAGCGCTGGAATTATCGGCCCATATCCCCCCTCACCAACCCAGCCGTCCCGACCCTTGTTCCGCCTGCAGAGATGGATGCCTCTTGAGACGCCTTCCATCCCATCCAGAATCTGATTCAGCAAATCCACACACAGATCAATCTCCCGATCCGGATTGTCGTATCGGGCTCGAACCTGATTGTCTACAAAGAGACAAAGGTGGGGGTCGTCGAACTGGACNACGTTCGCGCCCGCCTCGATCAGCGCCTCCAACTCACCNCGAAGGACAGGCACCAATGCCCACATGAAATCTTCTCTTGTGGCGTACGCCCGCCTCGATCTTTCCACGTCCCACATACGCTGACCAAGCAGATACGGTGAAGGAAGGCATACCTTGACCTGTCTGTCGGTCCGTGCTATCAGGTATTTTGCCTCTTCAGCGGCCATGCCCGGTCGGGTGACCTCTAGAGGCTCCGTAACCGTGTGCCACCACAGCCCATCCTTGCGTTCCAACTCGAATCCTTCAGCAACGTCCCCAATTATCCCAATATAGGATCGCCGACGATACTCCCCGTCCGACACGATATCGAGGCCGGCGGATTCTTGGAGGGCGAGGATGTAATCCACTGCTGCATCCATTCTGTGGGACACATCTGACGGTTCATCAGGCATAAGCTCGGGGTCAAGCAGATCTCGCACAAACTGGGAACGTGGCATGCTCCCTACCACACCTGTCAGGAATGGGGTGTCACGAGTATCCTTCACGACCACTGCTCCCTGGCAATTTGAAAATCCTGATTGGTATCGATTTCCAGATATCCTCCCTCCGTCTCCATCAGGTGGACCGGTGTCCGTTCGTCTATCATCTCCTGGATGAGGTCGATCAGATATGCCTTCTGAAATGACTCGGATGCCTGGAAAGCTTTTCCATCAACAGACGAACGTGCGCGATGGTAGGTATCACGCAAGATCATGGCCCCAGTTTGGGTGAATTGCGCTACACCGATATACTCACCTTGCGCCGAATCACTGGGCATTGTTCGATTTATCGACACGAGACGATTCCCGACCGCAGCCACCTTTTCCGCATCTGACTCCGGATGATCTGTCCTCAATCGGTAGCGCGCGTGCCAATCCGTGTCACAGACCAGCGTGATGTCGTGGGTGCTCCTCATCAATCCCATGGTGATTTCGGGACGATATAGAATGTCGGAGTAGGCACAGACAAACCCCTCATCCATATGGAACTCCGCATGCATAAGGGACACCATGATATTATTGCTCTTCCAGTCTGCGTTATGGCAATATGTGAAGTCAGGGTATTCTCTCTGCACCTGTTCGATACAGTAGCCCCCAATGAACACGATATCCTCCAGACCTGCTGCCCTTAAGGCCTCAATCCCCCAATCCAGGATTCGCCTGCCGCCAACCTGTGCAAAGCACTTGGGTGCATTTTGTGTGTGGGGCATCAGGCGTTCTCCTCTACCCGCCCCAATGATGATCGCTTTCAAAAATCGCCTGCCGTTTCTCTATATTATAGTACTGCCAGAATCAAAGTCCTATTCTGGTAGTACCCTGTCTTTGAACATGGCCTTGAATGCGTCCGCATCCACATCAGTTACCCAATTAATGGATACACCCTTCCGATGCCGGTCATCCACAAAGGGCCGCAGATCCGCAACCACTTGCCCATTGGCAAGCTCCCCCTCCACCTCAACGTCAATAGATGTCCGAGTAGTTTGAAATATGGAAGGACGAAGCACGCAGCCAACTGCCATCGGATCGTGTAGACAGAAACTCGCCTTCCCATAGATACGGTCCGTATAAGCCAGGGCAGGCTCCATTGAGCCCCTCACGAAATGTGCCTCAGCGAAACCTTTACCGTCCACCCACCTGTCGAGCTCCGAACGTCCGATTTGCACCTGATGAGTTGCGTCCAAAGGAACGAGGGTGAGTTCGACACCCGACCTGACCACTGCTCTGGCTGCATCAGGATCTGCATAGAAGTTGAACTCAGCTATGGGAGACACGTTTCCGGGCTCCCGGATGGACCCACCCATGACCACCAGTTGCTTGGCCTTCTGCAGTATTCCACGGCGCTTGCTTTCTGCTCTGGCAAGATTTGTCAGCGGACCAACCGCTATTACAGTTACTTCTCCGGGTCTCTCGCTCAATATCTTTCCAAGGAATTCTGTCACTGAACCCGAGGGTTCCACATCCGGTATCGGCAACTCAGTATCACCAAGGCCTCCGGGTCCGTGGACTTCAGCGGCATGAACGGGTTCTCGCTTGAGCGGCCTTTCGGACCCCCGGTAGACAGGTATGTCCAACCTGCCCAGCATTCCCAAGATCGAGATCCCGTTGTTTGTGGCAACCTCGATCGGAACATTGCCACTGACGGTGCAAACCGCGAGCACATCCAGTTCCGGAGAATTGAGCGCCATCATCAGAGCCAGGGCATCATCAACGCCCGGATCCATGTCCAGAACGACAGGAATTCCTGACACAACTAAATCCCGTAGAGTGGACCATATTTGTTTCTCAAATGGTCCATCANNGGCTTGTGACTCAACGGTTGTCCGGTCACTTTCTCTACCAAAACTGGTGCAGGATAGCGCATACCCTGAAGATGAATTTTGTCAACCAGCCAGTCCTTCAAGGGGCTGAACTCTCCCTGCCCAAACTGAGTGTCCAAATCACCGAGGTCTTCCCTGGCCTGCTCGAAAAACTGCGCAGCGTATAGATTGCCAAGGGAGTAGGTTGGAAAATACCCAATCAAACCTGCGCTCCAATGGACATCCTGCAGACATCCCTGGGCATTGTCCGGAGGCACCAGGCCGAAAAAACGCTTGAACGTCTCATTCCAGACATCCGGCAGGTCCCTGGCAGGCAGGTCCCCTGAAATCAGCGCCTGTTCCAACTCGAATCTCAAGAGGATGTGCAGATTGTATGTCGCCTCATCAGCTTCCACCCGAATCAACGAAGTCTTTACATCGTTGATGGCGAAGTAGAAGTCATCCAGATCTATGCCTTCCATTCCGAATTCATCTTTGAGCGCGGGAAAGAAATGAGACCAGAACGACCTGCTCCTGCCTACAAGATTCTCCCACATCCTTGATTGGGATTCGTGGATCCCGAGAGAGGTCGTTTCGCCCATCGGGGTCCCGGCATGATCAGCATTCAGCCCCTGCTCGTATAGACCGTGTCCTGCCTCGTGCAGAATACCGAAAAATGCCTGTGGAAAAAAACCGGAATCGTATCGGGTTGTAATTCGGGTATCCCCTAGCCCGATCCCGGTGCAAAAGGGGTGCACGGTAACGTCCAGCCGACCCCTTTCGAAGTCGAATCCAATGGCCTCCGCGGCGGCTTTGCCAAATGCCTCCTGACCCTCGACTGGGAAATTCCCTTTCAGGACGGATCGATTCGGCGTTATACCTGATTCCACAATCGCGCCAACCAGCGGAACAAGTTCCTCTCTTAGAGCGCCCAGCACGCGAGATAGATTCTCCGCATTCTCTCCCGGTTCATACCAGTCCAACAGGGCATCGTACTCTGTGTCCCCAACCTCCAGGGCAGCGGCCTCTTCCCGCTTGAGTCTTACAACCGATTCCAGATGTGGCAGGAAATGGTTGAAGTCGGACTGTGCCCGGGCCTCTTCCCATGCCTGCTCGGCAAGGGAGGTCACTCTTGCCATCTCCTCCACAAGTTCGCGCGGCAGTTTCACCATTTTGTCATAGCCGCGTCGAATCTCTCGAGTATTGACTTCCCCTTCGGATGGGTCTTCTCCCGGGGTTTCCGACGCCTCCAACTCAGACAGCAACTCCCCAACTACGGGATCGGTAGCCCGTTCGTGCACCATGCCTGCCAACAGTGCGNGCTGTTCGGCGCGGTGANCCGCCCCACCTCGGGGCATATACGTTCGCTCGTCCCATCCCAGGACCGCAGAACACGAATCCAGAAGGGACACTTCCTTATTCAATCTGATCAATTCATNATAGGAATTCGAATTATGATGAGCCATGCAATTGCTCCTGAACGTGGACGTCCAAAGGGGTCGGCAATCTAATTCTAGGCCTCGTTAGCGTCAAGAGGAATCCCATGCTAATCTCCTACCCTCACATTGACAGTGCGATAGTGAAGGGATATATTCAGGGGACCTCCAACCCAATTCATCAGGAGCGATCGAATCAATGGTATCCGAGGACGCGGAACGAGAAGCACGGATTTACAAACAAGTCGACTGCTTCACCAGGTCTCCTGCACCTAACAGCAAAGTTCCGTTCTTTGTATCTGAAAACAGGGNGTCAGTGGCACGGGAATTAGGCAACATATTCTGGCTTCCCGCCCATCGGGCGCACACTATCTTTCTTTTCGCCTANAGCGCCCTGTTCGCTATCCCATCCTTCACCAGGGAGGCTCAAGAACGAGAGCCGGATAGATTCTCCAGGAATCGACTCGCGCTGACCGTAAGAACAACCTCCAGCTTCATCCTGGACGCCTTCGGCTACGACCTTCGAATGAATCGACCCAGGGAATTGTTATACTGGCCGGCTCCCGTCATCAAACGCGCCCACGCCGAACAAGGATAGAAGAAACGAATTTCCAATGCTGCAATGGCATATTTCGCTTATCATCTCATCACAGCAGCCGATTACCTCGCCAAGGATTCACTCCTTTCGAAATTCGAGAAATGGTGCGACTTACACTTTGATTTTGTTGGGGATTTTCTGAGAACAGCGGGCTACCCATTTCCACAAGCTCGACCCGAAGCAGAGTCCTTTGCCGTGGACGTGGACGGTAGTTTAAGTGGGAAAGGGAGCGCTGACCTGTGGACAAATCTGCCCCACGTATCCAACCAGCTCGATGTTCTACTGAATTCAACACAATTGGGGGAGTTCCTGCTCCCGAATTCTTCGTTAATATTCAAGACGATAATTGGTGACTGTTCACAACAATGTTGAAAGGAGGTGAAACAATGGCAAAGGTAGAGATCCAATACTGCGCGGCTTGAGGATATGAAACCCAAACCGTCAGTTTGACGGAAAACATTCTGAAAGCATTCAAACGGGACATCGAGACCTTCACGTTGCTCCCATCTGATGGGGGTCGATTCGAGGTCACGGTAAATGGCGACCTGGTGTTCTCCAAACTGAAAGAGGGTCGGTTCCCCAAAATCGATGAGGTTCAACCCAAGATAGCGGAACGCATGTGATCCGGGCCTTGCTCAAAAGGAAAGGGTCGGAGTCTCATTTTGGAGACTTCGACCCTTTCTCTGCTTCCCTGACTGATGCTCAGTTCGCACCCATCACAGGAACGGTTGGTCTTCGAGACACACCTGTTCGCGCCGACGACCTGGGGCTATCTCCACTTCTAGTCTTCTTGCGGTGACTTCGTCTTTTGAACAATGCAGTATCCAGAACCTGGTCCATCTGTGCCGCAAATACGATCTTCAGTTCCTTTCGAACGGCTTCGGGCACATCTTCCACATCCTTCCGATTCTGTTCCGGCAAAATGACCGTCTTCATTCCAGCGCGATGGGCAGCGAGCACCTTATCTCGCACGCCCCCGATAGGCAACACCTTACCCCGCAGGGTGATTTCTCCTGTCATTGCCACATCGTGTCGAACGGGTCTCCCCGTGAATACCGACGCCAGTACCGTCCCCATTGTGACCCCTGCCGAAGGACCGTCCTTGGGCACAGCTCCTGCAGGAACGTGAATGTGCACATCGGACTTCTCGCTGAAATCTTCGGGTAAACTCAGATCCTCCCAGCGCGAACGAATATACGTCATGGCAGCCTGGGCCGACTCCTTCATCACATCACCGACGTGCCCCGTCAACTTAAGGCCCCCTTTTCCTGGCATCACACTGCCCTCAGCAAACAATACCTCTCCGCCAACCGGCGTCCACGCCAAACCTGCTACTACACCTACCTCCTTTGCCTCTTCGGCCACCTCGTGCAGGAACCGTTCGGGACCCAGATATTCACTGAGATCACCACTGCGGATCCAAACCTTTCTGCAACGACCCTGGGCAAATCGACGAGCAACCTTCCGGCATAGCGTACCCACCTCACGTTCCAGATTCCTGAGTCCCGCTTCCCTTGTGTAGTGGCGAACTACAGCCCTCAGAGCATCGTCATCTATCTCGAGCTTTCTGCCGCTTAGACCATGTTCTTTCAGCTGACGAGGAACGAGATACCTGCGTGCAATCTTGACTTTTTCCACTTCCGTATATCCGGACAGTTCGAGCACCTCCATTCTGTCCAGTAGCGCAGGCGGAATCGTGTGAAGTGAATTGGCTGTAGCGATAAACAGAACTTTGGACAGATCAAACGGCACATCCAGGTAATGATCTTCGAAGCTGTGATTCTGCTCCGGGTCAAGGACCTCCAGCAAAGCTGCAGAGGGATCTCCCCGGAAATCAGCCCCAAGCTTATCTATCTCGTCCAGCATGAACACCGGATTGTTCGTCTTGGCGCGCCGCAATCCCTGAATGATCCTTCCCGGCAGCGCCCCCACGTAGGTCCTGCGGTGGCCACGAACCTCGGATTCGTCTCTAACACCGCCCAGCGAAATCCTCACGAATTCTCGCCCTAATGCTCTTGCAACGGACTGGCCAAGCGAGGTCTTACCCGTCCCGGGGGGTCCGGAGAGGCATAAGATGGGTCCACGCATGTCGTTTTTCAGCCTGCGTACAGCAAGATACTCCAAGATGCGATCCTTCGGCTTCTCGATACCGAAGTGATCTTCATCCAGAATCCGCTGGGCCTCGTCAACGTCGATATGATCCTCGCTGGCCTTGCTCCATGGCAACTCCACCAGCCAATCTACATAGGTCCGCGACACCGTGTACTCAGCCGC
>PAQK01000044.1 GCA_002709665.1 Gemmatimonadota bacterium | reverse complement strand
AAAGAAGGACCAAAATATGCCATTGAAGAGATGACTGAACTGAAAATGGTTGTGATACATTAGATTTGGACTCAAAGCAGAAGGGGGCCGGTTTCGAGACCGGACCCCTTTGGCATATATAAAAAAAGAAATGGTAATTAGGCTGTATCTTCAGATTCGGCTTCCGGCGCTGGAATCTGAGAGGGCGCAGCCTCGTCACCCGGGAGGTTTGGAATTTGATCGAGAGGCTGATGGAGGGCCTTTTTGATCAGGACTCCTGCTTTGAAGTAGCTCTTCTTTCTGGCTGGAACGTACACAATCTCGCCGGTCCTTGGGTTCCTTGCGGCAGGTTTTGGCTTGGTATTCTTGACACCGAGTACACCAAACCCGCGGATTTCAATTCGGTCCCCGGCGATCAGGCTTTCGCGCATGGCTTTAAAAAGCGTGTCTACAACTTCGTAAGCCAATTGCTTTTTAACGCCCAGTTTTTCAGAAATTTCGAGCGCCAGGTCCTTTTTTGTCGTCGTCATTATTTCCTCCCATTTAACATAACCCAGCAAATACGGTGTACAATATAGACTCAAAGGACAGTATGACGCAAGAAAAAAATTTACTACTAGTTACACAAATTCGCACCTACCAGATCCAGTGTGCTCATTTGTCTAATCTGTTGTTTTTATGCGGGTTGTATATTGAATGTCAAAATGTCGTTGATTCTTAAAGGGTTAGCGGACTTTCTCGGGAAAAGTAGCGGCACAGAACGAGCAAAATTCCATCTTCAAATGGAAAAAATCAAGGTATTCCGTCAACACGAGGGGCCACGGAATTTCTACACACCCAAACACTTCATGACTGGAATTCAGGAATGAATCAAATGCAGAGGGTTGGACTCTGGAGGCAGATGGAGGCAGGTTGGAAGTGCCAAGAGGTCTCCGAAAAATCTATCGTTTTGCAGATGGTGTGCGGATAATCGTCTGGGCTTACGATCCCGTTGTCCGGATTTACCCGGATGGGAAAAAGTAAGGAGCGAATTTATTGGGGACGGCTAATTTTTCCCTCTCAACTCGGTCAATGCCTCTATGAGGATGTCAATTTGCTCGAATCCGTTACAGATGTGTGTTGACACTCGCATCCAGTGGCTGTCCTTGTCTTCCCATCTGCCAAACGGCACAGTAATCTTGTAGGTGTCGTACAGGTCTGTGTTCTGGAATCCCAACAACTCGAACGCCGAGATTGAACCCGACATTTCTTCACATGAGGGAGTCAGCAAATTTGCCCAACCTGTCTGGGACATTTTTTGCCTGAGGTGGTCGGCAAGTTGCCGTCCTCTCGCAAGGATCTGATCTTTACCGATGTTCTCCTGAAAATCTACAGCGTTCGCTACTGCAATAAAGCAGGCCTGGTCGCGGGTGCCCCAGTTTTCCAGTCCCCACATGAACGGTTGGCCATTGATCAGGAGTTCGCCTTTATCTCCCAATGAGGGTCCTTCCTGACTGTAGCCCCAACTGGCAACCACGTGGCGCATCCGGTCTTGAACATCAGGTTTGGCGAACAGAAATCCTGTTCCCTTTGGCGCACAAAGCCATTTGTGACAATTTCCGCCATAGAAGTCACATCCTGATGCCTGCAGATCCAATGGTATCATCCCAGGTGCGTGAGCCCCATCGAACGCGATTAGAGCACCGTGCTTGTGCGCCAGGTCAACGAGCTTGTCAAGAGGATTGATCAGCCCGGTCCTGGTGGTGATATGACTGCAAAGCACGAGTTTTGTCTTGGGAGTGAACTCGGCCTCAAATGCATCAAGAACTTCTTCAGGTCCGGTAGGTGGAATGGGAATCCGCGCTCTTTTTACAACAATCCCAAAACGGGTTTCCGCAAGATGCAGACAGTTGTCTATTGCACCATATTCCTGATCTGACGCAAGAATTTCGTCACCAGACTGCCAGTCCAGCCCGAGGACAACCATATTGATCGCCATTGTGACATTCGAGGCAAAGGCGATGTCTTCTGCGGATGCGTTGAGGAAAGCGGCCAGTGTCTTACGGGCATTCGTTACCTCAGTCTGCTGCTGGCCTCTGTGACGCGTTGGGTTCTTCTCAATGTGGTGCAGGACCTCCTGCATGGATTCGAAAACAGATCTGGGCAGGGAACCGAAAGAGCCGGTGTTGAAGTAGATTTCATTGGGGTCGAGTAAGAAGCTCTCTCGAATTCTACTCCAATACGACTCATCCATAATGGTTTTTTTCAAGGACATAGACAACTCCACAACAATCAGTTAAACTAATCAATTAAAGCCACATGGTTGCCTGCAAAATTACGATTGAGACTGAAAGTTTTCCTGGTTCACGGAGTAATTGTAGGTCCAAATGGGGATCGATTCAAGGGGCAATGTTCAATTATGGGACAATCGTTGAAATATCGTGGCTATGTCTTCGATCTCGATGGGACGATCTACTTGGGCGATCAACTCCTTCCTGGGGCGAGCGAGACCATATCGCGCCTCCGTGAAAACGACGCCCGAGTTCTCTTCTTGACAAACAAACCAATCGATCGCCGCGAGGCCTATGCCGAAAAGCTGTCGCGGCTCGGTATCCCAACATCACCGGATGAGGTCATCAACTCATCCATGGTGGCCGCGCAATACCTGTCTCAACAAATGCCGGGCGCGCGCGTTTATGTTATAGGCGAGAAATCTCTCATTGATGAACTGGCAGATGTCAATCTTACCCTGGCGACCGACTCCAGCAATACTGATCTGGTTCTAATATCTCTGGATCGAACCCTAACATATGAGAAACTGCATTTCGCTTACCACGCCATCAAGTCAGGTGCACGCGTAATGGCTACCAATCCCGATCTTGTATGTCCTATGCCCGACGATGAAATCATTGATGCCGGAGCGATTGTCGCTGCGGTGGAGGCACTGATCAGGCGGCCACTCGATCTGATCATCGGGAAACCTTCCAGGGTGATGATTCAGGTTCTGCTCGACAGGCTTGACCTACCCCCGGAGACCTGCTTGATGACAGGTGATCGCATCGAGACAGACATAAAGATGGGTCACCTTGCGGGAATGGGAACCGCCCTGGTGCTGACCGGTGTTACGAGCCGCGATCAAATTAAGCGGTCTTCGACTCAACCGGACCTTGTTCTGGATACCATCCACGATCTCCTGCCAGCCGTAGCTACCTAGCACAGTCCACATATTAGAATTCCAAACACCGAAAGGTGCCGCCACCAATATCAACCCTATGGCAATGCTTGTATGGCCTAGCTGACATAAACGTTGGCACATCACGCAGAAGTGTTGGCAGGTATGATAACCGCCTTGATTACAACTGGTTGAATATGACAGTCAAGATTGATGAGACTCAGCACACGATTCACAAGGGACGGAGAGCGCCTTAGGGTTGCAATCCCAGAACGAAGCTGCCACGCGGTAGCACATCAGTCACAGATTATCACCCGGTAAGCCACCGGATCATCAAACGAAAGGGGTTTCCTTTGAGCAAAGTGATCATTACCTGCGCAATTACAGGTTCAATCCACACCCCATCCATGTCTCCACACCTTCCGATCACGCCGGATCAAATTGCCGAGAACGCGATCGACGCGGGAAAGGCAGGAGCTGCCATTCTGCACCTGCACGCACGAAATCCCGAGAATGGACACCCCACTCCGGATCCAGATGTTTTTCGACAGTTCCTCCCCAGGATCAAGGACGGAACGAATTCGATCATCAATATGACCACCGGTGGCGCTCAAACAATGACCATTGACGATCGATTGCGCGGACCACTTTCTCTGCAACCTGAAATGACCTCCCTGAATATGGGGTCGATGAACTTTGGTCTTTATCCAGCACTCGACAGGTATAAGGAATTCAAGTACGACTGGGAGCAAGGCTACCTGGAGGCGTCGCGAGATCATATCTTTCGCAACACATTCTCCGATATAGAATCCATACTCCAAAGGCTGGGTGAGGACTGCGGTGTGCGGTTCGAATACGAGTGCTATGACGTAGGGCAGCTATACAACTTGGCCCACTTCGTGGACCGCGGGTTGGCGAAGCCCCCGTTTTTCGTACAGACTATTTTCGGAATCCTGGGGGGGATCGGTGCTGACATCGATAACCTCGTGCATATGCGACGCATTGCGGACAAACTCTTTGGATCTGACTACCATTGGTCCATTCTGGCAGCGGGACGGCATCAAACCAACTTTGTCACAACAGGTGCGATAATGGGTGGCAACATCCGTGTAGGACTCGAGGACAACCTGTACATTTCAAAGGGGGAGATGGCAGAAAGCAATGCCCAGCAGGTCACGAAAATCTGTGGCATTGTCAAGGAACTGTCCCTGGAGATCGCCTCACCGGACGAAACACGGGAAATGCTTAAACTCAAGGGCATTGACCAGGTAAAATTCTAGAGACAGCTGCTGACAACCACTCTAAACAAGCTGAATTTGCTCTCCGGACAAAGGACCAGGGAGCCCATTCGGATTTTCCGTTTGCCTATCGTGGTAAGTCCCTGAACCATCCAATCCGACGAATCCGATATCTGAGGATCTTTGCATAACGTATTTTCCCGGCGACTGTAATATTCCTTGAGCCAGGCTTTATTTTCTGGGTCACAGTGCTGCCGATTCCTCCCGGAGCCAGACATCAAGATCGCTGTTGTCAAACCGCTGATATCGCTTATATTACACCATAATTGAGGTGGAACCGGGTCGTCGTTTGTGTCCCATTTGTCTTAATATTCAACAATTTGAGCAAAAGTGTGATCTCCTCAGGAATCAGGTTATGTCAGTTTCCGATGGCGAACTGATCCATCAGTGGCAAGGCGAGCCAGCACCCCTATTGCCTCTACTTCACGCTTTCCACGATCGAGACGGTTACATCTCCGACGATGCGATTCGTATTGTGGCGAGAAGTCTCCGGATCCCTGTTGCCGATCTATTCGGTACGGTGACATTTTACCATCATTTCTCCAGGAAACCAGGCGGATTGAAGGAATCGAGGGTTTGCACGGGTCCGGTGTGTTGCCTGCGAGGTGGAAATGAACTGATGGGATCCCTGGATGGTGTCCCAATGCCCTGCGCGGGTCGTTGCGATGAACCAGTGCCAGTTCTCAGGGATCATGAGGTGCTCGTTGGGACAGACTCGGCAAATCTGACCGGCGGGCCAACGCTTGTTCCCCCTGAAAACCCAGGTGGCGTGGAGGAGTGTGTTTTTAGGCATATTCGAGCAACCGACAGGGGCACACTGAAGGGTTACAAAGCAACTGGGGGATACGACGGTCTGGAGAAAGCCGTCCGTGAGATGACCCCGGAATCAGTCGTGGCAGTGATTTCGGAGAGCAAGCTTGCAGGTCGTGGCGGGGCAGGATTCCCGACCGGGGTGAAGTGGAAGGCGGTGGCCGATGCTCCTGGCGAACCGAAGACAATTGTCTGTAACGCTGATGAGGGTGAGCCAGGCTGCTTCAAGGACCGCGCGGTAATGGATTATGATCCCCACGCTGTGCTTGAAGGGATGGCGTTAGCCGCCTACGCAACAGGGAGTTCCAGGGGTTTTATATACTTGAGGTATGAGTACCCGGAGACGATGGATATTTTGGAAAAGGCGATATTGGAGGCCGAGTCAGAGGGAATCCTGGGCGATGAAATCTTCGGTTCCAGATTCAGTTTCAAGATCTATATCCGCAGAGGTGCAGGCGCTTACGTGTGTGGGGAAGAGGGCTCCCTCCTGAATAGCCTGGAGGGCAAGCACCCCTTCCCGCGGAATAGACCGCCTTACCCCGTTACCCACGGGTTTGAAGACCTGCCGACAGTGGTGAACAACGTCGAGACACTTGTTTCGACACCGCAGATCATCAGAAAGGGCGCGGAGTGGTATCTCGGATTGGGTCTAAACGGTCGGGTCGGGACAAAGGTCATCAGTCTCTCGGGGGATATCCGGAAACCAGGTAATTATGAGGTTCCGATTGGTCTTCCCCTGGCTAAGCTTCTGCACGATTGGGCGGGAGGCCCACCACAGGGACGCAAGATCCAGGCGGCCACAATGGCCGGATTATCCGGCGGATTCCTCGGTGGCCGGGACCTTGAGACCACACTGGACGAAACCTCGCTGAGAGCCAGAGGATCATTTCTCGGCGCGGGCGGAATCATCGTTTTTGACGACAGCAGGGATATGGTCGCTGTGGCACACAGCGCAATGGCCTTCTTCGCCGAAGAGTCCTGCGGAAAATGTTTTCCCTGTCGCATTGGCACACACCGGCTCACGGAACAACTCGCAGGGGAAGCGGGTCCCGGCGATCTCTTGGAATGGCAATCGGAAGTGGCCGATATTGGCGACACAATGAAAGCTGTTAGTGCGTGCGGCCTCGGGACAGCCGCTCCACTCGTGGTCGAAAGCCTGATGAAACACTTTCCGGATCAGGTGAAGGACCACATCGAGGCCTGATTCTCAGGTTTACTCCTCCACCGATGTTTGGAACTGCCACTGTCATTCGGCTCTCGACTCGGGGCGCCCTTGAATCCAACAATCATCACCAGCGCGATCACCGGCTCTGTTCCACGTAAGGAACACAATCCGGCAATTCCCGTTTCAACCTCCGAACAGATCGAGTCGACGCAGGAGGCATTCGAGGCTGGTTCCTCTCTCGTTCACATCCACGTGAGGGATAAGGACGAATCCCCTTCATCCGATCCCGAGAAGTTCGCAGTCGTTCAGGAGGGGATCCGGAAATTCTGTCCCGGGATCATCATCCAATTCTCCACGGGGGGGAGGGGACGGGATCCGGCCGACAGGGGGTCGGCACTGCACCTGAGGCCGGACATGGCATCTCTGGCGACCGGAACCGTCAATTTCCCGAACATTATTTACACCAATCCACCTGAGCTGATTCGTGACCTCGCACGTCAAATGTTGGAACTCGACATCAAGCCGGAGATCGAGGTCTTCGACCTATCGATGCTCTATATCGCCCTTGAAATGGCCGAGGCAGAGGAGCTGAAAACGCCCCTTCACGTGCAGTTCGTAATGGGCATCAAGAACGCGATGCCCGCAAGGCGCGAGGCATTGGCATTTATGGTGGAAGAGTTAGGAAGGCTGGCACCGGACGCAACGTGGGTAGCAGCGGGGATCGGCAAAAATCAGAGGGTGGTCAACACGTGGTGCGCTGAACTCGGTGGCCATATGCGAACGGGATTGGAGGACAATGTGCGCTACGACCGAGAGAACCTGGCCAAGAACAACGCACAGTTGGTCGAACTCGCCGCAGAAATCTGCGCTGAGCACGACAGCAGGCCGGCAACTGCAAAAGAGGCCAGGTCGATTCTGGGTTTGTAGACGAGCAAGACGCGACTATAAGAGGAAATGCGAGGAAAGGATAATCCCAATGGTTGTGAGGGAAACAGAAACTACCGAGGGTACGCTTACGCTGGATGGGGAGACCGTTACGTTTTCGGATGGCGAGACCATCTACCAGGTGGCGGAGCGTGACCGTAAAGACATTCCGACACTATGCTACGATCCGCGGCTGGAAGCCTTCGGCGCATGTCGTCTCTGTGTAGTGGAAGTGGAAGGATCACGGCTGCCTGTAGCGTCCTGCACCACACCCGCTGAATCTGGGATGGTGATTCGAACGGTCACCGAAGAGATCGAAAAGCATCGTAGAATACTGCTTGAGATGGTGATGTCCGAAAACGGTGAACACGAGGTAGATCCCCTGAGGGGCTACGCTTCGCAGGAACTCTGTAACCTGGTGGACCGGTATGATGCACAAAGAGATCGGTTCAAAGGATCCAAATCGGGAAAGACGAAAGAAGATGAGAATCCCTTCCTGTTAAGAGATTACGACAGATGCATTTCCTGTTATCGCTGCGTGCGGGTGTGCGCCGAACAGGAAGGTGACTACGCGATCAGCGTGATGAACAGGGGCTTTCACACGCAGATCACGACGGAGTTCGACGGAGCGTTGAAGGAGTCCTCGTGTACGTTCTGTGGTCAATGTGTGCAGACGTGTCCAACTGGTGCACTTGGAGACAAGAAGGCGCTTCGCGCGGAAGAGATGACCGAGCCGGTACAAAAGACACGATCGATATGTGCCTACTGCGGTGTCGGGTGTTCAGTAGACATCTTGACGCGAGGTGAAAAGATCGTGGGGATCCAACCGGCAATGGATGGTCCCGCAAATCTGGGCGCCCTGTGTGTGAAGGGTCAATTCGCCTTCGATTTTGTCCAGCACCGAGACAGGCTGGAAGTCCCGTTGGTGAAGGACAAGAACGGGGAGTTCCAAGAAGCGACCTGGGACGAAGCCCTGGATCGGGCGGCTGCAGGATTTGTAAAGGCGAAGGAGGAGCACGGAAGACACAGCGTTTACGGGGTAGCGTCGGGGAGGGCGCCGAGTGAGGCCGCCTACCTGATGCAGAAGTTCATCCGGGCAGGATTCGGCACTCACCAAATTGATAATTGCAGCCGTGCGTGACACGCTCCAACGGTTGCCGGTCTGGCAGCCACCATCGGACGAGGGGCAATGTCGAACCCGCTTGCGGATATGGAAAAACCGGATGTCATCTTCGCGATCGGTACAAATATGACCGAGTGCCACCCGGTTGCTGCAACGCGTTTGAAACGGGCGCTCCGGCGTGGTGCAAAGATGATTGTTGCGGACCCCAGGCGAATCGACCTCGCGGAATTGGCCGACATTTACCTTCCCATTCGTGTGGGTTCGGACGTGGCCCTCTTGTTGGCAATGGCCCACGTGATCGAGCGGGAAGGCTTGGTGAATGAGGACTTCATTCACGATCGCACAGTGGAGGGCGAGGCGTTCCTCGAACACGTGAAGGAATACCCTCCGGAGTGGGCGGAGACGATTACCGGAGTACCGGCCCTGGATATCGAGAAGGCGGCGATCTTGTACGGGAAGGCAGACAGGGGTGCCATCTATTATACCTTGGGGATCACTGAACACATCTGCGGAGTGGACAACGTACAGAGCCTCGGAAACCTTGCTTTGATGACGGGGAATATCGGTCGAGAGGGTACCGGGATCAACCCGATGCGCGGCCAGAACAATATCCAGGGAGCTGGGGACAGCGGGGCCATTCCTTCGAATTATGCAGGATTCCAGGCATTAACCGATCCGGCGAACCAGGAGAAATTCCAGAAGCTTTACGGTCGAGACATCGATCTTGAGAATGGTATCACCAAGGTGACCGCCCTCGATCAATGTGGTGACCGCATCAAAGCGATGTTGATCGACGGCGAGAACACGATCGTGTCGGACCCCGATCGCGCACATTGCGAACACGCTCTGGAGAGTCTGGATCACCTGGTAGTCATTGACATTTTTATGACCGAGACCTGCTCGTTGGCCGATGTGGTCCTTCCAGCTACTTCCTGGGGCGAGACCGACGGGGTTTGCACAAACACGGAGCGGCGAGTCCAGCGACTGCGGGCAGCCGTGCCCCCACCTGGTCAGGCGAAACCTGATTGGTGGATCGTCGCGGAGATCGCGAAACGGATGGGCACACCAGGTTTCGAATACGACAGTCCAAGAGAGATCTTCAATGAGCTCTGCGAGGTGTCACCGATTTACAGGGGACTGGACTGGGATCGGATCGACAAAGGGGAATACCAGTGGCCAGTACCGGAGAAGGGTCACCCTGGAACTGTTTTTCTGCACGAAGACGAGTTCCCCAACGGCCGAGGGGTTTTTACTAGGCATCGATACCGAAATCCCGCTGAGATAATCAGTGACGAGTTCCCCGTCTGGCTCACCACAGGGAGACGGCTTCAGTCCTATCATACACATACACAGACAGGGCGGTCTCAGGGGATCGATTACTTGCTAACCGAAGAAGCCCTCGAAGTGCACCCCTCTGATGTCGATGCATGGGGTCTCGTCGATGGTGGATGGTGCAGAATGGCAAGCGCCAGGGGATCTGTGCAGATTAAGGTCGAGGCGACTGAGCGATCCCCCAGGGGAACGGTATTCGCCAGTTTTAGCTTCAATGATGTACCGGTGAACATCCTGACCGGTTCAGGGTATGATCCTGTTACGGAGACTGCAGAGCTGAAGGTTTGTCCGGTGCGGATCGAGGCTATTTAGGAACCCGTTCTGGTGAGCTGAAAGACCATCAGGGTTGGTGTGTGCCAACTAGGTCTCTTCCGTCAGAGCGAACACCTGGGAGCGAAATTGGATAAAGGTCACACAACGCGGACCATTACACGTGTGAAGGGTGGAGATCTACAGGGATTATCTGAAGACGCGATTGCTTTAGAGGAACCTCTCGAGATCCGTGTGTCTGGCGATACCCTCGCCATTACGATGCGAACGCCCGGGGACGATGACAAGCTGGCTGTTGGATTCCTGTTCGCCGAGGGGATCATTGGATCGCTCAAAGATGTCGGTCGCGTGTTCCATTGCGGTCGGCCGGGCACCGAGGAGTACGGCAACAGCATCGAGGTGACGCCTGCGCCTGGGAGATCGCTGGATATCGATCGAATGGGGTTGTCTCGAAGAGGTACCCTGACGACTTCCTCGTGTGGTGTTTGTGGGCGACAGAGCATCCAGGATCTTCTCGACCGATGTCAGGCCATCAATCCTGGGCCAAATGTC
Organism: Gemmatimonadota bacterium; assembly: GCA_002709665.1. GTDB lineage: Bacteria > Latescibacterota > UBA2968 > UBA2968. Next base: position 18,998 of record PAQK01000044.1, on the reverse strand, counting down.
TCAATTGAGTTGCTGTTGAAGATCGCGAACCAGCTCCGAAACCGGCAGCCTACATTTGAAGAGACGGGTGGCGTCCACGCAGCTGCTGCATACGGTCTTTCCGGCGACTTGATCTCTTGCTACGAGGATGTGGGTCGGCACAACGCAGTGGACAAAGTCATTGGTTCGCTTATCTACGACAAGGGAATGGCAGATGGCGGTTCTGCAGGAACCGCTGTGCTGTGTGTAAGCGGGAGGGCCAGCTTCGAGATCGTACAGAAGGCGGCGATGGCTGGGATTCCGGTCGTGGCTAGTGTGTCCGCCGCCAGCTCTCTGGCGATCGATCTCGCACAGGAGCTTAAGATTACACTTGTGGGATTTGTCCGCGGAGAAGGATTCAACATATACTCGCATCCTGAACGGGTGAGTGAGTAAATTGAGGGGAGGATGGATGTGTTCGTTGTAACCAATCGAATTCCCGTATCCGAAGGTCACGAAGCCGATTTCGAGGATCGGTTCAAGAACCGGGCGCACCTGATAGACCAGTCACCCGGTTTCATTCGTAATCTGGTGATGCGTCCGATAACTCGGGAATTCAATCACGAGACCGGTGAGTTCGAGGAAACAGAGGAACAGGGATACTACCTTGTGCAGACCTATTGGGAGAGCGAGCAGCGCTTTTGGGACTGGACGAAGAGTGAGTCCTTCCGTATCGCTCACAGCAATCGACCACCTTCGGAGATGTTTGCCGGTCCGAATGTCCTCGAGTCACACGAGATCATTTTGAGCACAGACAAGCGAGAAGACTGAATAGACAGGAGGAATAGGAAATGCCGATATTCGAATACATCTGCAAGGAATGCGACAACGCTTTCGAGACGATTGCCCAGGGATCGAAGAAGCCTAATTGTCCTTCTTGCGGAAGTAAGATGCTGGAGAAACAGCTTTCGGTGTTCGCTGTCAGCGGGGGCAGCGGGAGTTTCGAACAGGGTCCGGCAATGGGACCGTGCGGCAGTTGTGGTGACCCCAGGGGACCGGGAGCGTGTTCGTTGAATTGATGGTGGAGATCCGGTCCGAGGGAAAGGCCCGTGCCGTCTTCGGTACTGCTCGCAGGAGGAGATTCTGCACAAGATAATTTCCTCGAGGAAAAGCGAGTATTCGCGGGTTCCGGAGGATCGCCCACGCAGGTGCTGGACCCTGGAGAGGCCCGAATCCGTACCGCACTCCAAGCGGACCTGTCGGATTTTGTGCGTGTGTTGGATTCGCTCGAATTCTTTGACTTCATTGTCAATCCCCTGCTCCCGACGGATATCCCTGAGGAAGAAGTCCCTATTCAGAGGTTTTTCGCCTCGCTGAACAATACCACGAAACACGTGATGGGGGGCTGGGTGCCGTCGAGGACGCCAGGCAGGTGATTGAACTGGGCTCGATGTTGACTGGCGGTTTCGAGAAGCTTCGTGCTCGTCCCCTTATATCGGCGATGGTGTGCTGGATGGTGAGCCCTCTTCACCTGGCTAATTTGGTCACAGATCTCCTGTTGGAGTGGTGCAGAGCCGGGTTGCCGATCGCCCTGTCCTCAGCACCAATGACTGGATCGACTTCTCCTGTAACTCTCGCAGGAACACTCGCCCAACTCATCGCGGAACAGCTCAATGGCGTCGTGCTCATGCAACTGGTTCGATCTGGGACCCCTGTATTTGTCGGGTACATTCCAGGTTTGGCGGACATGAGGTTGGGTGGCTATCTTGGCGGGGCGGTGGAATTCGGGATGATGCAGGCGGCCGCAGCTCGACTCGCCAGACACAACGGTGTACCCATTTACTGTTCCGGAGGCCTGAGCGATTCCAAGGTGCCGGATACCCAGGCAGGGTGGGAGAAGATGCAGACCTTTCTCCTTCTAGGCGTGGGTGGTGCGAATTTCATCCATCACGCGATCGGAATGCTTCACAATATGAGTGCCGTTTCAATCAACCAGGCAGTGATCGACAATGATATCGTGGGCTCGGCAATGCGTGTTTTGAGCGGCATCGAAGTTTCAAAAGATTCGCTGGGTGTTGATGCGATTCAGCGGGTGGGACCAGGCGGACACTTTCTGGGAGATGAACATACCCTCAAGCATATGCGATCAGAATGTTACGAACCTCAGATCGCGGATCGCAGGAACAGGGAAGCCTGGGAGGATAGGGGAGCGACCACTACCCGCGAACGAGCAAGCCAGCGTGTGTCCAGGAGATTCTTGAAACACACGAGCCGCCTCCACTCCCAGAGCTTGTCCTGTCTGAGGTCTATCACAGATTTCCGTTTGTCGAGATCTAGACCGGATTTGCGCAGTACTGCAGCATGATAATTTTGGAGGAGCGGCTCTCTACGCTATAGTCGCAATGTGAGGGACCGGTGAAGATTACAAGCATCGATAAATATCCCCTGGACTTTCGGCAAGATCCTGCCTGGGGATATTCCAAGGGCTGGGTTTCGAACGCCCCGGCTCTCCTGATCGAGGTCCACACTGACGAAGGGATCAGCGGGTGGGGCGAGGGGTACGGCCCGCCCTTACCTGTTGCTGAGATGATCAATGCACTGTGCGAGCCGGTCACCATTGGGGCTGACCCGTTCCGCACGGAAGATCTCTGGGGACGACTGGTACACGATGCCAGGGACTTCTCCAAATCGGGTACTGCACTCGCCGCAATCTCGGCAATCGATATCGCCTGCTGGGACATCAAAGGAAAGGTCCTGGGCGTTCCCGTTTGCAGTCTCCTGGGCGGTCCCGTACGGACGGAACTCGACTGCTATGCCTCGACTGTTCGATATCTGCGGAAATCGCCTGGATCGGAAGAATTGGCAGATCCGGCGGAACTTGCTTTGAAGTTCGTCGGTGACGGATATCGTGCACTGAAGATTGCTGTGGGTATGCTGGACCTGACAGAGGACATCGATAGAGTCCAGCGCGTGTGTGAATCGGTTTCTGAAGATGTTCGGGTTATGGTAGATGCGAACCAGGCCTATACGTGTCGCCAGGCTGTAGAAATGGCAAAGTCCCTGGCGGAACTGGGTGTCACGTGGTTCGAAGACCCGCTACCACCGGATGACCTTCCGGGTTGGCGGTCGCTCAAATCGCGTGCGGATATCTCTTTGGCCGGAGGGGAAACGCTGTCCTCAAGAACAGGTTTTCGCGATTTCCTGTCGCTGCGCCTGGTTGACATTATTCTGCCGGAGACCGGCCTGGCCGGCGGGCTGACCGAATGCAAAAAGATCATGGATATGGCCTACGCATTCGGTGTGGAATGCACTCCACATGGATATGCTTCGGCTGTGGGGACTGCTGCAGCGATTCACCTTGCTTCAGCGTTGCCACACCAGCCATCGTCCACAGCATCGCGTTTGCTCCCATTCGAATTTGCCCCCGATCCTTTCAACCGAATTGCGGACCTTCTGACTGATCCGTTCGAGATTTCTGACGGGGTGCTGAGGGTCCCGTTGGATCGCCCGGGTCTTGGTATAGAGATCAACCGCGGCGCATTGAGTGACCGACTGATTAGACAGGGGTGAGCCAACTGACTTTCAGGTAGGTGCGGTCTTTGTATTCGTGAATCTACGACTCGCTCCACTTAGTTCCAGTACATCAGGTTAGAAAGAAGCCAATTTCAACACTCTTTGAGAGATCCCGCTCCAGTGCCTGAGAAATTTCTCCAGGGCAGAGCCGCAATCGTAACAGGTGGCGCCAGCGGCCTGGGCAAGGCCATTGCACTTAGACTCGCCGCTGCTGGCGCGAATGTATGCATTATGTCCCTGAGCAACCAACGGGTTGAGCGCGTCGACAGTGAGGTTAAGTATTTCGCCGAGGTGGACGAAATCGAACACGCAAGGGGTGAGATTGAGGACCTCGGCGTCCAGGCCCTGGCCTTCGACGGGGATATCAGTTCGAGGGTGGATGCCCAACTTCTGGTCGGAGAAGCAGTATCTACATTTGGTCGCCTGGACATCTTGGTGAACAACGCTGCTACTAACGTTGTCCATCCTGTTTTGAATCACGACGATGATGCCTGGTTCAGGGTGATCGACGTGAATCTCTGCGGGCCGTACCTCTGCACACGAAACGCCTTGCCGCACCTTATCAAAAATGGCTGGGGACGGATCATTTCGATCGCCTCCACCAACGCTCACGTGGGAACCCCGGACTACAGTGCCTATGCGGCATCCAAACATGGTCTCCTGGGATTCAATAAATCACTGGCGTTGGAAGTTGGCTGGCACAACATCACCGCTAACACGATCAGCCCTGCAGCCATCGATACACCTTCTGCTAAATTGCACGCTGAGAAGTGGGCTGAGCAGCAAGGAATGACATACGAAGAAACGATAAAGGAATTCATGAAGCATTACCCTCAGGGACGCTTCATTCAACCTGAAGAGATCGCCGATCTCGTAGCCTATCTCTGTCGAGAAGAAGCGCGGGCAATCAATGGCGAAGACATAAAAATCACCACAGGTGCTAGCTATTAGGCTTAAGTGAGGGCTGGGAGCCCTTTTGGGCTTCTCGTTTGTCTGTAGGCGGTGTCGGTCAGGAGGGGTTTTGGCCTTTTGTTTTTTCGGTCAAGCCTGAAATCAGGAGAACCAACAAATGGATCTGGGACTGCAAAATCGCCGCGCGATCATTACGGGTGGCAGCAAGGGCATTGGCAAAGCCATTGCCTTCGAACTGGTCACGGAGGGCGCGGACCTCGCACTCTGTGCAAGAGGAGACAAGGCGCTTCAGGCTACCGCCCAGGAAATAAGTGAAAAGAGTGGTCGCATGGTGTTCGCCCAGGCCGCAGATGTAACGGATGATGAGCAGGTGAGCGCCTTCGTGACCGCCACGGCAGAGGAACTGGGCGGCATAGATATCCTCGTAAACAATGCCGGAAGCGCTCTGCCCGGCACATTCGAAGAGGTCGATGAGGAACGATGGAAAGCAGACCTGGACGTGAAGCTGTTCGCCGCTATGCGTTGTGTCCGCCACGCACTGCCGTACCTGAAGGAGAGTAATCAGGCAAGGATCGTGAACATCAATTCTATTGTAGGTCGTCAGATCGCACCCGAATATATTGCCAACAGCACTGACCGTGCCGCCTGTCTGGCCTTCAACAAGGGTCTTTCCGACAATCTAGCCAAATATGGAATTCTGGTGAACAGCATCAGCCCTGGTAACGTGAAAAGTAACGCCTGGGGTAGCACGCTGGACTATTTCGCCCCGGACGCGGAACTGGAAGCCTACTACAAGGAAGTGAGTGAACAGACACCCCTCGGGAGAGTGGCTGAGGCCAATGAAATTGCCGCGGTTGTGGCATTTCTCGCCAGCAAGCGCGCCAGCTATATCACAGGCGCTTCGATTGATGTGGATGGGGGATTGGTAAGATGCATCTAGGGAGGAATGCGATCGGTGTCCAGGCTGATTGACCACAACACGTGTAGATTTATGAAGAATANGGTCCAAGGGATTTTGTTACTTGTACCCAACAGTTAGATTGTAATGGATAGTTGACGATCCTNTCGGGGAAGACCCTCGATAACTAACGATTATACAATGACCTTCGACCTGCCATTCGGTAGCGAAACGCTTTCCGTATCTATTCCGGACGATCTCCTAGGTGAAGTCGTGCGTCCAAGAAAGGTTGATACACCTCACGATCCACTGAGTCTCATCCAGGGGGCGCTCGCAGACCCGATCGGTTCGCCGCAGCTTACCGATTTGGTGAAGCCCGGACAATCCGTCTCAATACTCGTCGATGATGTCACGCGTGAAACACCAGTTCATCTGATGCTGNCGCCGGTGCTCAAGCGTCTTGAGACTGCAGGGATCTCTCGCGCGGACATCCGGATAGTGATTGCGCTGGGCACGCACCGGCCGATGTCCGAGTCTGAGATTCTCTGCAAGTTGGGCGGAGGTGTGACGGATCTATATGAGGTGGTGAACATGCCCTGCCAACGGACCGGGTCATTCGAGTACCTGGGGGAGTCCAGTAACGGTATCCCCGCTTGGGTAAATCGTGCCGTCGTCGAGGCGGATGTTCGAATCGGGATTGGGGCTATCACACCTCACTCCGACGCGGGCTTCAGTGGTGGGGCCAAGATCATTCTGCCTGGCGTGTGCAATGATGTTACCGTGAATGCCTTTCACGCCCGGGGTGCATCCGTCGCGCGAAATCTCCTAGGCGATCATGACAGCCCGATGCGGAAGGACCTTGAGGAATTCGTTGAGGATCGGATCGGGTTGGATTTCATTTTGAATGCGGTAATCGATGCCAATGGTGATCTCTACAAATGTGTCGCAGGCCACTTTGTCGAGGCGCATAGGGCGGGTGTGGCATTCTCTCAGGATCTCTACGGGGTCTCCGTCGAAAGGCAGTATCCCGTTGTCATTGTCAACTCCCCTTCAGAGATGGATCTCTGGCTGTGTAGCAAAGGGATCTGGCACGGTGAGCCGATGGTGTCTGATGGTGGGGCATTGATCCTGGTGACGCCGTGTAGGGAGGGGAACTCGAACCATCCTCTTTATTCAGATTACATCGGGGGGGATCCTGATGTCCTCCAGGCGCAACTTGACTCGGGAGGGGCCGAAGATCCAAACGCCTGTGCCGCAGGGATTCAAGCAGCTCGAATGAGAGACCGGATAAGATTCGCATTGGTGTCGACAGGGCTGGGACCAAGTGCCGCCAAACGTATGAGATTCGACTATTACAGCTCAGTAGAGGAAGCCCTGGAACACACGCTAGGTGAACATAGAAACCCTTGCTCAGTGGCATTGATGACCCACTGCGATTACACAATCCCTATGGTTCCCGTTTCCAGCGAGCCATAGGCGGGCCGAATAACCTGACCTATTGGGCATCCCACAACATTCACACCAGGGGCTTACAATATGCACGCCGTCCATCCAGACCAGTTGGAGAAAGAGGTATGGGAAGGATTCCCTTTTTACACGCTCGTACCTCCTGTGGTAGGTAGGAATGTGGAGGTCTATGAGCTTGAGATCACGCAGGCGAATCCACACAAACACGAAGGTGAAAACCAGATTTACATTGTTCGCACCGGAAAGGGTATCATGCGGATTGATGATGAGGCACAGGAGGTCGGTCCCGGTTGGGNCGTGCACATACCAACAGGGAAGATGCATTCTCTTGAGCCCCTGGATGGTTCCTCCGTGGTGGTCTACTCCATCAAACACATGCTGCAGCCAGACGTGGGAGCCTAGCATTGGGAACGGTTACAACAGTGCTCGGGACCGTTTCCTCTCGGGATCTTGGCTTCACTTTGCCGCACGAACATTTGTTCCTGGACATGTGGAGCTGGCCTGGTGGAAAGACAAGCGTTGGGCTGATGGGGATGTTCGATGCCGACCTCGATTGGGGAATGATGGTTGAGGAGGTTTCGGCATTTGAGAAACTCGGAGGCGTAACCATGGTAGAGGTAAGCCTCGAGGAAATTGGCCGGAATCCACACGCTCTGAAAAAATTGTCCCTGGAGACGGGGATTCACATTGCCATGGGATGCGGATGGTACTGCGAGTCCTATCACCCACAGTATATCTTGAGTTCCTCCATTGATGAATTGTCTGAACGATTGATCGATGAGATCGAAAATGGTGTGGAGAGCAGCGGAATTCGTCCGGGAATTATTGGTGAGGTGGGGTTCGAAGGGGAGAAACCTACTGAAGGGGAAGAGTGGGTGCTCCGTGCAGCTGCAAGGGCTCATCAGCGGACGGGACTTGCGATTACCACGCACACGAACATGAGGCGCAGCGGCTCAATCGCGCTGGATATTCTGATGCAGGAGGGTGTTCCCCCGGATCGGATCGTTATCGGACACTTGGACTGCTATCCGGTATACGGATATCTGGCAGACCTGCTCGGAAAAGGATGCTACGTTCAATTCGATTGTGTGGCGTTTTATTTCGAACCTTCCTTCGGGATGCCCAGGGATGGTAGTGAGATGGCCTATCTGACGGTGGGGCTGATCGAGGAGGGTTTTTCCAACCAGATCCTGTTGTCTCATGACATCTGTCACAGATCGCTATTGCGTCACTACGGGGGACCGGGTTACGTCGCCTTGGTTGACAGGTTCATCCCCTTACTGCAGGAAAGAGGTATGGGTCAACAGGACATTGAAACCATCACTATCGGAAATCCCGGTCGTGTGCTCTCCCATGAGGTCCAAGCAGATGTGGACACAGGGACGGTAGAAAGGACTGTGCTTGCCAAATCCGCGATTTGAAAAAATCTCGCCTGTCCCCGGGATGGGTCTCGAGGGATATGCCGACGAGATCACAGTTCAACCCGGGGAAAACCTGGCATTCAGAATTGGGGGACCCCGCTGCAAGGCAGATCTCAGGATCTGCAGGCTTGTTCACGGTGATCCAAATCCAGTTGGTCCCGGATATAAAGAAGAAAGAAAAGATTGGGGAACACCCGCCGAAATCGCGGTTGATCTTCAGGATACAGACTTTGGGTCATATGTTGAGATTCCCAATGCCGAGTCTCTGAATCCTTCAGGTGATTTCACCCTGGCGCTGTGGTTTATGCCAACGCTTCAAGGAGGCGGATGGAGAACATTGGCTGCGAAGTGGTCTCGCGACAACCTGTGCTACGGACTCTTTTTTGGTGGCGAGCAGTTCATCACTGCAGCAGTGTCGCACGATGGCAAAACGGCTCGTTGGGCGACCGCAAGGGAATTTGCCCACATCGGTGGTTGGCAGTTTGTCGCCTTCACATATGCCGTAGAGACTGGAGAAATCTGTCTGTTCCAGCGCCTTGGGGATACCACAGGGGCAGTCGAAACACGGAGTTCGCACGACCCCATTGTATCTGCTGGCAAGTCTGTCCCGCCAGGGCCGGTGTTTCATGGTGAGTCACCCATTCTGCTGGGGGCCTGCGAAGACGCGGATCACCCGGGGATGCATTGGGCACATTTCACCGGCAAGATTGGGCATCCCGTACTGATCGACAGGGCGCTGACAAGAAACGAGGTATGGTCCCTGTCCCAGTGGGACACGTTGGATGCGTTGGGTCCGATGCTCGGTAGTTGGGATTTGAGCGAAGAAGTGTGCGGAAGCCGAGTCGTAGACGTCTCGGGCAATGAGAATCACGGAAAGGCAATCAACGCACCTGGAAGGGCTGTAACCGGTCCATTCTGGTCCGGGATGCCCTCCAGACTCTACACGGATTGTCCGGAGGAATACAATGCAATTTATTTTCACGCGGATGACCTTGAAAATGCAAGGTGGTTATCGTCTTTCGAAGTTGAGGTCCCTGAGGAAACCCGATCTGGCATTTACTCGGCAGTTGTAGACAATCACTGCGACAGGTTGTTCATCCCCTTCGTCGTTTCGGCCTCGAAACCTGTTCCACGATTGGGTTTTCTTGTTCCCACTTTGACTTGGCAATCCTACGGCAGCAACAGAGCTGCGTACAGTTACACAGAAGACGGGGTGCTGGACAGGACCTTGTGCACGTATGATGTTCACAAAGACGGTTCAACTGTCTATTACTATTCCCGAAGACAGCCGACTCGAGGATGGAATCCTTCCGCAGGGTTCCAGAACTGGGGCGCCCACAACATCACGGCAAACCTCTATTTAATCGACTGGTTGGACCACAATGGAATAGAATACGACGTCTTTGCCGATGAAGACCTTCACCGGAGGCAGCTGGAATTGCTATCCGGATATCGGTGTGTGATCCTAGGAAGCCACCCGGAGTATTGGACCGGGGCAATGGTCAGGAGTGTGACTGCATACACACGTCGGGGGGGTCGTATCCTCTACCTGAGCGGCAACGGGATGTACTGGGTGATGTCCATCGATCCCGGTCGGCCACACCTGATGGAACTGCGCAGAGGGGGGGAAGGCGACTACGGACCCACTTACAAACCTGCACCGGGCGAATCACAACACAGCACGACACTGGAATTGGGGGGGCTGTGGTCGAGGAGGGGACACACGGCGCGTGGAACATTTGGGGTTGAACACGCATCAAACGTCTGGTCTGAATCGGAGGGCGATTGGGGATACGAACTCCTCCCGGCAAGTAACGGCCCTGAATACAGGTTTATCTTCGAGGGCGTTGCACAGGAAGAGACCATTGGAGAATTCGGGCTAAACCTCGGGAGTGCAGCGGGATTTGAGATGGATGCTGTGCAACCGTGGGCTTGGGACGAATCGACGCCGGAGCCGGTAGTGCTGGCACGCGCATCTCATCCGTCCTTCACCCCACCCAGGCGCACACACGTATCCCCTGTATCCGACTTGACGATTATGAATTATCCTGGCGGAGGATCAGTATTCTCCGCGGGATCGGTCACCTGGACGGGCAGTCTTTCACATAATGAGTACGAGAACAATGTTTCTCGAATAACCCGAAATGTTATCGAACGGTTCACCGATGCGCCTGCCGGACAGTCCGTCCTTGATGGTGTCCGGTGACCCAAGCGCCTTGTCGCTACAACTACACGCATTGGAGGAATTTGCCGTGACCGAATCATCTTCCAGTTCACTGGGGCTTATCGAGCGACTGGAACGAGGTCCTGTGATCTGTGCAGAAGGCTATCTGTTTGAACTGGAACGCCGCGGATACCTTCAAGCTGGCGCATTCGTCCCTGAGGCGGTCCTGGACCACCCGGAAGTCGTCGCGAATCTGCACAGGGAATTCGTCAGAGCGGGTTCAGACGTTATCGAGGCATTCACCTACTACGGGCACCGGGAAAAGCTGCGGATAGTCGGGAAGGAAGACCTGCTCGAACCCTTACAGCGAGGCGCTCTGGAGATAGCGGAATCCGTCGCGGATGAATTTGGCGAGGATCGTCCCCTCCTTGCGGGAAATATCTGTAATACGAACGTGTGGGATCCGGCGAAAAGCGAAATGGACGACCAGGTGACGGCCATGTTCGACGAACAAGTCGGTTGGGCCGTCGAGGCCGGTGTCGACTTCATTATTGGGGAGACCTTCGCTTTCCACGGAGAAGCGAATCTCGCCCTGGCTTCGATCAAACGATCGGGCCTGCCAGCCGTGGTGACCTTTGCCCATCACCAGGAGGATGGGCTTCGTGATGGAGTAGATATCACCGAGGCGGCGAAGATGCTTGAACAGCAAGGAGCGGACGTTGTTGGTGTGAACTGCACCAGGGGACCCGAGACGATGTTCCCGGATGTGAGACGCATCCGGGAAGCGGTTTCATGTCATGTCGCGGCGCTGCCGGTTCCTTATCGAACACACGACGCTCAGCCTACCTTTCAGTCTCTTCAAGATCCGAATTGCAATTGTCTCCCTGGGGACCGACCTTTTCCCACAGGGTTGGATCCGTTCACGTGCAATCGGTATGAGATGGCTGCATTCGCAAGAGCTGCCTATGATATCGAAGTTCGCTATCTTGGTGTATGTTGCGGGGCTGGTCCGCACCATATCAGGTCTATCGCTGAAGAGTTGGGTAAGCACCCGCCTGCCTCGAAGTATTCGCCCGATATGTCTAAACACTATGCACTCGGGTCCGAGGGCACCTTGAAGAAACACAACCAGGAATACGTCAAGAAACTATAGGAATGGAAGTGACGGGACTAACCGATATTCAGTTGTCGGAATTTACTGAATTGGGGTTCGTGGTTGTTTCGCACCTCGTACCAAATTCCGTCCTGGAAGGGGTAGAGCGGGACATTTCCGGTATCCTGAGTGCCCTGGCGGATGAGGCTCAGAGAACCAAAGGGCTTGCGGACAAGTTCGAAGATGATCCCTTCGACCTGAGGTTGGCTAATCTTCGTAAACAGCTCGGAGAGGGCTGTGAGATCGAGCGTGCGGTTACCGGCAAAAATCTTCGCACTGCCGGGATGTTCGCCCTAATGACCTGCCGTGAAATCCTGGATGTGGTTGACTCTGTAATCGGTCCGGAGATCCTGGNCCATCCACNGTTCAACTGTCAGGCGAAATTTCCTGNCGAAGACACATCCCTGATTCCCTGGCATCAGGATCTGAGCTTCCTGGATCCCTCAGCTGAGAAGACCATGATGGTGAATTTCTGGATTCCTCTTGTGGACGCCACTATCGAGAATGGATGCCTCGAAGTTCTGCCCCACAGTCACCAAAGAGGTCTCAAACCTCATGGAGAAGTGCCAGGATACCCCAATCCGGGGATTATGGAAGGGTGTGTTCCACGGGGAGAGCCAAGGCCCTGTCCGGTAAGAAGGGGTGACGTTGTCGTTTTTCAGCACCAGACGGTTCATCGGTCCTTCCCAAATCGGTCCGATCGAATTCGCTGGAGTGCGGATATTCGATACAGCGACCCGGCAATGCCCACGGGAAGAGATAATGTACCCGGATTTGTTGCAAGGAGCGCAACCAATCCTGGATCGATAACGCAGAATCACGAGGAGTGGGAGCGCATTTTGATAGGGATTGACCCTGAACCTACCGACTAGATTGAGAGCCTATGGCCAAATTTGAAACAGGAATACTCGAGGGGATGGTCACCGATATCCTGGTTGCCGCGGGCGCACCCCCTGGACGTCCGATGGAAGTAGCCCGGTCGCTCGTGCTTAGCAACCGGATGGGGCACGATTCGCCTGGTATCATGCTCCTTTCCTATTACATGGCAACTGAGGACCGAGGGTCATCTCCATCTGTCAGGCGAGTGGTCGCTGGTGAAGGAATCGGCGGCAACATCACTTATTGACGGGAACTAGGTATCGGGTCAGATTGTTGCCAAAGAGGCTATGAGGGTAGCAATTGAGAAGGCCGGGGTAGTGGGCACATCCTCCGTGGGTGTCTACAACTTGAGCCACATCGGCCGAGTTGGTGAATATACCGAATGGGCAGCAAATCAGGGTTTTATAGCCATTGCCGTTTTTGCGGGTAACGCTGAAAAAGGAAAGGGTGTTGTGGCACCCTTTGGAGGCAGCAAGGGCCTGTGGGGAACAAATCCCATTGCTCTGGCGATTCCGAGACCGGACGCACCCTTCTCGCTGGATTTTGCCACCTCCGCAATTGCTCTAGGAAAGGCCTCCCACGCACTCAAGACGGGCGAGCAGGTCCCTGAGTTTACCGCATTCGACAGGGACGGTTTCCCCACACGTGAACCAAAACAGGTGCTAGAGGGCGGGGCATTTTTGCCGTTCGGTGGACACAAAGGGTATGGACTTTCCTTCGCCATTGAAATTTTTGCAGGATTCTGGATCGGTGCCGCCTCCCCAGTTGCTCCGGGTGATGATTCAGGACCAGGGATGTTCATAATCACCATCGATCCGGATCGATTCCAGGCGCCAGAGCACTTTCAGGATTCTTTGGATGTCCTGTATGAATATGTCAGATCCTGCCCTCCCTCAGAAGGGTTCGATGAAGTACTTATACCCGGCGATCCAGAGAGACGGCGGTTGACGTCTCCCGAGAGTATGCGTATTTCCGTACCTGATGAGGTGCAGGTGGACATGAATCAAATAGCAGACGACCTGGGCATTACCCTGGTTTGGTCATGAGACCTGCAACAAGGTCTCATGGGATTGGATTACTGTGGCGTTGTGGCTGGATTTGCTTATTTTGCGAATCATCACGTGCCATCTTTGATCAAAATCCAATCAGTTTATGATTGTGGAGGTGTCATGTCCGAAGAAGCCAAGAGAACCATAGTGATGCCCGGCGCTCAATTCCGTGAGCAACTCAAGGAGGAAATGATCGCCGGGACTTTCAAGGCTCTTCTGCTCTTCGACATAGATGAGCTCAGACGAGTCAATGTGCAAGCGGGATTCGAGGTTGGTGACAAGATACTTGCCTTGGCAGAGCGCTTTTTCGAAGGAAAAGGGTGGAAGGGGTTTCGGACCGGGGGAGACGAGTTTGGGGTCATCATTACGACCTCCGGACCGGGGTTCAACAGCGAGGCATTTCATGGTGAGATTGTCAAGTTTCTCACCGACAATGTTGGATTCAAGGTCCGGATTAGCGGCGGGGGGCTTCAGCATCCCGGTGCAGATTATGGAATATTCCCGGAGATGGATGATCTGATGGTTTCCACGGCTCACCAACTTTTGATCAAGGCAAAGCATTTGGGTCGGAACCGGGTTGTCTGGTTACCGCACGATTCGGTGGAATCCACCGAATTGATGGCCCTGACTGTGCGCTTCTACAAGGAGCTCGCGCGAGTAAATGCTTCCGTGGGCAGACAGATGGAAATGGAGTCCCGCATCGACTTTCTTACAGGTTTGTACAATCGAAGGGGGTTCGAAGATCTCTTCCATACCATGATTCAGGTCTCACAACGACATATGAGACCTATGGCATTGTTGTATATGGATTCGGATTCACTCAAGACAACCAATGATACACGTGGTCACGATGCAGGAGACCAGTTCATTAGAACGATTGCCTCCATCCTGAAGGAGGTCGTACGCGGATCAGATTTTATTTCGAGATGGGCTGGTGACGAGTTTGCCGTGATTGTGGAGCCGGCTTCGGATGAACAGGCCCTTGCCCTTGGAGAACGAATCCGGGTGGCCGTCGAGGAGGGTACTGACGGCACCCTGTCAATTGGGATTTTCTGCGGTATCCCGGACAGTACGGAGGCCGCTGTCACGGCTGCCGATCAAGCGCTGTATCGCGCCAAGGAAAAGGGGAAGAATCGCGTAGAACTCGCAACAGGTTGACTCAATGAAGGTCTTATCGGGAAGGACCCTATGTCTTGAGTAGGACTTGCGCGGTCGCGGTAGCGGATACCCTCTTCGGATCTGGCGTCCGGTATGCTTTTGGGCATCCGGGTGGCGAAGTGGTCGATCTAATCGAAGCCCTGGAAACCCGGGGCATTAAATTTGTACTGACTGGACACGAATCGGCGGCCGCATTTATGGCGGCTACCATGGGGAGGCTGACTGGTGTCCCGGGCGTTTGCCTAGCGACATTGGGACCGGGTGCCTGCAACCTTGTTCTCGGGGTAGGCTGTGCCTATCTGGATCGAGATCCTCTCCTGGCGATTTCCGCTAGGACCATCGGCCGGTTGGCTGAGGTGAGTGAAAAGCAGAACCTGCAATTGAACGAGATGTTTCACCCGATCTGCAAGGCCTCCATCTCCCTTGACGGTCAGGGTACCGAAACAGCGGTCAGGGAGGCCATTTCATTGGCTAAAAGGGAAATCAGGGGACCTGTCTACCTTTCACTACCGAATGATGTCGCCGTGTCACCGGAGGTCGGGGGTGAGGGGTGTGGCTTCAAATTGGATGAGAAGTTGGCCGACACCCGGGACGTCGGTGAGATCTCGAAGGCGCTTGGCCGTGCATCACGCCCGATTGCCGTGATCGGCATTGCGTTGGATGCGAAGAATGACAGTGGGTCGGTTCGAAGGTTTCTTGCAGTTACAGGCATTCCTTATGTTGTTTTGCCTCAAGCCAAGGGGATTGCTGATGAATCGGGTCCCGGTTATCTGGGCACAGTTGCGTCTGCCGCTGCTGACGCCATCCTTGTGGAGCAGTTGAAATCGAGCGATTTTCTTCTGGGAATAGGGTTTGACCCGGTGGAATCAGCCCAGGACTGGCACTATGACGCACCGCTGTACAATGTTGCAAATTGGTCTATAGCACGTGGCGCTTTCAGACCCGAAGCCGAATGCCTGGGCAACGTGAGCAATTTGCTCAAGGCTGTTCTGAATGAATGTGATCTGGAAACGGAGTGGACGGCCAGGGAACTGGACGCGATCAAATCTTCTGTTCACCAGGCAATGCTGCCGACAGGGAGCACACGTACCGGAGGGTTGTCGCCCTACAGTGTAATGGATTTGCTCAATGCCCTGCTACCCGAAAACACGATAGTCGCCACCGATGTCGGTGCGCATAAGATCCTGATCTCCCAGACCTGGAATGCCGCTACACCCGACGGGTTTCTGGTTTCAAATGGTTTGTCGGCAATGGGCTATGGCGTTCCGGCTGCCTTGTGCGCTTCGCTTCTGAATCCGACTAGACCAGTTGTTGGCGTCTTTGGTGATGGTGGCTTTGGAATGATGGTGCAGGAATTGGAGACCGCGAAGAGACTGGGATTGAGTCCTATCCTGATCGTCCTTTGCGACAGGTCCCTGGCGGTGATAAAGATCGCCCAGGATATGCGGAATATACCCAATCGCGGTGTAGATTTTTTACAGGTGGATTGGGCGATGGTTGCGCAGGGCTTTGGCGCCAGGGGTGTATCTGCATCGAGTCTTGACGCAACCGCGGTTGCGATCGACCGTTGGCTGGCCGAACCGGAGCTTACGGTATTGTCTGTGTCAGTCGACGACGGGTTGTACGCCGGCCTGACCTACTGAGACCCTGAGGAGTTACGATGTCAACACAAGAAGCAATAGAATTCATGTCGGACTGGTATGATGAACGTACGAATGCATATATCGAGTGGTGTTTCGGGGATATCGAGGACGTGGTGCAGGACCTTGGATCGCGCATTGGGTTGCAAGTCGGGATGCGGGTGCTGGACATCGGATGCAACAATGGCAGCTCCTCGCTCCACCTTGTGGATGCATTCGGTTGTTCAGTAGTAGGCGTGGATGCCGCAAGGTCCGCTATAGAGGTCTCACAGATCAGGGCGCAGGAGAATCCACCGTCTGCGCCCGTGGTATTTCATCTTGTAGATGCCAGAGATACACCTTTCCTAGACGGTGAATTCGATGCGGTGGTGAGCAAGGATACGTTTGTGAACATTGTAGATCGCCCCCGATTGATTAGTGAAATCTGCCGTATCATGAAGCCAGGTGGACATCTTTCATTTTGTGATTGGATGCAGGGGAACGAAGAGCCGGGGGAGGCCTTCAAGGTCTGGCGGGAGTTCAAGCAAGAAGAACCCTTCGAGATGTTGCTTCCCCGGGAATATGAATTACTTCTGAAGGATTCCGGATTTGTTGTGACCCATTCTGACAAAAGGGTGGAGGTCTTCCAGGAGCGAATCAAATCCCGGTATGCGGCATTCGCTGCTGCGGATCCCGAGGAGATGCAGCAGAGATTCGGAATAGAAGATCACGCCTATTTTGTTGAGAGATTTGGTCTTACGCTAAATGTTCTTTTGTCTCAGGATGTAGTTTGGGGACATATTGCTGCAAGGAAGGTTTAGCAAAACATGGAGGACTAGATGGCACTACCTGAACATGTCAAATACCTGGTGATTGGAGCGGGTGTCCATGGCCTGAGCACGGGCTACCATTTGGCGCAGGAGTTGAGGTCTCGACGGAAGGGTAGTGGAGAGGATATTCTGGTCATCGACAAGACGGGGATTGCGGCAGGTGCGTCCGGAATTGCTTGTGGTGTGGTAAGGAACAACTACTTCCAGCCTGCTATGAGGGAGCTGATGGCCCACAGCGTTCAGGTGTGGGAAAGCGATCCCAAAACCTTCAGTTATCATCCCGTGGGCTATATGCAGATCAGTCCCGAATCGATGCACGAGGATGTAGCTGGGATAGCGGATCAGCAAAAGGCGATAGGATATGTTTCCGAGTTCATCGAGGGAGAAAAGGACTGCGAAAGTTACATGAAGGACATTTTTCACGATTGGCAGGCCAGGGGGATCACCTCCGTGCTCCACGAAAAGAAGGGTGGTTATGCCAATAATCGTGCATCGATGGAAGGGCTTGCAGGTAAAGCAAAGCGTGAAGGGGTGACCATCCAGGGTGGCGTTGAAGTTACGGGGTTCCAGTATCGGGGGGGCGCCGTTTCGGTCGTAGAAACCAACTGTGGGAACATAACCGTCGACTATGTTGTGGTGGGCGTTGGGCCCTGGGCAAAGCTGTTCTGGGACATGCTTGACCTGCCGCGCGAAGTTACGATTCGAGGTGCAGACGGGGAGGACCACCCCAACATTCCGATGTGGAACTACTGGTGCCTGCAGGAGGGCACGCTGGGTGTAGATCCCGAATTTTTGGTGACAAATGATGGCAAGGCGCCACCGGTGATACACCTCGACACCGATGCGCCACTTCATTCGGATCTCGATGGGGCATTGATTACCGATGAGATGTGGGGCATCTATTACAAACCTGATTTCAGCTTTGGGGGGGTTCAGGGCGGAGCGATGCCCTATCGTGTGGAAACGCCATTGGACGAGGTCCGTGTTGATCCATATGGTCCGGCATCTCCGGATTTCGTTGTGGGAGAGGATTTTGAACGCATGTGGGTGTCAGCGCTCGCATTTTGTCAGAAACGGTTCGAAGGCACGATGCCTCTGTATAAGAAGGAGCCCTCTGGAGGTATAGGTGCTCTCACACCGGATAGCTTTCCAGTATTCGATGTCTTTAACCAGAACTGCTACATGATCGCCGATTCCAACCACGGTTATAAGATGATTGGTGTGGGGAAGCTTGTCGCAGGAGAGATTCTGGGGGAGCCCAGCAGGATGCTGGAGCCGTTCCGCTTTTCGAGATATGCAACCGGGAAACTACACCCGGTGTCCAACAGTCCCTTTCCTTGGAGCTAATGCGTCCCTCTCTTTGAGAGATCTGTTGATGAAGAAACCCAAATTACATTTTGGATCGGGAACAGGACACGTGAACTCCTGATAGGTTACGAAGGTATACGCGATCTTGAAGACAGGGCGGAGGTCAATTGGGTTCAGGCAACACGAGACATGGCAGATGCTTCTGCCTGTGAGGAAACAAGGGAATCAATAGCGGTCATCAGTTCCTTGGGCACACCATATTATTCAAGGGAAATACTGGATGGGTGTCACGAATTGTCGCTCCTGGTTCGGATCGGGGCTCCTTAAAGGGTGTGATAGACACTTCCGCTTGTGGCAAAGGGGAATACGGGTATCGAGCACGATCGACGCACAGAGGGGACTTGTGGCTGATCTCACTCCTGCGCTGATCCTCTCCGGTCTCCATCGAATTCCCTACTATGTTCGTCAGCAATTGGGAGGCGGTCCCATGAATCAGATGATCGACGCTCAGCGGGTTCCTAAGAGATGTCTATAGGGAAGGCCGTCGGCCTGTTCAGATTCGGGGCAATCGATCAGCACGTGGCCATGTTGCTCGAGCCATTTGGATGT
>PAQK01000043.1 GCA_002709665.1 Gemmatimonadota bacterium | reverse complement strand
CTTTTTTAATTCGTCTATTTTCCTGTGGTTGAATCCTGGGGCGCAGGACCCTTTGAGCCGGCGTCCAGCCCTTGAGCTGTTCGGCAACCAGTCGGATGTGGTCGGGTGTGGTGCCGCAGCACCCGCCGATCATATTTGCACCCAGACCGACCAGAGTTTCTGCGCTTTCAGCGAAATATTTGGGGTCCGAAAGATAGATATAGCGACCGTTCACATACTGAGGAAAACTGGCGTTCGGCTGTGCGGATAGTTTTACCTCTGTCAGATGTGAGATCTCCTCAATCACCCTGATCAGTCCTATCGGACCGGAGCCGCAATTCCCGCCAACCACGGATGCACCAAGGGCTTCCAATTCCAGCAAACCTTGAACTGCGCCTGCACCCACCGAGGGTCGAACTGAATCTGAAAAAGCCATCTGGCAAACGACCGGTATGTCGGAATCTAGACTTCGCGTGGCCCTTAATGCTGTCTTTAGTTCTTCGAGCTGCGTGAAGGTTTCGAGCAGAATCAGGTCCACACCCTCTTCCAACAAGACTTCCAGTTGTTCTTTGAAGACATCGAAACGTTCCTCATCGGACAGATCATACTCAGGATCGGTGAGCCGGCCGTATGGGCCAACGGATCCACCGACAAAGACGTTGTCCGAAACAATCGATCTGGCCAACCGTACGGCCGCGGCATTTATTGTTTTGACCTGATCGGCCTGGTTTAAAGCGGCTAGTTTGTTCCGGTTTGCCCCAAAGGAATTTGTTTCGATCAGTTCACTCCCGGCGGCAACGAATTCCAGGTGAAGTGCCTTCACCAGTTCAGGCTGACTCAAGTTGGTGGCCTCGAAACAGGCGTTCCACGGCACACCTCTCGCACCCAGCATTGCACCCATGCCGCCGTCGGCCACGATTATGCGCTCATCGAGTACCTGGAGAAACGTATTGGCCATCGTTCTACAGCTCCCCTATTCGATCGATTAATTCAGATTGGAACGACAAAAACAATGCCTTGAAATGTAGGAAATGGCTGCAATTATGTCAACGCTGTCACGGGAGATCATGTCACAGCGACGACATTGCCACACCTGAATGATTACCATATCTTCTTGGTATAATCTCCGTTGGTTCCTACTTGTCCTAACAGACATAAATTCCATCTATTCTCCCCCGGCGAGGGTAACAATATTTCCAGAAGAAAATGACATAGGCGAAGAAATAACAGCGCGACAAAAGGTAGCCGTTCTGATGATCGCTCTTGTTTAGGAACCCACTGCTTAGGTGATGAAATACCTCACGGATTTTGGAGATCGAGCAGATCGCCCAGTCCATCGCAGAACTGGATGTGGTCACCACCGAGCAGGAAGATGAAGTCTTCGAGGAATTCAAGCATCTCCTCATCGCGGGTAATACGTCTCCCAGGGCGGTATGGACTTCGCCCGTGGCGAATTTGAAAAGGCCCTTGGTCCCCGTAAGGCCGAGGAACTTCTGGGTCGTGTAAACAATATCACTTCCAGCGGCTTCTATATGCTCCGCAACGTGGACCCCAACCAGATTATCCCCTTCACCTCCAAAGAGCATCCTCAGACAGTCGCACTAATCCTGTCCCAGCTCCGAGCCGGCACAATCCGCCGGCAATGACACGATTCCGCTCACATTATCTGTGGCTTTGGGGAAGTTTAGCCGCATTCTTGATGCTGCGCGCATACGCCGTGGGCAACCTGCTGCCGGTATCTCCTTCCCCATTGGACAATCCTCTGGTGGATGCACCCCTTGCCCATTGTCTTCTTACCATACCTGTTGTGATTCTGCACTACTTGCGACTGTTGGTATACCCGGTCACTTTATCTGTTGACTATAGCTTTAACCAGATTCCTGTGAATTCGTCAATCTACAGCTGGTCGTTTGTTGCCGGTTTGTGCACTGTAGTCTTGGCATCGTGGGGGTTCTCCAGAATTTGGGGCAGGTCGCCTCTTGCCGCTTTCGGAGTCAGTCTTCTTGTGATCCCACTTCTCCTAAACCTGAATCCGCTGGTGTCCTCCGGCACCATGCTGGCGGAAAGGTACTTGTACCTGCCATCTATGGGATTCTGTCTGCTGGTTGGTCTGGCATTTCATAGCGTTCAAAGTATGGCGAGAAGTCCCGGACAGCGACACATATTGATTGGTTTGGCCGCAGTCTTGGTGGTAGCCGGTACCGCGCGCACAGTGTTGCGTAACAAGGAGTGGCGAACCGATGAAACCCTTTTCAGGAGCGCGACGGTCTCTACCCCCCGTAGCGTCCGAGCACATCTTAATCTCGCCTTCCTCCTAAAGAACAAGGGTGATGTCCAGGGAGCAATTCAACATTACCGCGAGATATTATCGATCAAGCCTGACTACCCAGTCGTTAACTATAATCTTGCGGAATCCTACCGGGGTATGCGCCAGAATAAGCACGCACTCTGCTATTGTAAGCAAGCGGCAAGACATAGGCCTGGCTTCGTGGAAGCATGGACGTCTCTTGGAAACTTGTATTTGAGTTTGGGGAAGGACCTGGAGGCCGAATCCGCGTTTGAGGTCGCCCTGAATCTCTCGCCCGACTTGGCCTTTGTCCACAATCAGATCGGCGTGATCAGGCAGAGAAAGGGAGACTATGCGTCAGCGCGGGAAGCCTATCAGAGGGCAATTGAGGGTAACTACCGCGAACCGGGGGTATTCTGTAATATTGGTGTGGCCTATGAAGGACGTAAGGAGGAGGCAAGGCAGGCATATCTCCAGGAACTTTCTCTTCGCCCCGATCTGGCAATCGCACACTACCATCTTGGAAATCTGTACAGAGACCAGGGCCTGAACAGCTCAGCAATGAATCACTATCGAACCTTTCTCCGGCACTGGAAAGAGGATCCTCAATACATTAAAATCGTAAGACAGAGCATTCTCGCATTGGACACGAGCACATAAACCAAATCCCCCGAGAATATCGATCCCGGGGGAGGTCTTTCCAGCATAAGCAGTCCTGAAAATCTCAACCTGAGGCATTTACGGCCGCTGCGAAATCCAGATCTGCCTGAGTGACAGCATTCTCAGTATGGGTAGTCACCGTCACTGTGAGCGTCTTGCTTCGGCTGTCCAGGTTCAGGTCGGAATGATGGTTGTTGGTGTCCATGATCTCAGTTAATTTTCTGACAAAAGCCATTGTTGGTACGAATTTCTCGAATTTCCAGACCCGGCTGATTTCCTTCCGCTTTCCATCGTATTCCCATCCGGCAAGATTTATTAACGCTGCTCTAATCTCATCTTCCGCAACAAGTTTTTTGTTCTCCTGCATCCGTGTATCCTCCGAATAGTTCAGGGTTTAAGTTCTTCACCTCCGTCGAATATACCCAACAATATGGGTTTGGCAAGGCACTGCAATTCAAATTCCGGCCAGTACAATGGCCTGGTTGTAGGTAGCCTCGCTGTTCACATTGGTGAAACTACGCAGGTCAGGGTCCAGGCCTCGGAATTGTTCCTCAGGAAGCAGTGTTGTGGGGAAGCGTTTGGTTAGATTCGTGAGCCTGAAACAGGAATCCTCGACCATCCGCATCAAGGAGGAGCGAACTCTCCTTGGATATACTGCACAGAGAGGTTGTTTCCTTCCCTCAATCTCGGGCACAACGATGGAGTCCGGCGATGCCCGATCCACAATAAACTTGACAAAGTCTGTTGTAAGCAGAGGTAGATCACAGGAACACACAAATGCACAGTGCACCGATTCGTCCAATACATTCAATCCTGTCAATAGAGCCTGTACGGGTCCCTGCCCGGGAACCTCATCTCGAACTTCCAGGATGTCGGAACCGAGTTCGGGTAGTTCCTGACCCGGTGCCGCAACAATGACTATAGGTGCAAGTTCCTTTTCCAGGACTGACGCCACCCGCTGGAGCATGGTCTCCCGGCCGAACGGGAGAAGGGCTTTGGACCTCCCCATTCGCTTGGATTCACCTCCGCAAAGGACGACACCGCCGACTTGCATATCATATATCCAGAATCACAAAGGCTTTCCAAACTCGCTCGGTCTTTTCCACCCGAAATTGATGTAATGTAAACGCCTTGACATCGACCACAAGTTCATGGCGCTGCATGTCCAGTTCTTCTCCAGCCATTACGGCATCTAATATAAACTTCTCTTCCGTCCGGGTGATCTTCAGCTCCTTGGTACGCAGAAGGAGCCGTCGGGCATCTTTGTAGAAGATCGTCTCCTGGAGGTAGTTGAACAACAACATATCGAACGCCCCTGATTCCAACGCAACGGATCACTCCACACGAGCTGTCGAGGTCTTGAACCATTACACTGAGGGTAGCGTCGGATGTATGTGTAAATAGGGTTTCCGCATCAGGACCCCAAGCCTCGATGGCCACGACCGCAATCGCCACATCCTCAAGGTATCGGTAGGGCACGCCGGGGCCTCACGAAATAAGGCATTGGTTCAGCTTCTCTACCAGGGGGGCACGGAGGTATTCGGCCCCTATTCCAAGGAAGATGAGATTGGTATTTCCCACATCGAAAGTCTCGAAGCTCGATCTGCCGGCAACGAAGTTTTACAGGAGGTTTTCTTCAGTTGTCCTCACAAAACCCTTTGCCCGATAGATCGGTTCAGGAAGGGCTTCCAGCAACGACCTGATCTTTTCGTGATCGAAAATTTGCTCGCTCGAGTACGTGAATGATTCTACAGATCTGTTATGGTCGTGTGGGGACGGTTGGGTTGGCGTTCTGGGAGGCCTATTGAATCCGAAGAGCAGATCTGTTGGGAGTGCACAACGGATCGTTCTGAACATCACCGCACCTGGATTCACCTCGTCAAGCCGTTTTTCTATTTCCTCCAGAGCCTCCTCGTCTACGAGGTCGATCTTGTTGACGAGAATCACATCCGCTGCCTCGAATTGTGCACGTGTGAGGTAGCCGAGGTCCGGAAAGCTGATCATCCCATCTGCATCGGCCAGGACGATCACGCTATCCAGTCGAATGGCGGGCAGGCTTTCCTCTAAATCGAAGATTACAGCATCTGGTTCTGCCACGCCCATGGTTTCCACCACAATGAGCTCAGGGCTAATTATCTCGATGATCTCGCCGACAGCCGCCTCAAACTCCCCCACCAGCGAACAACATACGCATCCGCCGACCAGCTAGGTCATCTGGACATGCTTTCCCTGAGTGATCTTGCTGTCGATCGCAATCTCGCCAAACTCATTCATCAGGATAGCGATATTCCGATTTGTGCTGGCAACAAGATGCTGCAGAAGGGTGGTCTTCCCGCTGCCCAGGGATCCGGATATCAAGATCATAGATGTCTTAACGGCAGTCACCAGACGGTCATCCTTTCACATTCCCAATTGGGACGAATTTCACGACTCGTCTGCTGATCCCTGCGTCCTCGGTTGCGTCTATTACTTCGTCGATGTCCTTATATGCGCCCCCCGCCTCCTCTGCAAGGCCTCCATAGGAAACAGACTTGACGTATATGCCCCGTTCCTCCATTTCACGCTGCAATCGCTTTCCGTGAAACTGTTTCCTGGCTTTGGTTCTACTCATCGTTCTGCCGCTTCCGTGCGCGGTGGAGAAGAAGGTCTGATCCCCCGTAATCACACCAGCAAGCAGGTAGGAACCGGTTTCCATGCTGCCGCCTATGATGACCGGTTGGCCAGTTTGGAGATATTGTTTGGGCACACCTACCATCTGTGGACCCAATGCCCTTGTTGCCCCTTTACGGTGTACGAGTACTTCACGTTCCACTCCGTCAACAATATGACGCTCTAGCTTGGCAGTATTGTGCGCAACGTCGTATACCACTTTCATTTCCATTTCTTTCGAAGTCCTGCCCATTACATTCGAAAACACCTCGCGGATTCTGTGAAGAATCACCTGCCTGTTCGCCAGAGACATGTTGATCCCGCATTTCATAGCGGTGTGATAGGCCTGTCCCTCAGGAGACCTGAACGGTGCACAGGCCAATTCCCTGTCCCTGACGTTTATCCCGTACTTCTTTTGCATCACCTTCAGGAAGATCTGCAGGTAATCTGTGGCGACCTGGTGGCCAAATCCGCGGCTCCGCAGTGAAACATGACCACGACCTGATTGGGGATGGATATGCCGAAGGCCTTTGCCGTCTCTTGGTCATAGATGTGCTCAGGGTTGGCAACCTGGATTTCCAGGTAGTGATTTCCAGATCCAAGCGTACCGATCTGATTAAACCCACGTTCGACCGCCTTCTGACTGATTTTTGCTGAATCCGCACCGGCGATACACCAGTCCTCCTCCGTTCTATTCAGATCGGCCTCCCAACCATATCCATTTTCGACACACCACTTGGCTCCATGCTCCACAATGGTTCTGAATTCACCGTGAGTGAGTTTCAGGAAGCCTGTACTGCCAACCCCGGCCGGTACCCTCTCAAACAGGGTGTCTACGAGTTTCTTGAGATATGGCCGTACCTCATTGTAGGTAAGGTTCGTGGTAACCAAACGCATGCCACAATTGATGTCAAACCCTACCCCTCCAGGAGAAATAACGCCTTCCTCGGCGTCAATGGGTGCCACACCACCGATCGGGAATCCATAGCCCCAGTGTCCATCGGGCATGCAGTACGCGAACTTTAGAATGCCGGGCAATGTGGCCACATTTGTAACCTGATCGATCACCCCACGATTCATTTCAGACATCAATTTCTGGCTTGCATAAATTCGCGCAGGAACGCGCATCCCGTCCTTGTACGAAGTGGATATCTCCCATATGTGTCAGAGATACGGCTTACCTCTTTTGGCAGTGGCATTGGCATTGTCAGACCTAACCGTAGTGGTTGCTTTCGTCGTAGTGTCTTTTAAGGAGGTCCTCTCCAAAGTCTTCCTCAAGATCGCGCATGACCGTGTGAATGTGGTTCGCGTCGTTTTGGGTATTGTCATACTCGATAAGGAGAGTGGGACCGTGAATTCTGTAGTAATGTTGCTGTCTCCTTTCTTCACTCCCTGCCCAGGCAAAGTGGAGATTCTCGATGCCCGCCTGCTCTACTCGTTCGATGTGGTAATCCGCAAGTTCTTGTTTGAAATTGGCAGCAAAATGCGAGACAAGACCTACCAATTGGACCGTTTGTTCGTCAGACATCTCAGTTGAACACAGACCCACTGGATCACCAATCCTCACCTTTTTTTCGGTTTTCGTGATGATGTCGCTTGGTGCATCCTCTAAAATGATGGCTCTCTTTCTCTGCGATACGTCTAGATCAAGGAGTAATCTGCGTCCTAGGTCTTCCTCCTTGTGCAGTAGCCGAAGTCCCTTGTGCGGACCCGAGGGCACCTCAGCAGGATTGGATCCCCAGAAAGACGGTGTGGTCGACACAAGCGTCTCGCTTGTCGATGTGAATGTGAGAGAAAGGTGATGACCGTCTACGCGCCACCCCCAGGGTCCGGATTCCACATTGCCGAACAATGTGAAGAAATACCCCTCGGGATCGCGATACTCATCGGAGTCTTCCCTACCTTCGACGGCCTTCAGCACCGTTTCAAGTTTCATGATCTCGGCAGCCTTCGTGTAACCTGACCTGCTAAGAGCAGACTTCATCAGAACGTGGGCGGCCCCCTTCTGCAGACCAGACATCTCCCTGATGGCCACGCCGTTCCTTTCGCACGGCACGTAATTCCAATTGTATCTTTCGCCGTCAACGATAGGATACTTCGCCTTCTGAGCTGCTTTCTTATCAAGCTCGGAAAGAAAAGCAATTGCCGCATTTCTCATTAATTTCCTCCTCAGATTATTCAGGTTGATTCAAGGTATGGTTTGGGGTAACGCCATAGAGAACTCGAAAGCCAAGTACGGAACTTTTTGGTAGTTAAAGAAAGATGGAGTAGGTTTCTAAATCCGGGTTCCTCAATAATCGTCAAGAGTATCGGGAAGCGTCCGCCTGAATGCATCGATCTCCAATTGGGTGTTCGGCTGTCCATCAGTATCCAAAGCAACCCTTAATAGGACGCGAGTCGAGTCAGGTTGCATTGATGAATCTATGGCTTCACCCGTGAATGGGTCGATTTCTACGGTTCTCACATTGGGTGGTTTCCAGAAAGACATGTCGGTGGTTGCAGGGTTGACCGCTTTCATAAAAGCTGTCCAGATGGGTGCCGCACCACTGCCACCGGTAATCTGTCGCCCTGTCTTCTTACTAACGAGCCTTCTGTCGCCTTTCCTGGTGTCGAAGCCCACCCAGACACTCGTAACCAGGTCTGGTGTAAACCCTGTAAACCAGGCATCTGAGTTGTCGTTGGTGGTCCCGGTCTTTCCTGCGACGGGCGCGTCGTAGCCCATCCTTCTCAGGATACGTCCTGTGCCCCTGTTAACGACATTACGCATCATCTGAATCATAATGTACGCATCCGAGGGACTCACCGCGGGAATTGGTTGGACGCGGTGTCTGTATAGGACTCTGCCCCCAGGATCCTCGATGGATTTTACGAATGTAGGTTCAACTTTGTATCCATAGTTCGCGATTGTTCCGTAAGCTGCCGCCAGTTCGAGTAGAGTTACCTCGCTCGCACCTAGAGCGATACTTGGGTAAGGTCCCATTTTGCTGCGAATTCCCAGGCGTTCAGCCATATCTACTACACGCTCGGGGCTTATGTGTTGAACGATCTGGACGCTGGTTGAGTTTGCCGACTTTGTTAGTGCCCAGGCCACCGTGGTTTGACCCAGATATTGGTTCTTGAAATTCCTTGGAGTCCAGTTCTGTCGGTTTATCCGATAGGTCTTGGGTTCATCCATAAACAGCGACACGGGTGAGATGAGATTCGCTGCAATTCCCGCCAGATACACGATGGGTTTGAACCCGGAACCCGGTTGCCTGCGCGAGGTGGTCGCTCTGTTGTAGTAGCTGACAAATATGTCTCGACCGCCCACCATTGCCTTGACATAACCTGTCGCCGGATCCATACAGATCAATGCGCTTTGGACATATCGTTCGCGATTCAATTCGGCCGCCATCTCGTACGGCATAAAGCCGAGACGCCTATCCAAATCCGACAGACCATTTGTAACAGCCCTTTCTGCCCCCTGTTGCATCTGGAGGTCCAGTGTTGTTCGGATATCCAGCGCACCGAAACTTAGGGCAGATCTCCCCCATCGTTGGGCTATTTCATCCTTGATTGTTTCAACGAAATATGGGGTCCTGTTCTGCTTACGCTTCTTGCCACGGAAAACCAGCGAATCCTTTAGGGCATCCTCATATTCAGCACGGCTGATGTAGCCCGCTCGCACCATCCTCCGCAAGACGTGTTGGGTCCGCCCTGAAGGCTTCTGTACTTCGCCCCTTAGCGGGTTCAAGGCGCTCGGAGCGTTCGGGAGACCAGCCAGAACGGCGGACTCCCGTAGTGTCAGGTTTGCGGCGGGCTTCCCGAAGTAGACCTGAGCGGCGTCCTCCACACCATAGGCGTTCGTGCCGAAGAAACTGCCGTTGACATAAAGCTCGAGGAGTTTCTCCTTTGCCTTCGCACCAAATTCAAGCTGATACATAGACTCCAGCTGCAGGGCGAGTAACGCCTCCTTTATCTTCCGGGCAATTGTCTTTTCCCTTGTCAGTAGGGTGTTTTTGACAATCTGCTGCGTGATGGTACTGCCCCCTCGAGCCCTGCGAAAGTGCCTCATATTTTCCAGCGCCGCTCCAACTATGGCCTTGAGACTTACGCCGTGGTGTCTGTAAAAATCTAGATCCTCCGTCGCGATAATTGCCTGCACGAACCATGGACTGATTTCATGAATGGATACCTGCTCTATGCTTTTGTTGAAGGTGTAGAGTAACTCTCCGGAGTCAGCATAGATGTTGATTCCCGTTTGCCGTGATAAGGTACCAAGGTCACTTGGGATCTGAGGTAGGTCGTTAAGCAACCATAGCAGGGCAAGAGCCGGGATAATCACCACCCCATCGATGCAAATTACAAGAGCAATTCTCCCCATGCCGGGTATCCTAGAGCCCATCCCAATCTCCAGATTGCGATAGGCCCAGCGCTCTGATTAATTTCTCATGAGAAATTTCAAAGGTTATCGGGGGATCCTCAATGCTTGAATAAGTGACCTGTCCGAGATAAACTCCAGCCCCTCTCTGCAGGATCATCTGAGAGATCCTGCCGATGCCGTACGCTTCAATCAACGCTTTGTGTTCTTCTACCTTGAGCTGGTCAATGAATACTCTGGACAGTGCCTCGTTAACCGCAGATTGGATCGTATCTATCTCCGCCACACCCAAGCTGTCATTCTCACCCCATTTAATTTCACCAGTTTGCCGATAGAGTGAATTGATTTGGTCTCTTGCACTGCTCAGATATCTAACATTAGGGAGCTCGATTGCTTCCACTAGGGACATCCCCAACTTGTAGATACGTACGCTTTCCGTAACCTCGGGCATCGAGCGGTGATCTTCCGTACTAAGTGGCGTGCGCCATATTGCCAGGAATGCCGGTATTCCGTCTTTTGGAACCCTGTCGATGTCAAATCTGGCTGTAACGATCGCCTCAGGAAGCCTGCTCTTCCTGGTTGGGACTTCGAGGGTATCCAGTGACTGTTTCACGATCTCCCTTTTGGCCACACGTCCCCACAGACTGCCCACCCGATGGCGTCCTGAATTGCTTTTGACCAAAAAATCGCCCAACGTAATCGCACCAAGATTCGTACGATATTCTGTATATGCACTCAAGGCAAAAAGTGCTGCGATAGCGGTAATGATACCCAGCGGGACGTAGAATTTCCTCTCTTTAAGATCTGTAATCCATCGCCACCATCCTGCAAGCACTTCCCGCCACCGGACAATGACCTTGTGATCTTGTTGAGGCTCTTGATTTCCCATCGGCTAATCAATCGTACAGAAAGAAACAGACCAGGCGGAATGTGATCCACCCAGCCTGTTAAATAAATTTGTCCTCTTTGCTAGACCTATTCCATCTCAGGTGAGAATTTTCCGAAACGTGCTGCTCCATTGCATTTGGTCCTGTGATAGAATACTTCCTGGGCCAGTTTCCTGTTGGCCTCCTCACCTTTCCAGACAGCTCTAGCTGGATCCTGAAGGGCCCTCCCGTAGGAGAAACTGATTTCCCAGGGTTGGGGCCCCATCAGATTCATTGCATTGAGATGCGCCGTCGATAATTCAGGACTCTGTCCACCTGAGAGGAAAGCAATACCTGGAACCGAAGCTGGAATGGTTCTTCTGAAACATCGGATCGTGGCTTCAGCTACTTCCTCCACACCGGCCTGCACCGGACACTCAGTACCGGACAGGACCATACTGGGTTTCACCACAATCCCTTCTAGCAGGATACGATGGGCAAGAAGTTCGTAAAAGACCGTACTCAGGGTGGTTTCAGTTGCCTCTTCGCATTCTTCAATTGAGTGCGTTCCATTCATGAGGATTTCGGGTTCTACAATGGGGACCACACCTGCCTCCTGGCATATCGCTGCATAACGCGCCAGGACCTGTGCATTGGCCTGTATACAGGTCCTGGTCGGTGCACCTTGGCCAATTGCAAAGACCGCCCGCCATTTGGCGAACCTGGCTCCCAGTTCTCGGTAGGTTTGGACGCGTTCTCTCAGTCCGTCCAAGCCTTCGGTAATCTGCTCTCCGGGGAATCCAGCAAGGCCCGTAAGACCGGTGTCTACCTTTGCACCTGGGATGATCCCCTGTTGTGCAATCAGGTCTGGAAACTGCACATCGTCGAGCGATCTGGTGCGTAGCGTCTCGTCATACAGAATCACGCCGCTGATGAAATCCTCCAGACCGGGTGTCGTGAACAGCAAATCCCGGTATGCCCTTCGTAAATCCTGAGTTGCCTCCAGGCCGATACCGTCGAATCTGCTTTGGAGGGTTTTTTCGCTTTCGTCCGCAGCAAGAATTCCTTTGCCTCTAGAGACCATTGCGGACGCCGTTTCGACCAATTGTTGTTTTGACATTACGAATTTACCTCTTTGGCTGAGATTTGTGAATTTACACCAGACTTATCGAAAAACAACACAGGCATGATCGGGATGTTTTCATATGTCCACTCCGGGACCCGGTTCATTCAAGACAGTCTGCCGCTGTCTGTGCGAGAAGTTTTGCTCCAAGCAGGAGTGCCTTCTCGTCAAAATCAAATCTGGGATGGTGGTGAGGGTAATCCAACCCCTTTTCGGCATTGGCAGATCCCAGAAAGATATAGCAACCTGGGATCTGTTCCAGTATCAGCGACATATCTTCAGAGGCCATGATTCGGTGCCCTTCGTCTACATTTTCGACTCCAAACATTTCTCTTGCCGTATCCTGAGCAATTCTTGTCACCGCCTGATAGTTCACTACAGGCGGCGTGCTACTTGTCAATTCAAGTTCAAAAACGACACCCATCGCCCTGGCAATCCCTTCACCGATATCCTGCAAGCGTGTGACGACAAGGTCCCTCACTCCACTGTCATAGGTACGAATGGTACCTGTTAATTCCGCTCGTTCGGGGAGGACATTGGCCGCATTGCCAGCGTTGATTTTGCCAACACTCAGGACAGCAGTTTCCATAGGATCGATGGACCGGCTCGTGATGGTCTGGAATGCGGACACCATCTGACAGGCTGCAACAATGACGTCGTTTGCCAGATGCGGCACTGCACCGTGACCTCCCTTTCCGCTCACAAGGATCTTGAATCCATCCGCAGATGCTAGGACCGGTCCACTGGTTATCGCTACCTTTCCCAAGGGTGCCTGGTTCCAAAGATGTAACGCAAGTGCGCGGGAGGGCTGTGAAGTGAGTAAGCCATCCTCCAGCATGGCCCTGGCGCCTCCCAACCCCTCTTCCGCAGGCTGAAAAACAAGCATTACTTGGCCTTTTAGGCCGGTTCGGTTGCGAGCCAACAGTTTTGCTGCCATCAGGCCTATTGTGGTGTGACCATCGTGACCGCAGGCGTGCATGACGCCGGGCACTTGAGAGGCATAGTCTGCATTCGTTTCTTCCTGAATGGGCAGCGCATCCATGTCTACACGAATCAGAACGTGTCCTTCCCCCTCTACCCCTTCAAGTTTTCCCACAACCCCGGTTCTGCCAACACCGGTTTCGGTGTCTATCCCCAAATCACGAAGATAATCCGCCACAATTCCCGCCGTGCGGATCTCTTCAAAACCCAATTCAGGATGGCGGTGCAGGTTCCTTCGCAATTTCACAGCTTCTTGACGTAAGGTTTCCGTCTCCAGGTCAAGGGACGCCAATTCTCATCTCCCGGGACCAAAATTAGTGTCCCTTTTTTGTTTCTTGTTGGTCAATTCCTGATATATTAGTTTGATTACGACCGGTTCATTATCCCTTAAAAATACTGGAATTATTACCCAAGTGTACAATTCACTGGTTTATCTGTTTTTTAGTCAGCTTGCCGTTGGCGGCCTTCTTTCGCTTGTTATGGTTCCCCACTCGGCTGGACGAAGCTTCTTCCGGTTTTGCGGCATCCTCAGCCTGTTCCTTCTTCTCTTGGGGATCCTCGCCGGTCCATACTCCCTGTCACTGCTTCGAGGGCCCTTTGACGGAAGATCTACATCTCTGCTACTGTTGGCTCTGTCGGGTGTAACGGCACTATTATTCATTGCCGGAGTCATATCGGAACGGCAGTCTGCCCAGAAACCACTGCTGACGGTGTCGTGTCTCCTGGGTTTGGCCGGCATCTTCCTGGATGGCTACCATTCGCTGAACCCCTCGACACCCACCTGGGGACAACTGCTGTCCGCTCTGTATTTTCTGGTTTCCGCAGTCTTCCTGGGCAGTGTTATTTACTCTATGATTTTGGGGCACTGGTATCTGGTGGTGCCTTCGCTTCCGATCAGTCCTTTGAAATCACTCACATTTCTGATGATTGCGTCGATCGTAGCCAAGATTCTCCTGGCCTGCATCACATTGTATCTCTTCTGGATTTGGGGGGATGTGGATCAAAAGACAACATTGAGTTCGTTCACTGGAATTGGTGGGTTCTTCCTCTGGGCGCGGGTCATCTTCGGCTTTTTTGGGCCATTGGTGGTATCTCTGATGACCTGGGAGACAGTGAAGATTAATTCCACACAGTCCGCGACAGGCCTTCTGTACGTTGCAACGATTTTTGCGATCATAGGTGAGATCCTATCGAAGCACATTTTCCACACTAAAGCGATGCCCATTTAGCTATGGAAATTTTTCTTCGTTGCAATGGATGCAATAGGACACTGCAGGTGAGTTCAGAGAACTCTACTGACACCTGCCAAAACTGCGATACAGCAACCGATTTGACACTGTCCGACGCCATCCTGAAACACAACGTGGTGGACGTGTGTCCCAGATGCGAAAAATCAGTTTTCTACATTCAACGGGATTTCAATCAGCAAGTTGGTGTGGGTATAATGGTGATCTTTGCTCTCCTGGGCCTGGTTTGTGTCTGGCTTGATTATCCTTTCTATTTTTATGTGTGTTTGGGGGCTGGCGCCCTCCTCGACCTGTTGCTCTTCGCTCTGCTACCCGAAATCACAATTTGCTACGCTTGCAAGACCGCCTTTCGCGATGCGAATTTGAATCCCGACCACAAACCCTTCGACCTTCATGTTGCAGACATATATGATAATCGATCAAAGGGATAGTAGCCTTTTCACGCCTCCCTTTTTCTGATCATCAATTCAAGGAATTCCTCTCTGGCATCTCTTTTCTGGAAGGCCCCCCTTACTGCTGATGTGGTGGTCCAGGTGCCGGGTTTTTCCACACCTCTCATCTCCATACAAAGGTGTCTTGCGTCCACTACTACCATGGCTCCCAGGGGACTGAGTTCTTTTTCCAGGTATTCTGCAATTTGCTGGGTCATTCGTTCCTGGATCTGGGGTCGCCTGGCGTAATATTCCACCATTCTCGCCAATTTGCTCAAACCCACAATCTTATCGGTTGGGATATACGCAACGTGGGCCCTTCCCCAGAAGGGTAATAAGTGATGTGCACACATCGAGTAAAATGTAATGTCAGTCATAGCCACCATACTATCGAATCCATCCTCATTCGGGAAGACCGTGATGTCCGGTTCATTCTTGACTTCCAATCCCTGAAATATCTCCAGATACATCTTGGCGAATCTTCGTGGGGTATCTCTGAGATTTGGGTCAGTTAGGTCCAAATTGAGCACTTTCATGATTTCGCTTATGTGATACCCAATACTTTCAATCTTATCCATGGCACTCTATCTCCATTCCCTGTTTTCCCGAACCCGATCAATCTGCACACTGAAACCTAAATATACCAGTTCGAGCACAAATGGCCAAGATTGATTGCTCCCGGGACTAAGTGTCATACAGATGAATGTTTGGGGCGAAAACCTGTTACCAAATGGCGGGGAACTACTCGAAGTTCCCATCACATTCAACCCCAAGCAGGTAGGGAACCTAGGGCGTTTTATGCCGCTCCGAGCCGGCCATTCACCGAGACGTGCAGATTCACCAAAAACCGGTTGAGGCCAATTGCATTTCAAGGTATCATATTCTCGATTTTGACCACCCAAACTCGCCCCATCTGGTTAATCTGTCAGTCCTAACGTATGGTCGACGAAGCTTTACCGGAAATACAGCCGAGGAAGATTCTGGCCGGGCAGTTTTACCCTCAAGAAATGGCTTTTGTGATCCATTTCTTGTCTACTGTTGGGGCTATGAGGTGGTCAGTTAGAGGGGCGGTGTCGGTCTGATCAAACAGTTGAAGTCCAGGCCGGATCTGATCCTGATAGATACGGCTCCCTAGGGAAATTTTCTTATGGCGCTCGAAATTATCCGACGTATAAAGTCGCTGCAGGGCATTCCAATTGTGGTCTACAGTTATGAGCAGGCCAGGCTGAAAGAATGTATCGGGAAGGGTGCGGACGGGTTCATCGTAAAGCCCTGTTCTCCTGCTGTTTTTCTTGGTAACCTTTGGAAGGTTATGGGTACAGAGAGCCGCAAGGAACTCACGGCCGTCAGCTTCTCATCCCGATATAAAAAAGACATNGNGCAAATCGATAACCTGCCGNCCCTGCCCGCCGTTTGCACGGAAGNCGACCGGCTGTGTAAGAATCCGGATGTGAGCGCCGATGAGCTGAGCAAAGTATAGGCAGGTAAAAAAGTGAATCTTTTCTACAATTTTCAGATTGGTGATCACATTTTGTTTGGGCATGGACCCGACCTTCTGATTCGGTGAGAGGTTACTGGAAAAGAAACTCCACCACGTCCCCCTCTTGGATCAGATACTCCTTGCCCTCTGTACGCAATTTCCCGGACTCTTTTAATGCCGTCATGCCACCCAAACCAACCAGGTCATCAAACCTAGCGACTTCCGCTNTAATGAACCCTCGTTCCATTTGCGTATGGATCCTACCTGCAGCCCTGGGTGCAGGGGTTTTTCTTGCAATTTGCCAGGCCTGCAATTTGTCATTGGCGCAGGTGTAGAATGTTACAAGCCCCAATAGATCGTATCCCGCAAGAATCAATCTGTTGATTCCGGTTTCCTCAAGACCGATATCAGCAAGAAACACTTCTCGGTCTTCAGATGGAAGTTCAGTAATTTCCGCCTCGATCTGAGAAGCCAGTACCAAT
Source organism: Gemmatimonadota bacterium (assembly GCA_002709665.1). Taxonomy (GTDB): domain Bacteria; phylum Latescibacterota; class UBA2968; order UBA2968. Next base: position 20,807 of record PAQK01000043.1, on the reverse strand, counting down.
ACGTGCTCATCACCTACATGGGCCTTCAGTGCCGAGGCATACTTGCCGCCGTGGATTGCGTCCGCTTCACCTACATTTGCCAGATAAAGAACGGGTTTACTCGTTAGGAAATTGTACTCCCGGATCGCAGCGACCTCCTCATCCATCAATGACAGATCACGTACCGGTCGGTCTCCTTCCAATCCCTCGATCACCTTTAGGAGAACATCGAATTCCGTCTTCTCTATGGCCCTTGGATCAGACCTAAGGACCTTTTCCAGTCTGAGCTTGCCGGCCGTCGCGGTTTCGAGATCCGCCATCGACAGTTCTATCTCGATTGTGTCAATATCTCGGGCAGGATCCATCCCTTCCTCTACCTGAGTAACCTGGTTGTCTTCAAAACAACGGACAACTTGGAGGAGAGCATCCGCCTCTCGGATGTGTCCGAGAAACTTATTGCCAAGGCCCTCTCCCCTGCTGGCCCCCTTAACCAGTCCGGCAATATCAACGAACCTGATGTGCGTTGGCGTTACCGAACTCGGATTGAGAATTTTGCTCAGTTTGGAGAGTCGGGGATCCGGGACCTCCACAATGCCAACATTGGGGTCTATGGTACAAAAGGGGTAGTTGGATGCCTCTGCTTGACCGAGTGTCAGGGCGTTAAAAAGCGTGGACTTCCCAACATTTGGCAGACCGATGATTCCAATAAATAAAGACAATTTAACAACCCAAAAAAGCGGCCAGCGGTCACCCACGATCCGCTGGCCTTGTGTTACTGAAAATCCGGTCCCTCTCAGGCTCCACCGGCGATTGCTGTAACAAAATGGATCTCACTGTTTGGGGCCACTTTTTGACGGAAACCCTCATTCCCTACCACCCCGTCGACTGAAACTGCCAAACCGGGCCGAATTCTATCCTCCTCACATATGCGTTCCTTGATACCCGGAAAGGTCGATTCGAGATTTTCAACAATTTCCCGCAATGTCTCTCCCGCAAGATCCACCCGCTCCTGATTGTTTGTCAAGCTCCTCATTAGGGAGGGTATCCAAACAACCGGCATAGCCTCAATCCTTTCCATTTCCAGATGATTCGGCGGCACTCCAAAGGCTCTCGAGGACCCTGCCTGGAGACATCGGCAAATCACGAAGCCTTATGCCAGTTGCACCATAGATTGCGTTGGCCACAGCTGCAGGCGGCGGAACGATCGGGACTTCACCTACGCCACGTACACCATACGGGTGCCCGGGGTTAGGGACCTCGACGATGACAGTATCTATCATGGGCAGGTCGAGACACGTTGGCATCCGATAGTCTAGAAGGCTGGCATTCGCCAGCGTTCCATCCTCCTCATAAAAGTACTCTTCGTTTAGTGCCCACCCGATGCCCTGCGCGACCCCACCTTGCAGCTGTCCTTCCACATAAGCCGGATGGATGGCCTTACCCGCATCCTGAATAATGGTGGCTCGTGTGACCTCCACTTTGCCGGTATCCGGATCCACTTCCACATCCACAATTACCACCGCATAGGCCGGACCTGTGCCGGTGGGACTTACCGTGGCACGTCCAACCACAGGGCCACCCGTACGGCTGAGTGTCCCTGCAACTTCCTTGAAGGTCATGGGAGAACCAGGATCCTTCTTGGAAGTGAAGATCCCATCCTCAAAATTCACATCCGCCTCGTCGATTTCCCAGTGCTTTGCCGCACGCTCGATCATCAGCCGTTTGACATCTTGTGCTGCTGAATAACCAGCCCATCCAGTCGCGAATGTGGTTCTACTTCCCCCTGTCCCGTCCGTGTGTCCGATGGAATCGGTGTCGACTACCTGGGGATTAACCTCCTCCGCTGCAATACCAAGCGCCTCGGCTAGTTGCATTGCAATCGAAGTGCGGGTTCCGCCGATATCAGGGGAACCCTCATTTAGGCTGACGCTTCCGTCCGAGTTCACGCTGGCAACAACAGTGGATGTGCCGCCCCCATTGAACCAGAATCCGGAGGCAACTCCCCTGCCACGATTCGGACCTTCGAGAGGAGCATTCCAGTGTGGATGGGCTTTAGCAGCCTGCAAACACTCCTCGTGCCCGATCCTGGGAAAAATTGGTCCATCCGCTCTTCGTGTCCCTTCCTTTGCGGAATTCTGGAGGCGGAAATCTATAGGATCCACGCCGAGTTCCTCGCAAATTTCGTCCAGGACGGTTTCTGCGGCCATTGCCCCATTTGTGGCGCCTGGTGCTCTGTAGGCTGATGTACCGGGCTTGTTAACAACCACGTCATACCCGTCGATCACGATATGTTCAATATTGTATGGCGAAAAAATACAACCAGCCCCAGCACCAACCGGAGATCCGGGCATGGCTCCAGCTTCATAGGCCATATAGGCCTGTGCAGCTACCAGTGTACCATCCTTCTTTGCACCCATCTTGACTTTCAGGTAGGATCCGGGAGTTGGCCCTGTCGCCTTCAGAACCTCGGTGCGGGTCATCACCATCTTGACGGGGTGACCTGTCTTCTTAGACAACAGCACTGCGGTGGGTTCTTCGTACACCCTGAATTTTCCGCCAAATCCCCCACCGATTTCTGCTGGTACAACCCTTATGTCAGCTACCGACATACCCAGTACATCGGACAACTGATTGCGAATGTCGAATGGTCCCTGGGTACTGACCCATACAGTGACCTTTCCATCTGGATTCCAGTTTGCCGTAGCATTGTGGGGTTCTATATACCCCTGGTGAACAGTCTGAGTGGTGAATTCCCTTTCGATAACCACATCACATTCTTCAAATGCCGTTTCCGGATCGCCAACCTTATGTTGGAAGTGATTGGCGATATTGCTGACTTCGTCCGTCTGCTCACCCAAAGAACGCATCTTCATGTCTTCGTGGAGCAGTGGCGCGCCCTTTTCCATTGCCCTCCTTACATCGAGAACCGGGTCCAATACCTCGTAATCCACCTGGATCAGTTCAATGGCCTCCTGGGCAACGTTCACCGAAGTTGCTGCCACAGCGGCAACCGCATGGCCGTCATACAACACCTTATCCCGCGCCAGGACATTGCCGATCAGGTGACGCAATCCGACCGAAGCCTCACCCAAACTGGATACTTTGTCTTCATATTCCTGCACCAAGTCGGACGATGTAACCACAGCTCTTACACCCGGGTGGTTCTCCGCTTTGCTCGTATCAATGGACTTGATTCGGGCATGAGCGTGAGGACTTCTGAGAGTTTTGCCATACAATAAACGGGACATTTTCACGTCCGCACCATAGACCGCACGACCGGTCACCTTGTCCGTGCCATCGTGACGGATTGGCCTTTTTCCCACTACTTTGTATTCTTTGATCCCCAGGTAGTCTTCCGACTTGTCGGCCATCTATTTCCTCCAACAATTAATTCAGGACCTTGGCGGGTTGTTAACCTAAGGTCCTGAAGGTAAGTATCACCCTTTGCCGTTGGTCCCTTCAGGGCCATTCTTTGACCAGATGGCATTTAGTATGTTCCCCGGGGACATAGGTAGAATATCCATTCGAACACCCACAGCTGTGTAGATGGCATTCGCCAGTGCCGCTGGAGGGGGTACGATTGGGACTTCACCCACACCCCGGACACCAAACGGATGTCCAGGATTTGGTACTTCCACTATAACAGTTTCGATCATCGGAAGGTCCAATGTAGTGGGCATCCGGTAATCCAGAAGACTGGAATTGGCCAAGTGTCCTTCTTTGGTGTAAAAGTATTCCTCGTTGAGTCCCCATCCGATTCCCTGTGCGGCGCCCCCCTGCATCTGTCCCTCTACATAACTGGGGTGAACCGCCTTTCCAGCGTCTTGGATCATGGTGGCCCGGAGAATCTGGACCTTTCCTGTATCGGGGTCTACGTCTACATCTACGATCATGATTGCAAATGCTCCACCAACACCCGTTGGATCCACTGTTCCACGGCCGACAACCGGACCTCCAGTGGAATTAAGATTCCCAGCCATCTCCTTGAAGGTCAATCGTTTGTCCGGATCAGACTTGGAAATAAATGAACCATTCTCAAACATTACATCCTGACTTGGTATCTCCCAATGTTTTGCCGCACGTTCTATCATTTGATTTTTGATGTCCTCGGCCGCTTTGTAGGCAGCCCAGCCTGTAGCAAATGTGACACGACTTCCACCGGTCACATCCGTTTCACCCACAGTATCCGTATCCCCAACCATAGGTTTTACATCTTCAGCCGTAATACCAAGAACTTCGGCCAACTGCATCGCAATCGAGGTTCTCGTCCCGCCGATGTCCGTAGAACCTTCCACGAGCGTGACCGTCCCGTCCGTATTGACGCTGGCTGTAGCACTGGATTTTAGTCCTACGTTGAACCAGAATCCGGAAGCCACTCCCCTTCCCCTGTTGGGACCATCGAGAGGCGCGTTGTAATGCGCGTGAGATTGAGCTGCCTTTAAACATTCTTCGTGTCCAATTCTGGGATATACCGGGCCGTCTGCCCTGCGTGTCCCCTCTTTGGCAGAATTCTCAAGGCGAAACTCCAGGGGATCCGCACCGAGCTGTTCACAGATTTCATCAATGACGGTTTCGGACGCGAATGCCGCATTTGTAGCCCCGGGTGCCCTATAGGCCATAGTCTGAGGTTTGTTGACCAGCACGTTATACCCGTCGATCGTTACGTTTTCTATCTCGTATGGCGACAGGATACACATGGCTGCAGGATCTGCCCAAGCTCCGGGATAACCTCCGGACTCATAAGCCAGATAAGCTTCGGCCGCAACGATTTTGCCCTCCTTCGTTGCGCCGATTTTCATCCGAATATATGACCCTGGAGTTGGGCCAGTAGCCTGAAGTACTTCTTCCCTGTTCATCACCATCTTGACAGGATGTCCTGTCTTTTTGGATAGGATCGCCGCAACAGGCTCCAAGTAAACCCGAATCTTCCCGCCAAATCCACCTCCGATTTCTGTTGGTATTACCCTTACATTNAGTACTGACATTTGTAGAAGTTGTCCCAACTGCTCGCGCACAGTGAATGAGCCCTGCGTGCTGCACCAAACGGTCAGTCTTCCGTCCGGATTCCACAAAGCNGTGGCATTCTGTGGCTCGATATATCCCTGGTGCACCGTTCCTGTATTGAATTCCCGCTCAACCACAACATCTGCAGCCGCAAATCCGGTCTCGATATCGCCAAGTTTGTGCTGAAAGTGTGTGGCGACATTGCTTTTTTTACCGGTATCTTCACCACCGGACTGGGTAGTCTGGTTCTCAAGCAGGAGCGGCGCATTTTCGGCCATTGCCTCGCGGACATCCAACATCGGTTTCAGAACTTCATACTCGACCTCGATCAGTCCAAGTGCCTCCTCGGCAATGTTGGAATTGGTTGCGGCAACTCCTGCAACCGCATGACCGTGATACAGGACCTTGTCATCCGCCAACACATTTGCCCTAAGGTGCCTTAGATTTGCTGCGCCCTCTCCAAGTTCCTCTACCTTGTCCTCCGGCATCGGAATATCTGCAGCTATGGCAACAGCTTTGACACCCTCAAGCGCCTCTGCCTTGCTTGTGTCGATGGATTTAATTCTGGCGTGGGCGTGGGGGCTCCGCAGAANTTTGCCCTGCAGTATGCCCGCCATTTGTACATCAGCGCCGTAAACAGCACGCCCGGTTACCTTGTCCACACCGTCGTGGCGAATGGGTCGTGTCCCTACGACTTTATAGTCTGTAATTCCTAAATAATCTTCAGTCTTTGTTGCCATCTCGTTTTACTCCTCCAGGGTGCCGGCCACATCCATCACGGCCTTGACGATCTTGTCATAACCAGTGCACCGGCACAGATTCCCGGCCAGCCAGAGCCGAATCCTATCTTCATCTGGATTGGGCTCCCGGTCCAATAGCGCCTTGGCGGCGACGATAAAGCCTGGAGTGCAAATACCGCACTGCAATGCTGCGTGCTCCAAAAATTTCTGCTGCAGCGGATGGAGTCCATCAGGTGTTGCTATTCCTTCGATTGTGGTAATGTCCTGGCCGTCAACCTCCACCCCCAGCACAAGACAGGAGTCCACNGCTCGCCCNTCCAGGATTACAGTGCAAGCGCCGCAGTTGCCATTGCTGCAGCCCTCTTTGGTGCCGGTGAGGCCCAAGTTGTCTCTGAGGACGTCGAGCAGGGTATCACGAGGCTCGCAGAGGAAGTCAACATCCTCACCGTTGATTTTTGTTTGAACGTGTAATTTACTAGCCATGGGTCTCAAACTCCTTTTCCATTATTAAGAGGCTTTTGCCCGTTCTACTGCGCCCTGAATAGCCCTGCGGGTAAGAACACCGGCAAGGTGTGTCCGCTGTTCTACAGTCCCGCGCATGTCTGTAATAGGGCGCGNCGANTCGCGTGCAATTGATGCTGCCCGCTCAATCACTTCATCCGAGACTTCATTCCCGGCAAGTGCATCCCCTGCTTCTGGGAGGAATAATGGTATCGGGGCCACAGCGCCCACGGCGATTCGGGCAGATTCGAAATAATCGCCTGATTGATCAATTACGACAGCTGCTGCCGCATTTGTTACTGCAATGTCCATCTCGTTTCTGGGGATAAGCCTTAAGAACATTGCGCCGGAGTTTGCTTTAGGGGCAGGGATATGTAGCGAAATAAGGAATTCGTTGGATTCCAGAACAGATTGACCTGGACNCGTGCAGAACGATTCGGCAGCCACCTCCCGACCACCGCCTGGACCCACGATGTGTGCCACGGCGCCAAGTGCGATAAGAGTTGGAATCGAATCGGCAGCGGGTGAGGCATTGCAGAGATTGCCACCAATGGTCGCCCTGCCCTGTATCTGGATTGCTCCGATCAATGAAGCCGAATCCACGAGCGCCGGATAAGCGGCAGAGATTTCATCGTCCTCGTAGATTCTGCAACAAGATACCCCTGCACCCAGCACAAGGCCGTTTGCTGAATCGTAGGACAGTTCGTTGGCCTCTGGGATCTTTTTGATGTCAACCAGCACCTTCAGTTGTCTTCTGCCCTCTTTGAGCTGGGCAATAATGTCCGATCCCCCGGCCAGCAGGCGAGCCTGGTCTCCGTGTTCGGAGAGCAACGCCACCGCGGCGTCCACCGTTTGGGGAGCTGCATAATCGAAAGCGTGCAAGGTATTTTCCTCCTGTCAATTGGGGATAAAAATCTGGGTGTGGAGCGTAACAATAAGGCTTCATAAAATCAATGTCAAGCAATTTCAAGATCTGTGGAAAACCACCATTCTGGGTGGAAGGAATCCATAAGAATAGGATGAAATTGAGGTCTCCCGGTTGACATTCACTTTCTATAATAGGGGTACATTTAATTACAGTAATTTAGGCGAATTAGAGACTGGGTAAGATATACTCCCGACAGATGCTACCAATCATATGGGAGCCCGTTTTGGCCGAATTNAGGTCTCAGAAACACGCGCCGCAGGATCCGACAGTGAAGTCCCNCAATGCAGAAGCGGATGTGAATGCCAATGGTTTGCACATGACGGACATCCTTGAGCAGGCTAAGTCGCACCTTTATAGCATTCTTGAATAACTACCCGAGGGAGTTTGTCTGATGGATAGGAACTGGAGGCCTGCACTCGTAAATCCGGCAGGAAAGGAAATCCTGGATCTATTGGCCGACACGGGGACGGTGAGCCCATTTCCCAATTTGGCCCCCACCCCATCAAGGACTTCCTGAGGTCAGAAACTGACGGGGCACCTAGAAAAGTCCCCTTGGTTGGACCGCCGATCCAACTGTTCGAGATTGGGATCACCCCTTATTGCTAAGGAATCAGAGCATTTGGGATGGGTCCTGATGATGAGAGACTTGACACAGGGACAGGAAGTGCAGGTTAGAGCCGATCTCCAGGATCGACTTGCGGTGATGCTCTAACTTGCAGCAGGTATCGCCCACGATTTCAAAAACATGCTCACTGTCATTCTGGAATTTGCTAAAATAATCCCAAAATATTAGAAAGCATAAAATAAAACTCAGGTTGATCCATTCTAAGGGGTTGTGGGCGGAGAAACTCATCCGGCAGGTTCTAGATTTCAGTCACCAGTCAAAGTTGGATCAGCAGCCTATTAATCTGGTGCTGTTTATAAAGGAATCTCCGAAACTGCTCGAACGTGTCCTACCTGAAAACATAGATTTGGTCGTTGATATCTCAAGTGAAAGTCGCGTGGTAAACGCCAATCTCACTCAGATCCAGTAAGTGGTTACAAACCTGGCGATGAATGCCCGTGATGCTATGGACGGCGGCCAACTCAATATTGCGCTCTCAGGACTCAACATAACGGCAGATCTGGCTGAGCAACCCGCTGGTCCTCACGTTAACGTTGGTATTTCTCTGAGTCGCAGCGAATGGTCTTCATATCGGTCTCAGTTTCAGGTGTTGGAATTACCAAGAAAACCTTAACCCACATTTTCGAGCCATTATACACAACAAACCAGTGTGGCAAAGGCACCGGATTGGGACTGCCTCAAGTACAGGGGCATTGTTGAACAGCACGGAGGTTTCATTTCTGCATAAAGCAAGGTCGGGAGAGGATACAAGATGACGAGGTTTCGCAGGACATCACAAAGAAGGATGTGCCGTTAGGATCGGGAGAAACCACCCTGGTGGTCGAAGATCAGGATAGTGGTCTTGCTTGTCCTAAAGGAGACGCTGCTCAATCTAAACTATAAATGTCATCACGACTACGGTTGGCCAGGAAGCTCTAAAAACAATTGATTCCGGCGCTGGGAAGTTTGACCTGGTGCTGTCGGATGTGGTGATGCCGTGGATGGGCGGAGAAATTCTTGTGCGGGTATTGGGAAAGCACCAACCTGATGTTCCCATTGTTTTGATGACCGGATGAATATTAAGGTATGAAGAGGGCATTTCCCACCTTCCCAGAGTGGTGGGCTATTTTAAGAACCCCCTGGATGTGTCGCAAGTGGTTCAAGTGATGAATCAATCACTCAATTCTTAGCCTTCAAAGAGGCCGACAGAATTCTATATCCCTTCTGTCTCTCGGATTCGGTAACCTCTGCAAATAATCTAGTCATATGATTACGGAATGGCCCTTGGCGCTTCACAACAACAACAANCCTCCCTCCGGGGGAGAGGTGTCGAGCCGCAGCCTCGACAAACTGTTGAGCGACTTCGTTGCCTTCGTGTGTCGGAGGGTTACACACGACCAGGTCGAATTCTTCGCCACCGACAGCCTCCACACCATCGCTCAACCTCACGTCGACATTGTTTAGGTGACTGCGTTTGACATTTTCTTTAGCACACTCTATGGACAGCAGATCCGCGTCCAGCAAAACGGCCTCACCATCGCAGGCCTTCCACGCCCCTACCATTCCCAGAATGCCACATCCACACCCCAGATCCAGAATCCTGTCCGCGGGCTTCACAACCAGGTGTTTCAGGAGGATTGCTGTACCAGGATCCAGACCGTCCCGTGAGAAGACTCCTGGCCAGACCACAAAGTTCAGGATTTCACCTCCGTCTTTCTCGTATTGAAACCGGGTGATCTCGCGCTCTGTACCAACACCAGCTTCCATTTTCGTCTTCCGAGCGCAGTATACCCGTAGTCCTCCTTCTCTGTGTCGAATTTCACAATTCCCGAACACCTGCGCCATTCGTCCCGAATAGCTATCAACCCCACTCTTTCTTCGTCCAGCAAGTAGGAACCGAGCTCCAACACCCATCGCCTCAAACGCCTGCCCAATCAGCTCGAAAACGCGCCCCTTTGCTGACCAGACAGTAGGCCTGTAGAGAACCACGTCATACCCATGTCTGGTTCGAGGAACGTCGGTTGCTATTCTCGCACGGTTCTCTGCGTCGGCCGAGCAGTCCGCGATGAATCTTCTGTATTCACGAACATCACTTGTGAGGAATATAGATTCTGCATCGAATCTTCCATCCAGGACATTTCGACCCTCCCACCCGAGATCCAATACAGTTTCGGCAGGTTTAATTCTCGCGGCCTGAACAAGAACATCCTTTTGGGCATAGTCCCCCCTCCAACTTTTGGAGGCAACTGCGACGCGTGATTCGTTTAGGACGCCCATTATCCGCTCCGCTTCAGCCGGCCTGTCTTCTTAGCATATACTTCCGCCAAGTGGAATATCCACAGACCCAANGGAATCAGGACGATCCCAATGATAACCAGCAAGATCAGGTCGAATTGCACATCCNCTANAGAGGCATTCCNGAGGAGTGCTGCACGGATAGACCGAAGGGCATAGGTACCGGGTGAAAATGTCGAGAGAGGACGTAGCCAATCTGGAAGAACCGATATGTCGTAGTAAACTCCTGAGATCAACAGGACGAGTGTACCGAAAATATCTGTTGCTCGCGCCCCCTTCTCTGGCGAAAGGAGCGGAAAGACGGCGGCCATCAGCCCCATTCCTAGGAAAGACAGGGATGCTGCTGCCAGAACCAAAAAAGCAGCAGTGAGATTGGCCTGGACCAGGTCTAGGTCGAAAAAGAAAACTGCGGATATGAGTACTATTCCCGATCTGAGGAATCCGTAAATGATGGCGTAAACGCACTGACCTGCAAGGTGCGTTAGCCTGTAGACAGGAGCCATAAAGGTGTATTCTATCGTACCTTCCCATCGTTCCCAGGCTACCGCATCTGCTACCTCGTAGAACAAGAGACGCAGAAAATTCCAAAGCACGGCACCTACTACCAGGAACAGGACGCTTTCCCGGACTTTGACCGGATCATCTCCGCCCATATAAACACCGATAAGCCCGATCGTAAGGGCATGCACGACATTCCAGAAGGTGAAGATCACCTCCCAGCTTGCATAGCGTTTGGCCAAGTTGAAGTTTCGTTCTATAAAGGCGATCGAGGCCCTGATTTCGGCGCTAATGGAGTTCATTCACCTTCACCATCGCCTTCGTCTTCCAGGTCTGCGTGGGCAAGATCTTTGCCTGTCATTTCGAAGAAGACATCTTCCAGTGAGCCCTCTGGACAACCGGCCTTATGCCGGAGCTCATCCACTGTCCCCACCGCAATAAACTTCCCGTGGTGAATAATGGCGATTCGGTTGCAAACACGTTCTGCCTCGTCCATGTCGTGAGAAGTAAACAGTATGGTTGCCTCGTGCCGCTCCTGAATCCGTAGGACGTAATCCTGCACCTGTCGCTTGGACACGGGGTCGAGACCAGTTGTCGGCTCATCCATCAACAACAGAATAGGTGATGTGAAAAGCGCCCTGGCAACTGCTACTTTTTGCTGCATACCTCTGGAGAGGTCTTCCAGCGGTTGGTTGACCCTTTCTCCGCCAAATCCCATTTCAGCAAGGATATCAACCGCTCGCTTTTTAGCCTCCCCTACCGGTATCCCATAAAGCCTTGCTGCGTAGCTTAGATTCTCCCAGGCAGATAGTTTCTTAAAAAATGCGGCATCCACGGACACCCTGTTGATATACTTTCGTACCTGCATCGCGTCTTTGTTGACATCCAGCCCGAAGATTCGTGCCTTTCCTGTGTCAGGAAACACAAGGGTTGAAAGAATGCGGATTAACGTGGACTTTCCCGACCCATTCGGACCCAGAATTCCAAATATCTCACCCCTCGGGACCTCGAACGATACATTTTCAACGGCATGTATCTCTTTCCGCGCTCTCCTTAGATGGCCCATAATGCCGTTCCCGGACTTTTTCGCATCGGAAGGTACACGGAACACCTTGCCGAGATCCTNACACAGGACNGCAGGCGCNTTGAGATCGATGGTCAACAGTCGGACTCCGTGCTATAAGTATGGTTTGCCGTATCAGAGGGCAGAATAATAGAAGCTTTCCTAGATTCTGTCAACGAATTCAAATTTTTCCGGCAACAAAAAAGACGCGCCTAACATTGCGCATCTTCATTTTAAAGGAAGCATTTTTTCCTAATGTAATTCGACTAACGCCTTTAGCGGCACATCCTCTTCTCTTGGCAGGTAGAAACTGAGAGGATCGCTTACTGCACCCAGAAGCTGTCTCTGTACAAGATTCGCTTTGGATTTAAGCTTGTCTGGCATGGTAATCTAGTCCATGGGCTTGATGCAGCAAAATGTGTAGCCGAAGAATACCGTTCTTCGGTGGTGAGGTGACCAGTTGCCACCCACTCCATGGAGCGTCCTCTGTTCGAAAAGAAATGCAGTCCCGGGTTTGACATACAACGCGACCGAGCCGTGAGCTGCACCGGTCGAGTCATCTACAGAAGGCGGTCCAGTCAAACGGTTACTGACCAGCACCAGNACCGTCGCCCCCGCCGACTGATATGTTTGATCGCTGATCACATAGGCGATTTTCAGGAGAATTCTGAGGATAGGGTTAAAAAAACTCCCTGCAAGAGTTTCCGCCGTCTCGGTGCAGACCAACCTTGAGAGGCTTACCGTGTGCTGGTCTTTTCTGTGTCGGAAGAACGATCAGATGTGAGGTGATCATCTGAAGATTCCACCGAGTATCACAATACCAGTGGAAAGGTGGATTGCCAATCCAGAAGCTTTACTAACGCATCCTGTGACAGAAGGCAGTTGCGTAGATTCAGCTTGCCTTCTGCATCCAGGCGATCTGATGCTTTTTCATGTTCCTAGACTTCGTCTATTGCCTAGTTTAATTCGGAAACTGTCTCAGGTGGAAGGGCATTCTCGACTACAAGATAGCCCTGTTCATCGAAGAACACCTTCTGGTCGCCCGTGAGCCTGGCGGGCACATTGCCGGATGTAGGAATTAGTTTCATCACACGATGTTTGAAAGAGGTATCGGAAGGAACGCACTGATCACGCTTCTCAGTATCATTTGGAACTAGGGTTTCCCTTTGTACTTCAGACCCTCGTATGAATTCTCCTCATTTACATCAGTGGATACAGGCAATCCCAATTCTCGCCATCCTTCCATGAGAACCTGACCCGTTTGCTGGTCCCGTTTTCCACCAAACCCACCCTGTATATTCTTCAATTTAGTGAATCCAGCTCTCTCCAGGATTTCCGCTGCCATCTGCGACCTGGCGCCAACCTGACAGCCACAATAGATGGTCCTGTCCTTATCCAGGTTTTTTTCTGCAACCGCCTGGAATTCCGTGTTATGTGTCATCCCAATAGCTGGGTCTTGAAATGCCACTGGAATATTGATAGCGCCCACAGCGTGNCCCTGCGCAAATTCCATTTCGGTGCGTACATCCAGATAAACTGCCTCAGGGTCGTCGTCAAGACCTGCTTTCGCCTCGTTAGGGTTGATCTGTTCAATCGGCATGTTGTTTCCTCCCCGNATTTTCCTGGAACCACCTTTTGGTCATTTAGGAGTTACCTTCTGCTGCTGCTTCACTGAAATATGAATNGAATAGTNGANGCANGTAGTTAAGCTGATNCTCAACCTCAAACGAGAATCGCAATGCGAAAAAGTCCAGAATCACAAGGGCGTTTTCTGCTGCATCCTGACCGATGGCCGAACGAATGCGGTCTGCCATCGCGCTGTTGAGTTTCTGGAGTTCCTAATAAAACTTCCTCAATCCCACCAGATCCAAATCCGGTTCCCCACCTGATTCGGGCACGAAATATTGAGACAGCAAATACTATGGAGGAAGCCCTGTAAATGGTCTCGTCTCAATTTGCCATTGGCAGATGGAAGCGGGCCATCGGCTTGAACAGAGCGGTTCGCAGGCATCCACTTATGGCCATAATGAGCCCCATCAGCGAGCTGACACCCTCCTGTGCTGTGGCTTCCTTGACCACAGTCCTATCGGGTGTTCTGGTCTCAACTCTAAGCGATTCGTGAGAGACGATATCCTCGAATTTTGTAACGAGCTTTACAAGCCGGACGGAGAGCGGACAATGGGGATGCTCCTCGAGAGTCAGCGGGCAATTGGGACACTGGTGAAAGTCCAGTCGTGTCCAATCTGGTAGTAATCCAAGAACCTTGTCTACCGGGTTCAGGGTATGCTCATCCAGGTGGACTTCAAAGGCCTCCTCTCGATTTTCGGGAAGGATGAACCTATATACAAAATTTAGTGTAGGCACGACCTGCCCTCTCTCGAATGCGGAACGGGGGAACTTGAAAGTCACCACGCATTTTCAGGTATTAAGTTGCCCGGCCGACGACCATTGGTCACTCTTGCGGTCGTGAACCTGATGCGTTCCAAGCGTTCATCGTCGTATTTCACAATCTATAAGTATAGGGTTTTGGGAGGATATTGGCAAGCGATGGTGCCCCGATGTGGTAGTATGTTCCCCAGGAAATGCCTCCTGGTTTTTCTCTCCTTGACACACATGAGATGATATGCCATTATGGTGGTAATCACTTGGAAGAGGGCATGCGCTAAAATTTAGTTACCATGGAGATCTGCGTGTCCAGAATCCTAATCATTGATGATGACTACCAGATCAGGCTGGCACTAAGAAAACGCCTTGAAATGTCTGGGTATATTGTCGAGGAGGCAATGGATGGCTTGAGGGGAATCGAGACATTTCGTCATTCACCCGCAGACCTGGTGGTCACTGACATCGTAATGCCGGGAATGCACGGACTGGATGTGATCAAGACCCTTCGTTCGGAATGCCCGGATATACCCCAATCGTGGCACTATCTGGAACCGGTTTAGAAGATTTTAGAAAATCCACCACCACTGAGGCAAACTGCTCCATAGAGAAGCCATTCCTGACACGTGAACTGCTACGTGCTGTGAAAGACTGCCTCGCGGAAGACAACCGATCGTAATGCAGTTTTGATCAGATGGATTCTCGGAGGGGGGAGACCGAAATGATCTTTTGGGCAGTTTTTGCAGCAATGGCTGTGTTCGGCGTAAAATACTATACCTCTGTCCAGATGAGGCAGCTGGAAAGGAGAATGGGCAGGGTTAAGGATGAGCTGCATTCCGCAAAAGAAAAGCTTCAGAATGCCCAACAGAGTCAGACAGATGCCCATACCGAAGAGGAAGCCGTAGTAGAGCGAGGCGTTCGGATTAGAGAGATAATTGCCGACATCCAAGACCGTCTTGCGGCAAGGGAGGAAGTTTCTGAAGAATAGGCGCCTGCCAGCTATTTAAAATTAGATATCCCGTGTGAGATGACTCTCCCACGGGATTTATAGGTTTTGCGGACCAGTATCTCTGCATCTCGATACCCAGTTCATCGAGGGCAAGAACCACAGCTGCGGTCTGCTTGGACAACTCAGGTATGCCGTGGGTGCCGCTGCTGCGTATGCGCCACTGGTCCTCAGGATAGTGCCCTGGCTGCTGAAATACAGCGGAGAAAGGTTGGCCTGAAAAGTCAGGTTTATCCCCCCCCCTTGACGCCATAGAGCTTGGCGCAATAGATGGCCAGAAGGTGGGCCGTAATTTCCTAATCAGGAAGAACGGGAAGTTTCAGCAATGGGTGCCAAACAAACGTAGGCAGATGGCGGGTCGTGAGGCGCACAGATCGAGCAAGAGAAAAAGGTAAGCCAATGAAGGTGGAGGCTATCTGCTACTGGTGGTCAGTNGCTGCATCNTACCAGGTTATGCTTCCCCCCCGCGAGGGGTCTGGAGCNTNNCAATGCAGGAGATATAGGGGGACCTAGTTTTTTAGGCTCCCCTCGTGGGTTGGTGAGACTGAGTGCAAGGCATCTTCTTCTTAAGGAACACCCCAGCGTGGAAAAGCCCATCAGTGAGGACGAGAGGTCGGCTCAGATTTGAATGATCGTCTAGGATGAGGGTTGGCCCATAGGGCAGGAGAGAACGGGCGTTTCAGGGCCGACTGCTTGACGTGGGGAACGACCACCGTCTATAGTTAGCTTGCGCATGATTCCCATCTGTCAGGGCGAATCTTGACCATTACAGCTTTTCACAACCATTGCCTAACGGACTCCTTTCAGGAAAAAACCCTTAAAGCGGCTTCGGCGCTTCAAGGGTTAATGTGCAAAGCGTAAGTGCGGTGCCTTCTATTCCTGTGACGGTAAATTAGTACCCAAGGGGTTATCTATAAAATCGCCTCGCACAACGAAACCCGCCGCTGCTGAGCCGAAGGACCATAATGTCGCCGTAGCGGTCCTCGCATCGCGCGATGATAGCACCGCTGCCCCACGAACCCCCGCGCAACACACGCCAATTCTTATTGCTCACATACAACGACGACGTCCATTCCCACACGTTTCCCGACATGTCCATCGCACCGTAAGGACTCGCTCCCCCAGGGAAAGTACCCACTGGAGACGTCTTGTCGTAACCATCGTCTGAACCAGAGATATTCGAAATGTCCGACCCAAAGCTGTTTCCCCACGAATATTCCCGTCCATCCATGCCCTGACATGCCTGCTGCCACTCTTCCTCCGTCGGCAATCGCTTACCAGCCCAATCGCAATACGACTTGGCACCATACCACGACACCACGATCACCGGATGGTCGCCATATCCCGACTTAGGAGTGAATTGTCCTCCTTCCTTTTCGATCAACACGTGCTTACTGTCGTCCTCCAGCCAGCTCGCCCCATCTTCGCTTCGATTGCCCTTTTCATTGAGGAAGGCTGCATACTGTTCATTAGTCACCTCATATTTGTCGATGTAGAAGCCGTAGTCCGACACGTGCACCATCTCGCCAGCTTCTGGCCTAACAGTACGTTGGGAAGGCCTGAGTTTTGGAAACGAAGGGGCTTGCTCCCTCTGACCTTTCAATTCATCCAGCTGTTTCTGCAAATCCCCGGCTTCATTTTTTTGTCGCTCCAGGCCCTCGCGTGCCGCCTCTTCTGCGGCCAACCTCTCCTTCAAACGCTCCAGCATATCTGACATGTCACGTGTACGCACCTCTGCCTTGATACGCATCAGGCACCTGAAGGCCTTCATCTCAGCGTTAAAGTCGGTCGTTGTCTCCAGAACTTGCAACACCCTCACCATTCCCTGTGACCAGGACTTTATCTCATCCTTGGTAAGCATACCCATGTCCACACCGGTTTCCGTCTGCAGGTAGACACCTGCTTGCTCAACAGCCTGGCGCATGGCGTCCTGTTTTGCCATCTGCTCAACTTCGGCGATGGTGGACTCCTTGCCACCGGAGCCTTCGCCTGTCACATCTACCACAATAACGTTCTTTGTGGTAGCAGGCTGAGAATATGCTAATCCAGAGAAGAGGAATACATGAGCCGCAATGAGAATAGATATGATCTGCACAGCATCCACCATTTTAAGAGGGTAGTATATCGAGGACTTTGACATGATGCTATTGGCGACGGGCTAAGTCAAGGAATGTGTACTTAGGCCCGACTAAATCGTCCGTGGACAATCACAGTTTGACACCCGTTGCACAACGCTTCATATTGTCAGGGTCCGGATGCAAGGCCGGGGTATGAATATTAGTGGAAGAAGGGGCCGCATTCGATATGGGTGCGGCTTTTTATTCCTGTGAACTTCTTTTAATGAATCAAAAAACTCAATTGGTTGAATAGTCCAAATGCTTTTGTATCTAGACTGGAGGCGTGTCTGCCTGGATAAGGGCGACCAAACGTTAGAATTGCCCAATGCTTCGTCATTTGGCGCCGACAAGACTACACTGCAGGCAGATATGAGGATTTTGACCGAATTTGTTGGTTGTCAGAGGGGGTCAAAAGGCTAAGACTAAATTGGAATTAAGGGAATGTTTGAGCTGACCACCCAACAACTCGAGGAGAACCTGTGATGGAAACTGTAGAGGATCTTGCAGCCCGTGTTCGGAAACTTGAACGAAGGGTGTCAGAACAAAAATAATAGCCTGTGGAGCGTTGATGCTTGCCGTATGTTTTGGGGCTCTTGGAGCAACTTCAGAGGGATTGAGGGGACAAAAGATGGTTTATCTCGTGTTGGAAGGTGTCAAATTCGTAGATGGTGAAATCCAGAAGCTGCATTATCGTGAAGGATACGCTCAGATCCCATCCACTACATTTGGACATATTTCTCATCACAACCTATCACAGGGTAATTCCTAACATTGATAACTCCTAGACCTTGTTTTGGAGGTATATTTTGGCTTGCAATGAGGAGAGTTCAAAAAGCCAAGCGTTTATACAGATCGCCCCATTTGTTGCCGATGTCACGCCTCCTCTAGGCAGCCCAATTGGCGAAAAGAAAGCGCTCAGGATAATAGATTCTCTGACTGCACGTGGGATAGTTCTGGTTGGATCGGGTGAGCCTATTGTTCTATGCTCAGTGGATTGGAGAAACATAGAGAATGGGGCTACTGACGTTTGGAGAAATGCTTTGGCTCAAGCGGCCAACACTTCGAGGGAAAGAGTAGCGGTTCACCACGTCCATCAACACGACGCTCCCAGATGTGACTTTGATACAGACCATATCCTTTCTGAATATGGTCTGTCAGGATCATATTTTGACCCAGAATTTGCCCATCTTGCAATTGAAAATACTGCCACGGCACTACGAGATTCGCTTCAAGATTTACAGCAAGTTTCACATATAGGAATTGGCAAATCCCGGGTAAAAAAGGTGGCATCCAACCGAAGAATTCTGGGTGAAGATGGAAGGGTAAGACTTGTTCGTTTCAGCCGATGTAAAATATCTGAGGCAAGAGAGGCGCCAGAAGGCATCGTAGATCCCATTTTGAGGCTCCTGGTGTTTTGGAACAACGCAAAACCAGTTTCAGCACTCAGTTACTATGCTACACATCCCATCAGTTACTATGACAGGGGTGAAGTTAGTACTGATTTTATTGGACAAGCAAGGGCATTGCGTGAGAAAACTATCGGAGATGAATTTTTGCATATTCATTTTAATGGTGCCGGCGGCAATGTTGCTGCAGGAAAGTACAATGATGGGTCTGAAAATATGCGTCCAGTTCTAGCCGGAAGAATTGAAGAAGCCTTGAAAAGTTCTTGGGAACAACAATCCAAAGTATCTATATCCCCTTCTGAAGTTGAATGGATCACAACGCAAGTGAATTTACCCCTACACCCTGATTTGAACAGACAACGTCTTAATTCGATACTTTCTGACGAATCGCTTGGTAAACGTCCAAGAGTTCTTGCTGCACGAACGCTTTCCTATCTGAATCGCAGACAAGAAGGAAAAGATCTCGAGATTGGCTTGCTCAACTTGGGTCCCGCATCTATTCTGCATATGCCGGGTGAACTTTTCGTGGAGTATCAATTGGCGGCACAAGCAATGAGGCCGGACCGATGCATTTGCCTAGCTGCATATGGCGATGCAGGTCCATGGTATATCGGAACTGCGAGCGCATATACTGAGGGTGGATACGAGGTATCTCCAGAATGCTCTCTCGTTTCCTCCGAAGCTGAAGATGTACTCCTGAAAGCAATGAGGTCTTTGTTGATTGCAGTATGAACCACAGGTGAGGTTTATCGGTCGATAGAAGAATCGAAAACGACCAGAAAATTTTGTTGTTAAAACCACATCTTGAGGTCTAGCTCCTCGTATTAATGGACCTGAATATCGCTTGCCTTCGCTTTCTTCAGGATGGTTATGCCCAGAGGTGATTGATAGGAAATATATGGAGCCAAGATGATTAATTGCCCAATTATACAGCTAACAGATTCAAACAGGTGGCATTTCTTCGGATATTATGACAGGCCTTCCTTCGACATACTCGGAGGCCGGGTTCTATTACACCAAGTATCTCCAATGAACGCGTTCCCTGATACAGGAGACTCAGCTGTAGTTGGCTATATGGAGCCAATACCAGGAGGAGAGTTCAAACCTATATGGGAAACAACTGCTTGGAATTGGCAGCAGGGAGCGTCTCTGCAATGGGTTTCCAGATCCTCCACTGATCTGGTTTGTTTCAACATCAGGAGATCCGGTAGCTTTGGTTCGATGCTGATAGATTTGGATCGAGATGATCGCAAGGTTTTCGAATGGCCAATTTTCGCTGTCCGACCTGATGGTCTGCGGGGCATTAGCCTGAATATTGAACGCCTTCTCTTTTCACATCCTACTATTTGCTATTCGTTGAATAAACCAATATCCACAACCTTCGAAAGATTGCCAGACGATGAAGGCTTATATGAAGTCAACCTAGAATCCGGCGATTCCCAACTTCTTGTCTCTTTGTCTGAAGCGGCGGAGATTGAGTTTGTTTCATCAATGGAAGACGCTTTTCATTGGTTTAGCCACCCCGTATACAATCCTGCAGGTTACCGTCTACTAGTATTGCATCGCTGGAGCCCAAATCCCTCAGATCAAAGAACCTGGCGACATCGGCTACTGGCTATTGAGATCGAACCACTAATTGTTGATGTTTTGGGATGTACAGACCTATTTACTCCTGATTACGATAACCAGTTCAAGGCAACCAACGCCGTACTCAGCGCACAGGAAAAGAACACAACTATGATCTCCCATCCCGTTTGGTGCGATAATGAAACAGTCCTTGCCTGGTCCTGCCATATGGGTAAACAAGCCTTCTATCTTTATCACGTATCGACAGGTGACGTTGAAGAATTCGGTAAAGGGGTTCTTATTGAAAATGGTCATGCAACTTTTAGCCCAGATGGGCGGTTCCTTTTGCTTGATACCTATCCAGATGAGCAATCTAGCCTTCAATCGTTGATGCTCTATAATATTGAGTCCACTGAATTATTCAAAGTTGGTCAACTTTATTCACCAGAACTTTCAAAGACTTGCCGATGCGATTTGCATCCTCGTTGGCATCCGCAAGGAAAACAGATTATCTTTGATTCAATGCACCAAGGTGATAGACAGATTTTCTCCGCAGACGTTAGTCATATCACATCGGTGTGACCTGCAGATTTCTGGAGGAACTATTTCATAATGGTGTATCCTTCAACAAGGAAGAATGCAGGCTGTTGGGAGAGTCTACTACTAACAAGATCCGAGAGTGTTTTTTATGATTAAAAGACCTCTCCAAATAGAAAAA
>PAQK01000042.1 GCA_002709665.1 Gemmatimonadota bacterium | reverse complement strand
CGAAATTATGGTTCACCTTTGTCACGAATGCCGGGCAATTCTATATTTCAGTTGTTATTTGAACAGCGAAACCTGGCTAATTCGCATTCCCCTCGTAATTTCGAGCGAATACGATGAAATCGCTGAACGCTACCACACCATCTCCTGTGAGATCGAACTCTGAATTCTTTTGCCCATAAGCTGCAGCAAACATCAAGAAATCGTCGAAGTCGACTGTTCCGCTGCCGTCGAAGTCAGGGGTTGCCTGTGACAATCCACGCACCAGAAACGGATCTCCGGACGAATCCATCTGCTCGACAACTGCAGCAGCAGATCTGAATAAGGTTGGTCCCGGAGGACGGTTTTTGTAGGGCTGGGATCGGATCTCTCTCCCGTCCTTCAAGGTGACAATCAAGACGATTTCCTCAAAGTTGATCTTGTCTGGATCTCCCTCGGGACACTCCAGCCGAGCATCCGCTGTTCGTGTATTCGATACGTCTGGCAGATCGGGGTTGAAGTCGAACATCGGGTCTACCGTCATCTCGTCTGCGGAAAGCGTGGTAAACAATCGAGTCAGATACGGATAGTCACCCATTAGGTTCTGCGCAACGCGCAGCGGCTCGATGATCACCACATTCAGATCGTCCGCAAACGCGCTCGCATCGAAGGTAAAGTCGGTCAAATACTCTCGGTAAGCCTCCATATTGTTGTAGAAAGACCGCTCGGCAGCGGCCTGTAAGGTAGTGTCTTCAACCGCGCGGTTATATGCCTCCTGATCCCCCCTGTAGACAACTGCCAGCACGCCCTTTTCAAGAACCGTTTGAGACATTGGAATGTGTCTTCTTATAAGAGTTTGTGTCTGATTGTCTCTTGGAAAGCCCTGTCTCAGCATATCGTCCAGGAAGTCCACCGGGTCCTTGTAGGCCCTGAGCCGATCCAGATCATACTGACCCTCACGGTAGAGCCGATCCGCCATTATGATGCTGGACCCCGCATAGTCAGTTGCAAAGGCCTGCCCCCCCGCCTCGTTTGCCGCCTCGGTAACTACATCGGGATAGTTGAAGCCTCCGTTGAACCAGTCAATGCGCGCCTCATTGATCTGTACGTGGAGATAATTCTTCGGAATTGCGCGGCTGCTGCCCAGTACCCACGCCAAAACACCCATGTCCGGCTGCGTAGCAACGGCAGTCAGTCTGATCGGAATTCCCGGGCACTGGGCGGCGTAAGTCAGAGCGAGAGGCTGAAGGTCGCCCAGCTCGCGATCGGGCGCCAACTTCAGCGCCACGAAGTAGAAGCCTTCATCGACATACGGCCGGAGCAGGTCCATACCTAAGGCATCTAGGTTGTAGCCGTTTCCAATCAGCCAGTGCGATATCGCTTCCGGGTCGTCCGCAGTGATCACTGCCGTATCGTACGGTCCAACCCGTTCTTCGGACACAACTTCCACCCCGCCGGTTGCATCGTCCGTTGCACCCTCCGCTGCAGTAAATCTCACCTGCCAGAAGAGATTGCACTCACCCTCATCATCCCAGTTCAGGATGAAATTGGGTTGTGTAGCAAACCCGAGCTGATTGAAGATCTCATTGTGACTGACCTTCAAATCCGGCGGCGTTGGCACTGGCAGAACCCACGCGAAGTCTGGCGCGGTTCCGGTATACTCAATCTGAACATGGGTGGTTACCACCTCGCCATCCGAAACGAACAGAATTCGTTCGTAGGCCTGATTCATCGGCTGGGTCCTGCAAAAAAAGCCGCCGCAGGCTGAGACCTCGAGTGAACCCCCGGCGATTAGGCCCAGAATCAGTAAGATTTTACTCAGAGTCCCTCCTATACGCATGACAGTCCTCCGCACAGTAACGTTGATGAAGTTACCACTCTACAGACCTGTTACTCGACACCACCGGCCTCCGACAATACCTCTGCGATCTTGGTGTGACCGTTATCCATCGCATAGGTCAATGTCGTCTTCCCGCTCTATTTAGGAAAATAACCTGGCTTATATACGCGGTAATCCTGATTTCCAGGCTTTCCTCCAGTTACCGCTTCCCTTCCGCTACGGGCATTCACTTTTGCACCGCACTAAGCAAAATCTCTACGACCTCCAGCCTACTGTTCTGAGATGCCAGCATCAGGGCTGTATTCCCTTCCTGGCGCACCCACACCACCGGATCAGATTTTGCAATCATGAAATTTGACTGCGGGCCGGAGCTGTCCACGTTCACAGGCACATATCGCTAATACTTCAGGGTGCTTGCAGTTGACCCATGCCTTGCCCCCGTAGTCCATGCCATCAGCTCCAGATTCGCACCAGCTGCAATAAGTGACCTTACCACATCGGCGTGTCCCCCTCGGGCTGCCTGCACCAGCGCTGTTCCCCTGGGAGACCTAGCATTGACATCCTCGCCGGCCGCAATCTTAGCTTCCACACCCGCGCGATTCCCCCGCTTGGCAAGCTTCATCATAGAACTACTACAGGCAGTCACAATCAACGCGGCCATCACCAGGAGTGTCACACGTCCCACAACAACCTTCGCTCTTGATTTGATCCCTGACGCATTAGGCTCTGTCTTTAAAGAGACACCCAATTCATTCACCTGAATCTACAGTCTCTCTCATTCAGTTCATCATCCCCCGGACATTTCCCGACGCAGTTCAGCAGTACGATCCATATCGATCTCGAAGTCTTCACACATAATCACGCCGTATGCCTCTATCGCCTTTCCCATCGATACCCGTCCATTCTTCACATCGCTGGCAACTGCCTGCGGATCCCTCTCCATTGGATCACCCCATCCTCCGCCGCCTGCCTGCCTGTGATAGATCACCTCGTCCGCCTTCATGGGAGTGGATATCATCGTGGGCAGCACTTCTTGCTCCTCAGAATGATGCAATACATTGATGGACCCGCTGGCCGATTTTCCACCGTAGAGACCATAGGGCAGGTGATCTCTGCGATCAGACCGAATGGCCAGGTGGGCTTCACCCTCCAGAAGTTGCCACTCACGCACAATTCCCATGCCGCCTCTGAACTTGCCTGCCCCACCACTGTCCTGCAATAGGGCATATTGTTCGACTCGAACAGGATATTCACACTCAGCCTGCTCGACCGGGATATTGCTCGCCACATTTGCAGGATTGCACAGACCGTCATTTCCATCCCGGTCTGGCCGAGCACCCCAGGTCCCCGACATAAGCTCGTAGAACACATATGGAGAACTGTCTTCTCGCTGCCCTCCTATGATTACAAGGGTGTTTCCTCCCTCTCCTGCAGCAAGGACACGGTCCGGCAGCAGGCCCGCAAGTGCCCCGAAGACCGTATCCGTCATCCGAAATCCAGTCACGCCCCGCATCGATGAAGCACCGGGCATCGACACATTCACCAACGTTCCTTCAGGTGCGATTATCTCCAGAGGGCGGAACATACCCTCGGTGTTCGGGATCTCTTCCTTCATCACGGATCGCACGCAAAGGGCGACAACCGCGGCAGTGAAGGACAACGTGCTGTTGATGGCTCCTCGTACCTGCGGATCTGTCCCGGTAAAATCGGCCGTCAATTGATCCCCGGACACTGTAACTTCCACATGAACCTTTACACGTGGTCCCCCCACACCATCGCTGTCCAGATAGTCGGTAAACGCGTGAGTTCCATCAGGCCACGCCTCGATCTCCGCTCGCACAAGTCGCTCAGTGTAATCGATCAGATCGTCGGCGCCTGCTACAAAAGTCTCCAGTCCATACCGCTCGATGAGTGTATGCACCGCGCGCTCACCTATATGACAGGCCGCAAGCTGAGCACGCAAATCTCCAATTGTCATATGGGGTACACGTACATTCGTCCGAATCAGGGAGTAGATCGACTCGTCCGGTTCCCCTTTTCGATGAAGCTTGAGCCACGGGATCCGGATCCCCTCCTGAAAGATCTCCGTGTTGTCGCAAGCCGAACTCCCGGGCAATCTTCCCCCCAGATCAAGATGGTGTGCGGTGCTCACAGCGAAGGCAACTCGTGCTCCCTCCCAAAAAATCGGACGAACAATGAAGATATCTGGAATGTGCATCCCTCCGTCGAAGGGATCATTCAGGATGAACACATCGCCCGGGTCCATATCGTCTTCGAACTTTTCGAACAGCGCTGACATCGCAAATGGAACCGAGCCAAGATGTAGGGGAATGGTAACCCCCTGGGCAATCATCTCACCCCTGGCATTGCAGAGCGAAGTGGAGTAATCCAGGCAGTCCCGCACAATAGTAGAATAGGCGGTCCTGTATAGTGCCATACTCATCTCGTCGGCAGCTGAGGCGAGCGCATTCTGCACAATTTCCCGGGTAATCACATCTATCCTGACCATACTTTAACCGCTCAACTTATGATGTTGATCACGAAACTTTCTCTACTTCAGCCATCAGCGTGTCCATCATCGACGCCAACCTCGGTAGGTCTGTTCCATCTACATCTTCCGAAAACGGGATAACCGGGCCGCCCGCCAAACCTGCATGATCCATACCCGCGTGCAATGCGGAGGTGCTGTATCTCGCCTGGCATTCCCCTCGGAAGTCCTCGAATGGCAGCATCAGCTCTTGAATCCGCTCAGCCTCTACCATGTCACCATTGCCAAATGAGGACAGTATCCTGAGACTCAACCCCGGCACGAAATTGGCCATCCCGGAACTGAATCCCACGGCTCCTTCCGTCAGATATTCGATACTCGGTTCCTCGGCCATCCCACAAACCATCGCCGCACTGTTCCCTGCACCATCGTTTATCTTCCGAAAAGCAGTCATATCATCTACCGAATACTTCAAACCGACTATGGCGTCCTGTTTGCACAATTCAATCGTGTCATCCACTGGCATAATGTCCAGCCGCCTCTGATATAGAATTGTAGGCAACTTGACTACATCAGCGATTTCACTCAAACCTGCCCGGACACCTTTTGCGCTGCCTGGCCCAACCACTGGCATAATCATAACCCCGGCCGCCCCCAACGAACGTGCAATATTTCCCATCTCTATTGAACGTCCATATCCAGGACCGATTCCCGGCACAACAAAGGCATCGTTACCGGCAGCTTCCAGGAATGTCCCAACCACGGACTCATACTCGGCAAGATTCGTGTCGTATGCCTGACCTGTGCCGCACTCGGGCATCACGAACGATATCCCATTCTCTACCAGGAACCTCACATTAGTCCGAATCCCCTCCAAATCTGCCTTCCTATACGGGCTCCTGGGAGTAATCGCTACCACAAGCACATTAGCACAATCCCCCATCTCTATCTGCCTACTCATTACACCTCCAAAATAGAACGCCAACCTGAAACGAATGATTTTGACTATTCGATCACCCTGTGACTTCGAGCGGAGTCGAGAAGCCAGTATGGTTCTCTCCTTTCACTCCGGACATAGGATGCCGCACGCTTCCTATCTGACTCTCACATTCCCCCCCTCATCACAACTTCCCTTCATCCCAGGAGGTATCACAATTGTCGAATCGTATTCATCGATCAACAGTGGTCCGGCTACTTCTCCACCGAGATCGCCACGATTGACTACTGCCGTGTCCACCACCCCATATTGCGCTCCAAAATATGCCTTCCGAGTTCCTGGGCTTTTTACCAACTGATCCGCCCTTCGCAACCGGGTCTCTCCCGACTCTGTCTCAACCCTTCCTATCAACCTGACGGCAACCACTTCGATCGGATTGTCGGGGTCTGACCGGTGGCCGTATAGCTGCTCGTGTTCACGCTCGAACGACTGGCACATATCTGTTATACCGGCAACATCTATCACCTGCTCACCCAGGGGAATCCTGATCTCGGACGCCTGTCCCTTGAATCGTACATCCGCACTGTAGTTAAGCCCTACCTCCTTCTCCTGGTAACCCTCAAAAACAAACTGAGCCATAATCTCCTTGGCCATGTCTATCTGGTGTGCCGCAAGAGAATCCGTGGTTAGCTCCTCACCAGTAAGCAGGCAGCTTCTCACGTCATGATGTTCGACACCGGAATACAGCAATCCCAAAGCACTGAAAAGTCCGGGCATGTCCGGAACGATGATCTCTGAAATCATCAGTTCTGTCGCGAGCCCGGCTGCGTGCATGGGACCCGATCCACCGAAGGCCATCAAGATGAAGTCTCTCGGATCTCGACCTCGCTCTGTCGATACCGATCTGAGGGCTCGCATCGACCGGGCATTCGCGATACGGTGGATTCCCTCTGCGGCTTCCAGAAGGCTCATGCCCAGAGGCTCGGCAATGTGGTCCTGGACCGCTCTCCTGGCTGATTCCGGATCTACTTTTACCTCACCATCCGCCAATTCGCCTGGATGGATGTACCCGAGCACCACGTTTGCGTCGGTGACCGTCGGCTCCTGTCCGCCACGACCATAG
This sequence comes from Gemmatimonadota bacterium, assembly GCA_002709665.1. Taxonomy (GTDB): domain Bacteria; phylum Latescibacterota; class UBA2968; order UBA2968. The sequence continues at coordinate 56,723 of PAQK01000042.1, read as the reverse complement.
CACGCCGGGCCGGGTATGGCGCCTGCACTCCTGGGGCCAACCCGTAAACCGCCCGCTGCATCCAGATATGCAATGCTGCCGCCGCCTGAACCCACCTCGGCGATATCGATGCTTGGCGCCCTGATCAGCTCGCCCCCACCACCCACGAGTCGATTGCCTGCCGAAACGGTCGCACCGACTTCATATTCCGGGCTATAGGAAATCTCCCCGTTCTCGATCATGGATGCCTTTGCGGTGGTGCCACCCATATCGAATGTCACCACATTCCCTATGCCCAGCCGCTTTGCCACGAATCCCGCCGCCAGCACACCCGCAGCAGGGCCGGACTCGAGAACGTAAACGGGCCTTTGGGCTGCATCGGATTCCGGGGTGAGTCCGCCGGCACTTTGCATAATCAGCACGGGTGCATCTATCGCTACCTGCTCCAGACCTGTCCGCATGCTCTTAAGATATTGCGCCATCACAGGTCTGACGTAGGCATTCACAACAGTTGTTGCTGTACGCTCATACTCTTTCCGCTCAGGCAACACTTCTGAAGAAAGTGAAATAGGGATCCCACCCAGGTGAGTCTCTAGGAACTCCCCGATTACGCGTTCGTGTTCCGGGAACGCATAGGAATGTAGCGTACACACCGCCACGGACTCAACATCCTCGTTCAGGAGCGTTGTTTTTAGCTTTTCCAGTTCCACTGGATCGATGGGAGCAAGAACCTCCCCATGTGCAGAAATCCGCTCGGAAACCTCGAATCGCAAATATCGTTCGACCAGCTCGGGCGGCTTGTCGAAAAAGAGATCGTACATCTGGGGTGCTCGAATTCTGCGTAACTCGAGCACATCCCGAAATCCCTTGGTGGTAACCAGTGCTGTTCTGGCTCCCCTGTGCTCCAACACAGCATTTGTAGCCACAGTAGTACCGTGGGCGATGTCTCTAACCGCACTACCCTCGATATTAGCCTTCGCAAGCAAATGAGCAACGGCATTGAGCACTGCCTGCTCGAAGTTGGGCGGGGTGGACGGAACCTTGTGCGTCCATATGCCACCCAGGCCATCGGTTACAATCACATCAGTGAATGTCCCACCTACGTCGGCGCCGATACGGACAATTTCTCCCTTGATACTCATCTTGGGATCACGGGTAATAGGACGTGAGAGGCATATCCTTCTCGGTGATAGACTGTCTGGCGCGCAACCTGTTTCTTGTCATCGAGACCTGGTGTCGTTCCCGTGTTGAGGTTACGATCGAACCTGGGAAAGTTGCTGCTCGATATTTCCAGTCTGATACGGTGTCCTGGTCGGAAGAAATTGCTGGTCTCCCAGAGTGCGAATCGGTATTCAACGATCTCCCCAGGGTCAATCAGGCTGGGGTTCTCGAACGATTCTCTGAAGCGGGCCCGTACGATGCCCTCGGTGATGTGTATGGCAGCCCCACCCGGATGAACATCGACCAGCGTTGCGGCAAAGTCTGTGTCTCGGGCATCTGACTCGGCGAAGAGTCTAACCTCGAGCGGTCCCGTTACTTCCATCCCGTCCTCAAGCACCGGCGAAGTAAAAACAAGGATATCATTCCGCTCCTCGAGGGCACTTCTGTCTCTGGGCCCCGTATTCCCTGGAAACATGCTCTGACCGCCGAGGGTTGGGATCGGATCCTCAGGATCGTAGTTGAAGTAGTCTGCGGGTTCGTCTCCGGGTCTTTCCTTGCTGAGTTCTCCATCCCCATTCACTGAATTGGCTTTACCGTTGGAGTGGAGGTAGAACGGGGTGTATTCAGTTTGTTCCAGGGGCCAACAGGATTCCGACCGCCATATGTTCTCTCCCATGACAAAGATCCGGACAGGCGGATCATTATCTATACCGGTGTCTTTTCCACGCATTCTCTGGTCGTACCAACGAACATGCTCCGCGGGTATATCGACCGCAGCATTCATGCCAAAATCCACATCACCAAAAGGTTCTGCACTTCCGATTTTCGAATGGGTCCACGGACCTACCATAAGCCGTGTAGTTCTTCGCACCTCTTCGGAATTCGAAGTTTGCCAGCCTGCAAAACACTTGAACCCTTCGTGAACCAGGTTGTCATACCATCCTGTGATGAAGTATGCCGGTGTCTCCACCTGCTGATACTTCCCCTTCATACTATACGATGACCAGAAAGAATTGAATTCATTGTTGCGAATCACATCTCTGTAGAACGGTCTGTCGCCGATGTCATCCAACGCCGTCAGCAAAGGCAGCCGCCGATACACTTCGTCCCAATCGATCAGTTCCCTCGGCGCGTTCTGATTCGTTCTGTCTCCCAGCCAGATCCAGTTCATCGCATTCTGTTGCTGGAGTAAGCCGTTGTAACGGAGGTGGCCGAAATTGTCCTCCTGGTTCGCAATTGGGACAAGAGCCTTCACGAACCTGCTTCTGTAGGGTGCAGGCAATATTTGCGTAAACCCGGGGTACGAAATGCCGAACGTCCCAATCGTGCTGTCACACCAGGCCTGCTGGCCGATCCATTCCTGTGTATCGTATCCGTCCTGCGCCTCATCGATATAAGGCCGCCACTTCCCATCCGACTCGTATCTCCCTCTCGAATCCTGCATTACAACTGCGTACCCGCTCTCAACAAACCGCATCGCCCACTCAATATATCTAGGATGCTGTGTGCTGTAAGGTGATCGAATAAGAAGCACGGGAAATCGCTCGCCATCCTCAGGCCTGTACATAGCGCCGTATAATTCTACGCCGTCACGCATTGGAATCCGAAGATCCAATTGAACTCTGACTTGCTTTTCCATTTTTCACCTAACTGTGTATTCTGGGTTTAGGTCCTGCCCTTACCAGTCTCACCGCTCCATTCCTGCACCACCACCCACGAGGCGGAGGAATGGGTGGCATCCGATCTTTCCCATCCGGTCCTGGAAACACGCCGCCTACCCGCTTCACAGATCTGCGCACCAGGGGGCTGGGGCCATTCGCATTACCGAGGGCGGTGAAGGGGTGACGGGAATGGGCATCTGGAAGCCGCGGTTGGGGCGCTTGGAGGCAATGTGGGCTAAGTGGATGCCTGCCCAGCAAAATATCCAGCCTATACCACCCACGATCAGTGTTCCAGGCAAAGGTCCTCGCGGTCCCGAGTGCACGCGAAGCGTGTGTATCGAGGGAAGCGAGCGATTTTTTGGGCACTTTTGGAGCGCGGCCAAAAGTGTCACGGCGACAGGGGTCGCCGGAAAGGGGGTGGGGAAAAGAGAGCTCTTCTCATTCTTCTCCACCCTAGAGATAATTTATCCCAAAAACCGACCGAGCACATTCTTAGTAATCTTAGAAATATTCTCATCCACAGGCAGAGAACTGGGATAGTTGATCGACCCCACGGAAAACACCTCCCCATTACTTTCGGTCTCGTGATACACGATCTCAGCGCCACCTTCATCTGGATTGAGCCCTTTGGCCAGCATCTGAATATTCTTTGGCGAGTTCTCCGATATCTTATCTGTCTCATGACCGGACGCACCACCTGGACATCGCATGTGCAGACACTTCTCACCGAAAACATCATTCTTTGCCAGCCCTGTTCCCTCAAAGATCCAGTGTGTATCATCGATTACCCTGTAAGGTGCACCTGTCATGATACCGGTCTCAGAGCAGACAACACCCAGGAGACATGCCTCCGACTCGTGGAACAAATCGAATCTGCTGTCCAACCCGGACTTCTGCATGTGGCTGAAGCCGCCACCCTTATCTCCGTTTCGGCATACCATCGTAAACTCATCCAGGAACTGTATTTCGCAGTTCAGCCCGTTCCCACCCAGATACATCAGCTTTCCGCCTCGCTCGAACACCCATTCCTTCAACTTGAAATACATATCAGCCGACCAATATTCCGGATGTGTGCTGATGATCAAAACTTTGTATTGATCCAGATCCAGCACGCCCGTATGAAATTGTGTCTCCGCGTAAAGATCATATGTGAACCCCTCTCGTTCCAGCCACCCAAAGAGCCGCCACTCGGCGGGGGCAACGTGGCAATTCGACCGACCCTCAATTGGGTCCGTGATCTCCTCGGCCTCAGCAATGAAGTTGATCAACTCCGGTCGGTCAAAGGAAAGCGGCGCGTACGACTCTGAGATGAAATGCAAGTGACGAGAATCCGTATACCTGCTCAGATCCATCCGGGCATTCACGGTCGGCTTTTCCGGAAAGCCATCGGCATGGATGTAGTTGCTTCGACCGCCGAAGTTGTTATATGCGTTCCAGTTCATGTTCGATGCCAGAACCGCCACATCTGAGGAAGGTGCCCTGGGTGCTACAATCCATGGAAAGGAGAAGAACTCACCCGATTCGCCCTTCGCATGAAGGTAGTAAAGACCGGACCGATCAGGTGCGGTAACATACTGCTTATGTGTTGGACTCGTATACCCTTGGGAATTCCACCTTATGCCCTCTTGCGTGTAGTCTCCGTCCGGACTGATCTGCATCGTAGCTGACGGACCATGTTCGTCATACCACCCGATGGGACCCACCAACTCCTTTTCCCAACCATATCGCCAGAGCTCGAGTTTGTACGCCTCAACAGCGTGTACTCTGAATTCAGATCGCTCCCCAGCCTGGACCCACTTGGGCCACATATACCCCAGAAGACCGTCCTTCAGAAGCCGAAAGTTATAGGGCTCGTTCACCGGCAGGGACAATTTGACACGTTTGGACCCATAACCAGATTTATGAAGCGTAATCAGGTACTCCCCTGGTGCAACATCCGCATAAACACTTCCCGTCGCCCGGGACCTCACCTCAACGGATGCGCCATCTCCCTCTAATTCAAACAGTACTCCGGATACCGCAACATACCTTTCATCACTCACATAGCCGATCAGCATCTAACCCTCCAAAGTAAAATACGCCTTGACACGAAATTTTTGGGGTGACATATTCGGTCGCGTGCCGGCAATTCTCAGCCCTTCAAATGCCGCGATGTTTTCGTACAACCCTCGACTCGGGAAACAAGATGCCAAACATATCCGTCCCCGTCCGTTACTATCACCAACCGCGCACCGCTTATGTAACCGAGGCTGATTTCCAGCTCAAAACGCTTGAGTGGGATCTCGACGTGAGCCAGATTACCCTGATTCTAGTGGATGTCTGGAGCGACCACTACGTCTCTACCCACCTCGAGCGGGGGCGAGACATCACGGTGAATCGGATCAGACCATTAACCGACGCTTTCAGAAGAATGGGTGGAACAGTCATCCACGCACCCAGTCCGGACTGCGCGAAACGCTATCCCCAGTGGACCCAGTTCGCAGGAGATCACGAGACCCACGGAAGATCAGGAAAACCTGCTGACAACTGGCCGCCTCCTGATTTTCGATCCAAGACCGGTGACTATGAAAAATTCGCCAGGCCTAAGGAACCCCATCAGCAGCTGTTCCACAACATCATCGCGAACCGTGACATCATTCCGGAATCCCGGCCACAGGAGGGAGACCATGTAATCGTGACGGGTGACCAATTGCATCGCCTGCTGAAGCACAAGAAAATCCTGCAGTTGTTCTACGCGGGTTTTGCAGCAAATATGTGCGTGCCTTTTCGAGACTACGGAATGCGTGCACTAACAGACAGGGGCTATGACACCATTCTTGTACGGGACTGCACGTCCGCCATCGAAGTAGAAGACACGTTCGATGACTTTGACCTGACACGCAACGCAATCATCGATACAGAACTCACCGTTGGATACTCCACCACCTCTGCAGATCTGATCAACGCGAGCGAAAAGGCAGGTTAGTCCATTACGCATTTTCAGGAACGAATCTGGCAGCACCTCGAAGGACATCCACTCCCGCATCCGGCGATGTCCCATTCTCTCCAAGATGCCGGCGCCACGATCTCGCACCGGGCACACCCTTGAACAGCCCCATCAGGTGACGAGCGATGGACATAAAGCGAACACCTTTCTCTAGCTCTGCCGCCATATAGTCCTCAAATTCCTCAACGATCTCGTGTCGTGATCGCACCGGTCTATCATCCCCAAATATCTCCTGGTCCACAGAAGCGAGGAAGTAGGGATTTTCATACGCCTCCCGACCGATCATCGTTCCATCAACCAGCTCCAACTGCTCCCTGATCTGGTCAATCGACCTTATGCCGCCATTGATCACCAATGTCAACTTCGGAAAGTCCCGCTTGATATCGTGAACCATATCATATCTCAAAGGCGGAATCTCTCTGTTTTCCTTGGGACTCAATCCTTCCAGAAAAACCTTCCTGGCGTGGATAATGAACACCTCGCACCCGGCTCCTGCAATATTCTCAACGAATTGATGGAGTTCACCGTATGAATCTTGATCGTCTATGCCGGTACGGGTCTTCACGGTTACAGGAATCTGGACCGCTTTCTGCATTGCCTCTACACAACGTGATACCAATNCCGGCTCAGCCATCAGGCACGCGCCNAAATTTCCGGATTTCACACGATCACTCGGACAACCCAGATTCAAGTTGATCTCATCGTAGCCGTATGCCTCACCAACCCGGGCACATTCTGCCAGATCTTCTGGATCGCTTCCCCCGATTTGGAGCGCTACGGGGTGCTCCAGCGGATGATACCCAAGCAAATATTCCCGGTCACCGTGGATAATCGCACCAGTTGTAATCATCTCGGTATAAAGTAGGATGTGCCCGGAGAACAGCCTGAGAAAATAGCGCTCGTGTCGGTCTGTCCAATCCATCATTGGCGCTACCGAGACCATCCTGTTCATTTCACTGGACCCCACTTGAACTCACACCATTTAGTCCTGGCTTCCGGTTCCCCAATCTCATTAACTTCCATTCCATACAGGTTCCACCCGACCACAACGATCACCATACTCTATGTCGGGGCGGCCCCCTGTGGTCGCCCACCTGCCATCACCACTTGAATTCAGCGAGAACCATAATCACCGTTTTTGACTTTGTTCTAGACTCCCGACCCCCGACTTAGGACGCTACTATCATGCCCCTAACGCGCTTATCTACCAACCCGATCATCCGTCCGAACATGGACGCCCGAATGGGCGCCAACATCAACGGCCCATCACTGATCCGCGTTCCGGATTGGGTCGACAACCCGCTCGGGAAGTACTACCTCTACTTCGCGCATCATCAGGGAAAGTATATTCGGATGGCCTATGCAGGTAATCTGGATGGGCCCTGGAAGATTCACGAACCAGGAGTCCTGGACCTGGAGAATGCATACTGCGTGTCTCATGTAGCTTCACCGGATGTGCACATCCTGGATGACCTCCGTGNAATCCGCATGTACTACCATGGACCTGTCCCGAAAAAGGTGCAGCAGGCCAAGGTCGCTCGATCGCAGGACGGTCTGAGCTTCACGGCAAAACCCGAAGACCTGGGCAATTCTTACTTCCGTGTATTCAAGTGGAAAGAGTACACCTACGCGCTCGGAATGCCGGGGATTTTCTACAGGTCCAGAGATGGCCTTACAGATTTCGTGGAAGGCCCAATGCTCTTTACAGAAGACATTCGACACACCGCTTTGAAACTGGACGGCAATATCCTTACCGTCTTCTACAGCAACGCATTCGACTGCCCGGAGCGTATTCTCTCCTCTACAATCAACCTGAGTGTCGATTGGATGAATTGGAAACACACGCAACCGAAAGAAGTGATCGAGCCTGAAACTGACTATGAAGGTGTCGACCTTCAGCTTGTACCTTCCGCTCGTGGCTCCGTACACAAACGGGTCCGTCAACTTCGCGACCCCTGCATATACCGCGAAGACGATGAGACCTACCTCCTCTACTCAGTGGCAGGAGAATCCGGCATAGCAATCGCACGCTTCACCGATTGACAGCGCTCTAGTCCCCCACGCGGCCCGCAACACCTATTCTATCTCCTTTACACTCACCATGAGCGTCTTATCTCCCAGAACGGTCAGCTCAGCTTCTCCTCCAATACCTCCTCCAATACTCACAATCGCACTGCCGTTTGCGTCGACGTGTCCGGTAGTGTCCCCCTTTTTGAAGTCGATGCCGCTCTGGAAGGCCATCCCGACCTTGTCCTTCGTCTCCCCTACCAGTGCCAGTTGGCCGCTGATCTGGAGACCGAATGTAGCCTCACGCGAGTTCAACTTCATCCCATACTGTTTTTTCGCAACTGAGACGGCAAAGGGCTTGTCGTCCTTTCCGACAGGTTCTAGCCTGAAGCTCAACCTCAGTTGCTTTCCGAGGGGGGCGATATTTGGATGACCTTTCTTTTTCTTAAGTGCCATTTCTACTTCCTTCATCACGGAAGCTTTCATCCGCTTGAAGTGGCGCTCCAGGTTATGTGACTTCTTTTCCCCTTCATCGGCATTGCCCAGTGACGACAGAACCAACACAAAAGTGAATATTGCTACACCTCCTCGCAGAATCACTGCGTCCCTCCTTTTGCATTCCCGGTTATATCCGACCAAGATAATTGGTTCACAACAACCGGAAGATCGATGGCACTCCCATCCTCAAAGTATACCTGCAAATGCTTGCCGTTTAACCTGAAAGATTTCATGGCTTCACAACANTTTTCAGATACTCCAGATTCAGAAGAAGGCTTTGCCCAACGATTAGACCTGCTCGTATGGACGAATTCGATGTAGCTGCCGTCCTCGAAGTGAAGTACGGCAGCATTGGCATCCACATTCACGTCCAGGGCAACTATCCCCATGTTAAATGTGTCCGATTTCATAAACCTGGGGCTTTCAATACGACTGGTNCGGGCTCGAACGGAACGGTCCACAGAACTTCGCCATCACTTCCGGTCACCNATATACCAACCTCACTTTCGGGTCCGGACGCAATCACTTGAACATTCGGTTCCGGTCCTGCATAGTGCCAGAGCGATACGAAGACCTCGCTCTTACCCACCGCTCGTAGAATTATGCTGGATCTCGACGGCAGCTGCTGGAGGCCACCCAGTGAATGTCCCTCTTCCGGGTCTGGTGGATCGTTGGAAGTATACAACGTGGCGGAATCCGGTATTCTCAGCCAGGTTCTCAGATTCGCCTTGCAGGACCATCTGACCTCACAATCTCCACTCGAGAGAGTCCACTTCCTTACATCCCTCANGTGCCNATAGCCATTCGAGCTGCCAAAAGNCGNCTGCTCCGGCGTTCCGGTCACCTCCGGCTTTCCAAGCACGTGCATAGCATAATCGTACTGGTGGCGATCCTCGCTCAATACCCTGAAGACATCTAGAAAATACTGTGACGTAAGGATCACCGTACGGTCCAACCTTACACCGGGATACACATTTGTGTTGTACACCCGACAAGCCTGGAAGTGANCTCCCGGCTGAAATAGCTCAAGCTCGCCGTCCGTGGGTTCCGAAGACGAGTCAGACCTCCAGATGGAATCCCCATCCTCGTCATAAGGGATCATGGATGCCTCATCCACCGTTACCGTATTGTGCGCGATGGTTGAGCGGTACCAGGTGAGATGAGCAGGATCATCATATCCGCCAGATCGCGGCGAATCCGTAAGTCTTTTGCCCCCACCGTGCAGATCTACGTGCAGTGCCGCCGGGCTTTGATGCCCTGCACTGTGAGGACCCCAGTGAAGGTGGATGGCCGCTCCGGTCGATTCCCGATTCCTCAATACGGTCACACCGGTATCGGGGAAAACCGTTGAAGCCAGTTCATGTCTGCCTGTTAGAGATATCTTTGTATTCTCATCAATGGAAAATCGCCCCTCTGGCAACGGCCACTTGTGCAATCGTACAAAATCGGCTGTTCCATTTCGAGACTGCATGGACATCGGAAGGGCCGCAATTTTACGCTCGGGTCNATCCCGGTANGTCCTNTCTATNAGCGCGAGCAACCAGGCGTATTTGGGGTCTCCATAGGCNTGGTATGCGAGCTCGTATAGCGGNCCCCAAATCCAAACACCCCTGAGATTCTCGAGCCCCGAATCATGCACAAGAGAGAGGTCGCCGTCGGATAATGTCAAGTAGAAGGGTGCATCAAATGCAGCTTTGAAGCTCTTGCTTCCATCGGGCCCGTATGCCCTGTGGTGGTCGTCACCATCATCTACCATCTGCGTGGGAAGGTGTTTATGCCAGAAGTCCATCCCGATGTGCTCAAACATACAGACCAGTTCGGTCATTGCCATCAGCGTGTAGAAATGGTAGCCCGGTGTCCGCTCCCAGTGCAGGCCGTCAGACAACAGATCATGACGCAACTGGTGAACAAAACCGTACCTGCCTCTTCCCTGGAATTCCCATCCCCACAACACGTCTTCGATGTCGCCGAGAGATCCCAGGGCAATACCCGCTGCCAGACGTGCGGCCAGATTCCAGGTGTTGTGGTTCCCGCACGTCCAATGTTGGCACCTGTTGGTGGTGTCCCGGGTTGAAGCAAGCGCTTCCTCGAAGAGACGAACATCGCCCTCCGGGAGCCCTGTAGCCGCCAGAAGGTCATACGCCCCGGCGAACCATAGGGTAAACCTGGATTCCACCAATCCATAGGTGGACGCGCGAATAAAACCCTCACGGATAGGCCAAAGGAGATATCCTTCCGCGATGTTCCTGAGGTCATCTACTGCTCGTTTAAGGTATTTCTGGTCATCGGAAAGGTGGAACGCAAGCGCATGTAAAAAACTCTGGTAGATCCAGACACTGTTTTTCTCAGGATGTGCTTCTGCCCCCAGATGCCCAACCGGTTCGTACTCCGTGTCCACACATTCCAGCAGTCTGCTGGTAGCCACCCGAACCCATGTCTCATCCTTAAGGGCGCGAATTCGATCGATGTCCGCCGCCGTGACAAAGACACGTGGATGAGGAGGCAATTGCTCTGGAAGCCTGATCAGATCCTTCAATCCTTCACCTTTGCAGTAATGTCTAGGAATATGCGGACCAACGCTCAACCATCTGGCCGTCTGCGTTGAAATGAAGAATTACAATACCTTCCTTTTCGCTTGGGTCTCCCGAGTCCTGGCAATGCCCGGTCCATCTGACTCTCGCGGCTACCTTGTTGGATTCGGCGAGTATGTCTACCACCTCTGCCTTGAGATCAGGGATCTCCCTGAACATCTGGGAAACATGGGTCTTGGTAGGTTCAGGGCCCCTGAGTGATCCGGATGGAGCAGCGTGGTCGACGTAGGACTCGGCAAGCACCTCGTCGCACACGGTTAGATCTTTGCCGTTCAATAGACGCTCGAAATAATGGTGTGCGATCTCCTTGAGATCCCTCACCAGGCTACCGACTCTCCTTCCTTCTTCGTCAAGCCGAGTGTGTCATCACTCGTCCCGATCTTCCAGGGGAACTACCGATCTCTGCTTGGGATTGTACCCAATGGCATCACGTCCGTGATCCAGGTCGTAGAGTGGCCAGTCACTGTCGGAAACGCCAAAGACAATTTCAAAGCGAACCCGAGGGTGAACAACTGCCCGCTCGAACAGGTGAACGGCATCCCTGTGTCCAAGCTGATGTGGGTGCTGTGGCTCAGGGCGGGCTTTGCTGAAGTTTCCAATTCTCACGCACACGATTTCCATGTCGTGCCTGGCCGAATACATGTAACCGAGGCTTTCACCGAAGGCCTTACTCACGGAATAGTAGCTCTCGGGCCGCGTTGGCATTCCAATGGTCCTTTGAATATCTCTCGGGTAAGGAGAAAGCAGTCCTGCCCTGCTCGCAAATGCCACCCGGCGTACGCTGCATTCGCGTGCCGCCTCGAACACGTTGTATGTACCTACAATATTCGAATGCAGTATCCCATCCCAAGACTGTTCACCGGTAGCGAGGTGGATTACGGCGTCCATCCCCTCGGTAGCTTGGAGGATGTCTTTGTAGGATCCCACATCCCCAATGATAGTGTCATCGAGATCGTGCGCCGGATGAAGATCGAATCCCCTCANNGCATACCTGTCGCACATACCCTTGATGAGGGTTGTACCAACGGCTCCGGCAGCACCGACGATCAAGATTTTCATTCGATCGGNCAAAGACATTTCCCAGTCTGGTTCAAGTGAACGATGGCTNTGACGAAACGACTTCTCAGAACTTCAGGTAGTACTGGACAAAGGAGAAGTCTTCTACATATCCGAGTTTCCTGGCCAGCTCTGCAGACCAATCGTTAGCAGCACTCCAGTGTGGCTCCATCGATATCTCCATACATCTCAGGATCAACGCAGCACTGACAGATGTTGCCAGACCCAGTCTCCGATATCCCGGATGAGTTGTGATCTGAATGTCTATCCCATATGAGCATGCCACTGCGGAAGTCGCAGCGGAAACAACCAGGTCTCCCTTGAGCACGCAGAAACCTGGGGCACTCCTTGCCTGGTCTTGCGGTGTCCCGAAGGCACCCAGACAAATTTCTCCGATATCATTGACGGCTCTTCCAGTTAGATCCGTATCCAATTCTTGTATAATGTAGTCCTTTGGAAGTCGGCTCCTCATCTCCTGCAGGTGATCCGGGTCAAGCGGATCTGAGCGAAACTCATGTCGCACAAACTTGCCGATTCGATCTCCCTGTACTTGAATCATCCGTTCTTCCCATCGCTTATCCTCAACTACTATCGACCGTGAACACTTTCGCAGTAGTTCTTCGGATTCAGACAGTCGAGAATCGCCCCCGAATAAGGAGTATCCTCCGGATTGTATCCGTGCTGCATCCGGTGATTGGGCATTGTCGACAATAACTGACCCGGTGACACCCTCTAGAGTGGCATCGATATCAATACGCTTCAAACGGTGGCCCTCGAAAAGAGGTGCCACAATCCCGAATTCGTTTGACTCGAGCGATACCAAATGTTGGACTCCCTCTTGCCCACGTTTCGTACAGGAAAAAGCAGAAAGGTGTCGGGACTCTACTTTACCTCGAGCAGCTCGACCTCGAACACCAGCGTCGCATTCTTTGGAATGACAGGAGGATGTCCTGCAGCACCGTATCCCAGACTCGCAGGAATTCTCAGCTGTCTTACGCCGCCCACCTTCATAGACATCACACCCTCATCCCAACCTTTGATCACCCGCCTTCTCCCTATCGGAAATGAGAAGGGTTTGTTCTTCACAACGGAACTATCAAAGCGCTTCCCGTTGGTGAGCCAACCGGTATAGTGAACTGTAACCACTTTGCCCTTGGTGGGCGCTGCCCCGCCACCCACCTTCAAGTCACAGTACTCCAGTCCGTTCTCTAGCTTCTTGAAGTCCGAGACATCCTTGGGTTTTGCAGTTGAAACGCCGTCTTGCTGAACTTCATCCTCACCCCCAGAAAAGATCCGCTTGAGCCATCCCATACCTGCACCCCTTGGTCACCGGGTGTGTGTTACAAAGAATTCACCATTGAATGCGCGGTGAAGCGGTCTACAACCTGCTTGCCCTTCTCGTCACTGACTGCGTACGCGGCATCGCCAAATTCGGTTCGGATCGGAACTGGTTGTCTTTTGGTTCTTTTTTCGCGCATGACATCTACCCTCCGTCCTGAGATGGATACGCACCCAACTTCTGAACCCGTTCGTAGGCCTTCTCAAATTCGGATGAACCATCCTCCTCCCATTGTTCCGATCGCAACCCGCGTATGGTTCCTTCCTCTCTTCCGGTGATCGCCGGAACATTCGGGAATGATGGCGTATAGTACATGCCGCCCCCAGGTAGGTATAACCTGAATACATACCTGGGAATCACATTGGGTTCGTTTGCGGCCAGGCGTACGAGGGCCTCCTCGTCCACCTCGAACCCCAACCCTGGTCCCTCCGGTACCGGCGAGAACCCATCATCAACAGGAATGTTACCATTCACATAGTCCTCTCCATACTGGTCATCCAGCGTGATCGCGTGCCCTGTTGCGGAGGGTAGCACCGCACACATGTGTAATGCCATCGCCTTGCCCAGGATCCCTGCGCCATGCTGCATGATAGTTTGCACATTGGCCTTGCTGTAAGCGAACCCCCGCATCAGGGCATCACCTATGCTTCCGCCGATCATGAAAACATCTGCAAGTCCTAGTATCATTTCCTGAAGACCGCCAAGCTGGGGCACATGCATCACAATTGGGATCTTCGACTGATCTCTTATGGTACGCCATCCCTCGATATCCGATTTGATTATGGGGTCTTCCACATACCCCACAATTGGATGGTTCCGTTCCAGTTCTGCTACCAGCGGCAGCATTGAAGCAACACTGCGGTTGGAATTGAAATCCCAATGAATCTTGAAACCCTCTGGAGCCACTTCCTCCGCAGCCTTGGTCTGCTCGATCACGTCATGATATGTGCACGAGTGCATCTTGAAGATTCTGTATCCGTCATTGCTGGCACGAATGATCTCCTTGCTAAATGCCTCGGGTGAGGCCGGTCGTGTCCAGGCGGCAACCGAAGCAACATCCCGCACCTTTGCCCCCATCAGCCTGTATGCGGGTACCTCCAGGTATTTCCCCATGACATCGTAGAGCGCGGCTCCTAGACCACCGTTAAAGGTGTTATTGAGATAATGAAATGGATTCTGACCTATGAGGTGCTCAACGGTTGATGGGTCCGGAGCCTTTCCTGGTCGAATTCTCAGATCACCGAAGCCGGTAACACCCTTGTCCGTCTCCACCTTGTAGACGATTCTGTGGTCAATCCCGTGTAACCGCACCTTTTCGCTCTCATACCTCGCTGCCAGTTTTGGGAAAATGGGAATGGTCTCGATATTCGTGATTTTCATTTATGCCTCCTGTCGGAATACCCTTGCCGTCTACAGCGGGTGGAACCAGAAGAGTTGGATGCTCCACATTTCAAGCAGCCAAAAAACTCCGAATCAGAAGGACGAGGGCCTTGGGGTGGCCGGAGGCCAGTATCCATCGGGATTCTCGTCCCACTCCTGCCCGCATAAACGAGAGATCACACGCCACTCCGCCGCAGTAAGATGCCCGTGGTTGTGAAACAGAAAGCGTTTCAATCCGGCGGCTTCCGAAGCCGTCAGAATTCTGTGAAGATCACCTGCCGTCATTGGATCTCCCCCGTGCGGCATGCGTCCGGTATCCACCCAGGGTACAACCTTTTCAGCATCGCTCACAGCGGCAATCGCCCGTCTTGTCTCCTCCTGGACAACCTTGTCGAAAAATGCTTCAGGAAACCCGAGTTCCATGTCCGATAGAGTATCAACTTCAGGCAAAGAAACGCCCAGCCACGCCTTCGCAACCGTGAAGCAATCGGATTCCGTCAGGCCGGGATTCCATTCAGATATTTGCCTAACCCATCTCGCTATAGTCCCATACATCCCATCGAACCCCCGATTCCAGAAATAGTGCTTTACCAGAAGAAAATCGAGCACCTCGTCCCAGGCAATGAAATCTACTGCCGTCATCCCTGAAAATACGGCCGACCGAAGCCCGTTTCCTAACATCAGGGCCCGGGGCAGTTTGTTAAGTTCTTCTCTCAGGGCTCTGCCTTCAGCCAGCCCATCCTCTGTGCGCCAACGTAACCAGTAAAGGGCATCCTCATTTAGATCGAAAAGACTCAGCTCAGAGAGCAAGCCGCTCGCCCCATAGTATCTCACTTGAGCCTGAGAAAGTGCCTTGAACCGATTTCGCAGATGTCTCATGCCCCGTTCTAGTCTGGAGGAATCGTATCCCCTTGACTCAGCTTGTTGCCGCACCTTGTCACTCAGGTCGGCAAATACGGCATTCCCATGATGATACGTGAGTTCGTACGCGGATTCGGTCCAGCCGTCCATGACACCACCGTCCGTTTCAGGGAAGCTTTCGAACACATCCTCCCAAACCGCCGCAGTGGCAACAGCACCGTAAGGATCCCGTTCAGAGGCCGCGGGTTGCACCGGGGAAGTAACCTGTCCGGGGCAGAATATGAGAAGTTGCCAGCCTCTGCCCTTGGCATTCTCCAGCATCTTGTGAAGCAGGTTTTCCTTTTCTGCGTCCGGATCCAATTTCCTTACAGGAGGTGTAAGTCCCCTTTTCTCGTAGGGCACCGGGTTCTGAGCGAATGCGGGTATGCTGAACGCTCCTGTTTCATCCCTGAAGAGAAGTCGCCCGAAGACCATGGTGCGGATCCCTCCTGATTCCCAGGCATCAAAAATCCTCTCGTAATCCTCCATCACAGCTTCTAAAGGTTGTCCAATTCGAATCCAGGGCTTCAGCGCCATGCCGTCAACTCCTTTGTTTTCACTCTGGGAGGGAATAGCCAGTCGATACGACCAGATCTATGGCTCCTAAATTACACTCAGTCAAATCAATCCACAAGCAGGAGAAGAACCGCACAAAGCACTGGTATATAAACGAAAGGGCCCGATGATCTTTCGCCATCGGGCCCTTCCAAACGTTGGTTCCGTTCGAAGTGAACTTAACCTTTGTATGAATCCAGTTTCAGTTCCTTTGCATTTACAATGCTAGGACACGCCTTCGGTGCCTTGGAACCTAGAAATGGAATCACATCATCCTGATCGGTCCAGGACGGGCGACCAGTCAGTACGCCGGCAACATTGCTGGCGGCCAGAATAGCCATGCCTTCGCGAGTCCAGTCTGTGGCAGAGGCAATGTGTGGTACCATAACCACGTTATTGCACTTGTTCAGACCTGGCTTCATTTTTGGCTCGTCCTCGAATACGTCGAGCCCAACCTTGAAATTTGGGTATTTCTTGCAGTGCGCCACCAGAGCCACCTCGTCGATGACTGGCCCCCGGCTGGCATTGACAAGGATCGCATTGCTCTTCATCATTTTCAAGCGCCTGGCATTCATCAGGTGATGCGTAGTGGGATCCAGCAAGGGGTGCAGACTTACAACATCCGCCTTCTTTAACACTTCCTCGGCGGTCTTCGCGCGAGTACACTTCACAGGGTCCTCATCCTGGGACTTAAGGAACTTCGAGTACTCGCGAATATACTTTTCCAGACCCATGTTCTGATAGAGATCATAGTAGATGAAATCCATTTTGAATCCTTCTACCATCATCTTAGCGTAGGCAGCCCCGATCCTTCCTGCACCAATAACACCAACGGTCTTCCGCTTCAGCAGTTCACCCAGATACAGCGTGGGAAGCCAACCTTCGTACTGGCCGGCTCGCATGAAGACGTCTGCCTCAGCAACACGGCGAGCTGCCGAAAAGGTTAACGCAACCGCCATCTCCGCGGTGGTGTCGGTGAGCACGCCGGGGGTATTGCCAACAGGAATACCAAGTTTTGTCGCAGCGTCAACATCCACATTGTTGTACCCTACGGCGTAATTGCTGTATGCCCTGCCGCCTGCTTTCTTGAGGGCGGAAAAGAGGGTTTTGCCCCAGTTCTCCGTCAGCTGTCCGATCACCCCATCGCACTTGTCGCCAATTGCAGACTTTATTTCACCGACCTTCAAAATGCGTGTGGCAGTTCCATACTCCACTCGGCATCCGGCTCTGGCCAGGATCTTGAGCCACCGGTCTCCTGGGAGCTCCTTGGTCACCACAACTCGCTTCTTGCCGGAAGCGTTGAATGTCTTCCACTCTTTCGCAGCCAATTTCTTCCCTCCTTAGCTAGTGACACTTACGTTTCGCACCTGATTGGCAGGATACGGTTAATTAATCGTGTCGTCGGTGGCGGACATCTAGGAAGCAACTCCTAAGACCCGAATCGCTTGACGTCTCTCTGCAATCTCTTGTGTCAGCTTCAAAACATCCTGGAAACGCTCGATCGACACGGGTTTTTAAAGCACCACATCTTCCGCTTTCACCGCATCGGGATCCCTGTCTCTGGTATAGGCCGAAACGATGGCCAGAATGGCTTGCGGCCGAAGTCCACGAACCACGGATAGCGCATCCAACCCGCTCAATCCTAGCCTGCTGATATCCAGCGTTACGCAGGCAACTATTTGATATTCCGGGGGGTTGACTTCTGATGCGGGATCAAAGGTAAGATATTTGAAATAGGGGGTCAAGCACAAACGCAGGCAAAAAAAGACGCCAGTCCGATGGGTCGGAAACTGACGTCTGGTAGGACAGTAGTGATGCCGAATCACTAGTAATGGAAATCGGCATCTGAGAACGAATCTTTAGTAAAAAGCAGGATCCGAGACCCGATTTATGGGAACTGGCGAAAGTCGGGAACAGCTACAGGCTCGCCGCCATTTATAGCGGATTGGTGCGCACAGAGGCCCGGAACGGAGAAATCGAGAGACCGATAGACGTCTATTGGTGGTGATTTACCCTCGAGCACCGCATCGATAAATCCATCAACCATATAATACTCTGTTGTTCCATGGCCACCGGCACGAGCCTCCTCTGGCGCGTCTGGATCAGACAGCACAGGCGAAAACCCCGTCATTTCACCGTTTGGCCCGTAAATCTTAGCCTGCTCTTCCGGAGATCGTCCATTCTCGAGCGTACCCTGTGTTCCATAAAAGATCTGCCAGTGCATCCCTGGCTCACGAGTAACCGTAAATCCACAAAGGACCTTGAGCACTCTGCCCTTCGCCGTTTGGAACAGTGCAACCTCCATATCCGTCGTACCCAGCTCCGAGAGTGTGTGAGATCCTGTTGCCATGCCCACGGCCGATATGCATCTGTCATCTAGAATGTCCAGTAACGGTCCCAGGCTATGCGTACAGTAATAGATTGGAGGCATGGACGCCCGCCAGGTTGGTGAGCCGTCTGAATCCCGCATCAAACCTCTGCAATCGTGTATGTACTCCGCTTCGGCGTAGAACACTTCTCCCAGCTCCCCCCCCTGAATTCGGGTTCGCCAGTCCATTACATAATGGTAATAGTTCATGTTCTCAGCCATCATGTAAACCCGCCCCGATTCCCGCACTGCCTGAACAAGACCGCCGCACTCTTCAAGATTATATGCTGCCGGCACCTCGCTGAGTACGTGGCACCCGGCCGCCAGAGCCAAAATCGATTGAGAAACGTGAACCGGCGCAGGGGTGGCCACAATAACCACATCCAGTTCGGCCTCCAGAAACGAATCGAATTCCTGATAGGTCTCGGGTATGTCATACGCTTCAGCTAAACGATGCGCCCTGTCTTGGTCCAAATCACATAGGGCGATAACTTCCGTTTCCTTGTGGTTGTGGAACACTCTGAAATGACCACTACCACGCCTCAAACCCACCACACCTACTCTTAGCATATCACGCTCCAGTAGTTACAACCATCCACAGCGGGTTGACCTTCTCCGGAATGCGTCCTATAGAATCCGGTTGAACTGAACAGAGCCATCCAACAGTTCAAGCAAGTCTGGAAAAACAAAGACGTGAGGTAGTCGCCTCACGTCACCAGCAGGTGCAGCGGACTGATGGTCCCGTGTTATTGGGCTCGGGCTACGGATTGCGGTAATCTCCCATCCTGCTGAGATGACTGGGCGGGTTCAATGGTGAGATAAGTGTCGATCGGTTCGGGCTCGCCGCCGCCATTCAGCAAGAACTCGGACATTTTGTATGCCGCCTCCATCTTGGGCCAGATCACCTCGCGATATCCCCGGACCTCGTTGGGCAACTCCAAGACGCGCACATAGTTCTCGTATTCGTCCACATCCCCGTATCGAAAGCCGGAGACCAGGGACATATACCAATTTCGGAAGTTCTTTTCCTCCCGATGCCAGGCGGGAAGCAATTTCCTGAGGAACTTCATCTTGGCCATCACTTTCAGCATCCAGTCTCTCGTCTTGATGTCAAATTTCATGTGGTAGCCGAGGATCTGGAAATGCGGCCGGGTAAGGTGTCTGTAGGCAATTCGATCGCCACGTTTCGGGTCAACCAGATAGCGCTCCTGGTCACGCTTCTTCTTTTCCTCGCTTGTGAGAAGATGCGCCACGTAGATCTCATCTTTATATGTCATCACCCTTGCGAGATATTGCACCGCGGCCCCAGTTGCACGGTAGTGGAGGTCCGCTGAGTCCCGGGTGTAAATTGAGGCGATAAGCGAACCATATTCAATGGCATTCGCCTCTCCACCCCATTGGAACACATCGTAAACCCCCTGAGCATATCGCGCTTTGTCAGCCTCCGACATTGCTGTGGTAGCGCCCCACTGGGCAATGCGTACATATGCCTCCACAATTTGCTTCCCCCTGGACCGGTCCAGAATCCCTGATTTCTCCTTTAGAATTTCACTGTGTGAAATGGGTACTATTTCCTTTTCAACCACACTTGGCTCAAACGCGATCTTCCTGCCCAGGTCGAATGCTTTCAGGTTTGAGTCCAGATCCTTCCTGATATTCTGTCGAACTGCCCAGTGAATATTCTCCAAAGTCAATGGCAGCGCGCCACGCTGATATGCGACGCCCAGCAGAATGCTGTTCGCATAAATCTTATTCCCAAGGAAACGCTCGGAGATCTCTCCCAGGTCCATACCAAAATATGTGTCGGGATTCGTATACTGCTTCAGTAGCTCTTCCAACTCTAAGGGGTCGAAGTCCTCTTCTCCGGTCAGTGTCCGGATCGTGTGGCGTTTTCCAGTCTCCACCACCGCGGTAGTGTGTTCTGGGCTGGCAACCCGACCATACCCTTCAGGATCCAGTCCACGCACGGCCTCCAGGATATCCAGCCCGAACAGCAGGTTCGCGTGCCCGTAGGGGGTTAGCTGGGAGATGACCCCATCGCCCTTGGTGAAGCTCACGTGAGAGTACACCGCGCCGTTTCGGATGGCCAGCCCCTTCTTATTCGTGAACCGAACCGTGTACCCTTGACGTGCTCCGGCCACGGAGAGAATCGCCGAAATCGTGTTGATTCCCATCCCACCGACGCCAGCGATATAAGCATACCAGGTGTCATCGAAGTCCTTGACCTCCGGATCTGGAAGTCCGGTGAGGTCGATGTTCTCCGTTTGGGTCTGCGGCGCCTGTTTACGTTTCACAACAATTTCCTCGAAGGACGGACACGTCTTATCGCCATTTGCTACAGTCAGTTTCGTACAGGCGCCATCGGCCACGCATAACGACAGGTCTGTCGCGATCTTTGGACCGTGAATGGTACCCTCCACAGTCAGTCCGCTGCACCCTGTACCCCGCGTACATTCCAGGCAGTATTCGCATACCTCTGGTGTAATATTGATAAAGGT
Organism: Gemmatimonadota bacterium; assembly: GCA_002709665.1. Lineage (GTDB taxonomy): Bacteria > Latescibacterota > UBA2968 > UBA2968. The sequence continues at coordinate 35,744 of PAQK01000042.1, read as the reverse complement.
CTCTTCCGGGATATATCCCGCGGCCTTTGCCACCGCCTTCTGTTCAAGCTTCGCCCTGCGGTGATACGTGATTCCGCATTCCTTGTCGGCTACAATGATCTTGACACCGTTCCTGAGCAGGGCCTCCTCAAGCGTCTTTCGGTAGGTCTCCCTGTCGGAAGGATCCATTCTTGCGATATATACCTTATCAGGGGCAGACCCGGCCATGCCCCGTATCACCTGTTCGATATCCTGTGCAAACGTGGGACGTCCCATGATATCGACATCCACGCCTGGCGTTGGCTGATGTCCGGTCATCGCGGTCGTCTTGTTATCTAGAATTACATACGCGATGTCTTGGCCATGTTTGATGGAGTCCGAAATGGCCGCCATCCCACTGTGAAAGAAGGTAGAGTCACCCATGAAGACGAGCTGCTTGTTGGTGATGAACGGGTCTATGCCCGCGCCTGTCCCGCCACCAAGACCCATCCCGGAAAGATTGTGCATCAGCCTATTGAATGGTCTGTACTTGAGGAGTGAGTAACAGCCAATATCCCCATGAAAAACAAGGTCAACAGGTTCTGATCCGTGTTCGTTCTTCATGTAGCTTTCGTCTTCGAAATCGTCGATCATCCGGTTCAGAACGCTCGCGGAATCTCGATGAGGACATCCCGGGCAAAAGGATGGTGTGCGCACCGCAGCCTTTAAGGCGTATGCGGATGTCGCCTGGCTGAGTGCCACCTCATTGTCGATCCGTCCCTGGTCAACCGGAATCGTACGATCCTCGATTGCCTTGAGCACAGGAGCAAGTACCTGCAACATAATAGATGGGTTCATTCCTTTGCTCTGGGGAAACCCGGGCGATCCTCCGGGGAACTGCTTCCCCCAGACCTTCACCTCGCCTACATTTCCATCCCTTTGCATCTCGAATAGAGCTGCGTTGATTTGCTCCTCCAGGAATCCCCGCTTTTCTTCTACAACGTAAACTTCCTCCACCTGCTCCACAAAGTTGCCAAGAATCTGGCGATCCATTGGGTAGGTCATACCGTATTTCAAAATGGGAATTGTTTTGGACAACCCGACGAGATTGAGGACATGCTCGAGATAGCAGTAGGCCAGACTGCTCGTCACAAAGCCAATGGGCTTTTTCCCAGATGCCGTTGGGTACAGGATCTGATTCAGCCCCAATTCACGAACACGCCTGATTAGGTCCGGAAAGCGCTCGTGAAGAACTTCGTGCTCTTTTGCTGCAGTGTGAGGGGGGATAATTACCCTGTCGTCCACCGGTATCGACCGGCTCGAGATCTCCAGGGGCTCGTTCGTGTTCCGGTCTGGAAACCGGTTTTCATTGACCTGTACGGTTCCGCCACCGTCGGCCTGGTTTGATGTGATCAGGTAGGCCAGATACAGCCGAGTGTGCTCTGACAGATCGAAAGCCACGCCGATCCAGTCCTTGATCTCCTGGAAAGTACTCGGCTCGAGAACGGGCATATACAGGTGGCGAGCAATGAACCGGGAATCCGCAGGCACCTGAGTGCCTTCGGACCAGGTGTCGTCACCGAACACGGCTACGGCAGCCCCACCAGGTGCAGTACCGGCCATATTTCCAAGGGCAAGTCCATCTGATGCAACGTGAGCACCCACGCTCTTCATCACGGCCATAGCCCGTATGGGTTCCATTTGAGAACCGTTCAAACGGGCGGCGCCCAGCGCCTCATTATTGGCGATCTGGACCATAATGCCCTTTTCAGACATCAACTCTTTCACACGTTCGGCAGCGTCGAACACTTCTGCTACGGGTGAGCCCGGGTATCCTGTGAGCAATCCCATGCTGCTCTCGAGCCCACCTTTTACAATGAGCTCGTTCCCAGTGAAGATGCTGATTCCTTTTTCCTGGGTGAATCTGGGATCCATATCCTTACCCGGTTCTGATGGCCACAAAAATCGTCGAAAAGGCGCGTAAAATTCCCTATTGGAGGGAACGCCAGTTGGGGTTATAGACTTCGCTTCGATGTGTTGAGTGGACCAGTTCGAATACCCCNGCCCCTCTGCGGTCCAGGAATATNAACCTCACACCTTGCATGTTCTCGTAGGTCCACACTTCGAATGGCTTGCTGTTTGAGGAAGCCATATTGTACTGAATATCCGTCGGCTGTCCGTATTTGACGTAGGTTCTGCCTTTGTCCGTATCGGAGCCGCGCTTTCCACGACCGGCGGCAAAGTTGTTCTCTACATGTCGCATCCTTACGATGTGCTCAATGAGCCGCTCGTTCTCCGGTGTTCCAGGGATCGGATCGTTTTTTTTCCAAAAGTTTTGCAGAAACGCCATTTTATCTTTTCTGGATTCGAAACTATCATAGATCTTCCTGTCCGCAGCACGCGCAACGTAACGAATGTCGCCATAATACCTGAGATCGTCCTTTTGTTCCTTCGTTAATTCAGTGGGTCTGGGCGGAGGTGTAGAAAGAAAGACCGGCCTTCGGTTGCGAACTACGGCACGGCTGGATCGATCCAAAACTTCGGCCTGCAGGTAATAGGTCCCCCCTGATAGACTGGAGGTCTCTAGCACCTCCGTAATCACTGCGCTATTGCCAGGTTTTGCAAGCCGCTTTGCGGGATAGGTTTTAACAACGGTACCTGCAGAGTCTGTTAGGGTATAGCCCAGAATGAAGGAATTGTCGGATCCCTCGGCCGCATTCGCCAGATTGTAGATTTCGAAGTAAGCCCGAAGATCGTAACCTGCGATGTAGTTTCGTGTGACATTGGGCATAACATCCCATCCCTGTTTCACGAATCTGCCAGTCTTCATTGCTTTGCGGAATTTGGAGGCAAACAGCAGGCGGCTGGTGGCCAGCGCCTCCCCTTCCAGATTCTGAACGACGAGGGCACTTGCGACCTGCCCTTCTTTGTTGTCGTTGACATCCCTAATCGTGAAGCTCATTTGGTAATCGCCCGCGGCAATATCGAATCCAATAATGTCACTGAATGGAAAATTGATCTTCTCGGTATTCTCGAGATCGCCAATCGATACTTCTCGCTGCCACTGCTCCTGAGCGGCAGCGGTTCCATCTGCGCCCTCCAGCACCACACGCAATTTCATTGTAGCTGTCTGGGTCTTCTTGGCAGGCTTGAATTCGAGCTGGCTGGCGTCTAGGAGGACGTAGAACTCCTGCCTGGTGAACCCCTCCGGCCCTCTGAAACTCGCGTTGTCCACAAAGAACCTGATATCGCCCTCACTGGCAAGAGGCAAGTCCAGGTTGAGATTCTCCGCGTCCTGCCCGATTGCGTTCGCAGTCAACCCGGTAGCGAAAAGCACGACCCCCAGGAAGACCCTTAATATCTGTCTCATCTAACACCTCCACATATGGTGCCGGCCTTGGTACAAAGAGTTCTTGCACCCGACAGATCGAAATCTCGTTAATTCGTTGTAGGTAATGTATTTAAGAAATTTTTTGGCATCAAAGAGAATTCAGACGTTTCGGTATTCGGTAAGCACACTAAAGACCAACTAAGATTCGATCACCCTCCACGCGAATGGGATACTTCTTGGCCTTGTAATGAGGTGCCTGTGGACATTCACCGTTTACAACGTTGAATTTCAGCCCGTGCCACAGGCCACGTCACCATGTGCCCGTTGAATTCGACGTTCCCGATGGGGCGTACGCTGTGAGGGCAGGTGTTATCAATTGCCTCGATCTGCCCTTCCACGTTGAACAGTCCTATTTCACGTCCCATTACCACAACGACCTTTCCTTTGCCGGGTATTACATCTTTTATTGACGCCACCTCGAGAAAACGGTTCCCGGCTTCCTCAGTTTTCGAATCTGCTTTCTCGAANAGGCTTTTGNGTCTTATCACGATGCATTCCGGTCGAATCGACGGATACCCGATCCACAGTGGTCCTTCATAGCCTTGTCACCTGGTCGGCCGCATGATAGGAACTCCGTACAAGAGGTCCCGATTCCACGTGGTGGAAGCCCTGGTCTTCCGCGAAGGATTTGAACGCCACAAATTCAGCTGGTTCATAGAATTTGCTCACAGNCACGTGCGCGGAAGAGGGCTGTAGATACTGACCAATCGTCAGGATGTGTGTACCCTGGGAGGCCAAGTCAATAATGGTGTCACGAATCTCCTGTAAGCGCTCACCCGCACCAACCATGATGCCCGACTTCACAGGTATATTCGACCATCGTGTGGCTCGACGCAGCAGTTCTAGGGATTGTTCGTACCTGGCTTGAGGACGCATCAGCGAGTAAAGCCTGGGCACGGTCTCTAAATTGTGATTCAGGATCTCAGGGGAGGCATCCATCACAGTTGCCAGAGCCTCCCAGTTACCCTGAAAATCCGGAATCAAAACTTCAACGCTGGTGTCAGGGCACAACCTGCGAATCTCGCGGATTGTCTCAGAAAATATCTCTGCACCGCCGTCTGGCAACTCATCCCTGTTCACAGACGTGATAACAGCGTGTCTCAGCCCAAGCGTTTGCACCGCTGCTGCAACACGCTTGGGCTCTTCTATGTCCAGCCCCTCCGGCCNGCCGGTCTTAATCGCGCAGAATCCGCAGCTTCTGGTACAGATGTTCCCCAGAATCATAAACGTGGCGGTGCCACCCCCCCAGCACTCGCCGATGTTCGGACACATCGCACTTTCACACACAGTATTCAAATTGAGGCCGCGAATCAGTCGCTTGAGATCCAGATAACCCGCACTGCCGGGTGCGGGGACCCGGAACCAATCGGGAAGACGCCTCTGTGGTTTCGAGCCATCGATCTCCAATGTCATTTGGGTCCCCGTTCGGATCCTCTTTGATCCGGATAACCCTCGAGNTGCCCCAGAAGGGTNTGGGAAGTAGATCCTGTAATCCTTACCTGCACCAGCTGATTGGTCTCTGCGATCTCTTTGGGGAAGACAACCGTCTTGAATCCGTCCGATTTCCCTACCGCCTGTCCACCACCTTTCCGCGAGTCACCCTCAACCAGAACTTCGAGGGTCCTGCCAATGTAGGTTCGGTTAATCTCNGCGGAAATTGAGATCTGCCGGGCAATCATGGACTCCAGCCGAAAACCCTTTTCCTCCTCTGATACAGTATCTGGAATATCGCGGTAGGCAACAGTGCCTTCCCTAGGCGAATACTTGAACATAAAGGCGGAATCGAAGCGCACCCTCTCCATCAAATTGAGGGTTGCCTGGTAATCCTCTTCTGTCTCACCCGGGAAACCCACGATCAGATCCGTAGATAGACATATTCCTGGTAGCCGACTGCGCAGCTGAGCCACCAGATCCAGATACTCCGGTACTGTGTAGCTGCGTTTCATGTCCCTCAAAACNGAATCAGATCCGGATTGTACAGGNAGGTGAACGAACCGGCTTATCTTGGGCTCGTTGGCCATCGTATCAATCAATTTCTCGGAAAANTCGCTGGGATGAGGTGAGGTAAATCGTATACGCTCGATCCCNTTCACCTGAGCTGCACAAGACAGCAGATCCGCAAAATCGTGATGCCCGTCTTTGTAGGAATTTACTGTCTGGCCTAGAAAGGTCACCTCCTTGAACCCTTCTGATGCGGCAATCCCCACCTGGCGGAGGATCTCCTCTGCGGCTAAACTACGCTCCCTGCCGCGAACGTAGGGCACAATGCAGAACGTGCAGAATTTGTCGCAACCTCGCATGATTGTGATCCAAGCGTTGGTTCCTTCACCGCGTTTCGGATCAAGATTCAGGTAGTCCTCGTCTCTGTCCAACCGAACGTCCATGGCCGGTTCACCTGCAGCCTCGGCGATCAGGGTGGGCAAACGTCGATAGGAATCCGGTCCAATTACAAGATCTACATAGGGCATTTTATCCAGAAGCTTGTCCGCCATGTGTTTGGCCATGCACCCACTCACGCCCAGTACGAGGTCGGGACGCTTGATCTTCAGGTGACTCAATTGGGTGAGTCGACCCACCACCCTGTCTTCAGCCCGTTCACGAATTGCGCACGTGTTCAGAAGCACCACATCGGCAGCCTCGGGTCTCTCCGCCTGGATATATCCGACTTCCCCCAGAACACCCATCATCAATTCGGTGTCGGAAACATTCATTTGACAGCCATATGTCTCGATGTACACGTGTTTACCATTGACCACCGGCTGCCCTAAACGTGGTGTCTCAATTTCGATAAGGTCCAATTCCNCCAAGCTTNCCTCTCAGCTTTTATTGCTNCTTTGAANGTCTGTCTCTTCCAGAGATANCCGGATCTCTTCTCTAACNGTGGAATCCTGCTCGGTGAGCAATGCGTCATTCAATACGCTGTGGGACTCTTCTCCTCCAATTCTACCCAGGGCCCACGCGGCATGCTCCCTTACGAGCGGCTCCTTGTCCTGGATTGCAAGGGAAAGCGCGGGTATGCCCCGCCGATCGCCTGCATTGCCCATGGCAACGGCGGCATTGCGCAACAATCCACGTCGCTTGGTACGCTTCACCGGGCTTCCCTTGAACTTCGTGCTGAATGCCTGCTGGTCCATCCGTAGCAACTTTCCGAGGTCCGGGTTCTCAAGGCCATCACGTGATTGGAAAGCCGTTTCGCTGGTCGGCGTGGCGTGTCTTTCGTTCCACGGGCAGACCTCCTGACAGATGTCACATCCGTAGACCCACGAGCCCATGTCTTTTCGAAGATCCCTGGGAATCGCCCCCTTAAGCTCAATCGTCAGATACGAGATACACCTGGTCGAATCAAGAAGGTAGGGTTCGGGAATAGCCTGAGTAGGACAGGCATCCATACACAATGTGCAGCTTCCNCAGTGATCCGTCACCGGTGCGTCGAACACCAGTTCGAGAGAGAGAATGATCTCGCCCAGGAAGAACCAGGAGCCCTTCTTCTTGTGGATCAGATTCGTGTGCTTCCCGAACCAGCCCAGGCCTGAGCGTGCGGCAAAATCGCGCTCCAANACGGGCCCNGTATCAACATAGATCTTCCCNGANGTTCCTGGCNTAAGGGCCTGTATGTCTGTAAGCAGCCCTTGGAGCCTCTTCTCCATAACAATGTGGTAATCATCACCTCTTGCATACCGGGAAACAAGACCTGTGGGATAATCCGGCATTTTGCAGGCGACCGATTTCGGCTCATAATTCAAGCCGACACACACAACCGACCTCGCCCCTGGGAGAATCTCCTTTGGATCCGAACGACGTTCAAGATTACGCGCCAGGTAATGCATCTCACCTGAAAACCCACGACTCAACCAATCCAGGTAGGATGCCCAATGATCCGGAGGGTCAGCGGAACAAACGCCGACAAGATCGAAGCCTGAGGCCTTCGCCAGTTTCTTTACATCTCCGGTCAGTCGAGTTTTTCTGGAATTCGACATGGGGGGTGCACATATCACAGAAGGGCAGGACACAGGCGTGCCCTGCCCTTCTGTGTGTTCTGTAGTCCCAATCCGCCGCCCAAATCAACTCACCACTTTGGCCTGAAAGTTGGCAACGGCTGCCCGAACAGCATCTTCTGCAAGAGAAGCCGCGTGTTTTCTAGTGGGCGGCAATCCACCAAGGGCTGTCTCAATATCAAACCTGGTAATGGCGTCTGCATCCTCGATGCTCAGGCCATCCACCAGTTCCGTTAAGATGGAACCGGCAGCAATGGTCGCAGTACACCCCAGGGACTTGAAAACGGCCTTTCTGACTTGATTCGCCGAAATCTCGAGATAGAGTTCCAGCATGGAACCTACAACCGGGTTCTCAACCTTGCCTATCCCATCCGCATCAGAGTTGTCGCCAACATTACGGGGATTGTTGAAGTGATCCATTACTGTTTCGGAGTAGGCTTCGGACATTGTCCCCTCTGGCAAACGAATCAGTGGGCAGCTTCCAGAGGTTTCCTGGAAGGAGTCAATGTCACCCGATCCTCTACCTCGAGCAGCATTTCCTTTGTGTAAATCAAATCGGATCTGTTCTCGGCGGCCAGCTCGGTGCGCTCCGTCATTACAATTGCATCCTCGGGGCAGGTTTCGACGCACATACCACAGAAGATGCACCGAAGCATGTCGATTTCAAACCGCTTGGGGTATTTCTCTCTGTCAGCCCAGGGGGCCTCGCTGGCTTCTATGGTGATGCATTCGGCTGGGCAGGCGGTAGCGCACATATAACACGCAACACATTTGGGTCGGCCCTGTTCATCCTTCGTTAGCTTGTGCAGCCCGCGGTATCCCTCCGGCTTTTCCCACTTTTCCTCTGGGTACTGCATTGTTATCTTCTTTCCCAGAAGATGCTTGAAGGTTAACGACAGCCCCTTTGTTATTGCGGGAAGATACATTTTTTCGGTCAGCGTCATTTCGTGACCTACTTTTATCATACTTTCGATCTCCTTTTCTGTTGCGAGACCTGCCCTTGCGTCGTTTGTTGGAACGCCCTGCCCATTCGCTTGACACAGTCTGTCGGATTACTGTTACCTGGATCTCTCCAGGATATGTCATTTCGTCTCGAATTCTCTGAGCAATCTCAAACGAAAGTGTTTTGGCGCGTTCGTCATCCACTCGGCCGGCGTTGACCATGACACGAATCTCGCGACCGGCGTTAATCGCATATGCGTCTCTTACGCCTGTGAAGGACTGGGCGATATCTTCTAGATCGCGAACACGTTTGACATAACCTTCCGCGTCGTCTCTCCTGGCTCCCGGCCGAGAAGAAGAAATGGCGTCTGCTGCAGCAACCAGAAATGAGATGGGGGTGGTGGCCTCAGCCTTCTCATGATGATAGAGCATGGCATTTTCCACCTCTTTCCCCTCGCCGTACTTTCTGGCGAGAGTTACCCCAATATCCATATGCGTGCCTTCCTGTTCGTGATCAACGGCCTTGCCCAGATCATGCAGCAGTGCACAACGGCGGGCGAGCCGTTCATCCAATCGCAGTTCGGCAGCCATCGCGCCGGCAAGAAATGCTGCCTCCTTGGCATGGCCAAGCATGCTCTGTCCGTAACTGGTCCGGTACTTCAGTCTTCCGAGCAACTTGATGAGTTCGGGATGCATCTTGTCCAGACCGACCTCACNAATCGCCTGCCGACCCTCTTCCTCNATCAATCCTTCGATCTGCTGCTCGCAATCAGCAACAACCTCCTCTACCCTGCTTGGGTTGATCCTNCCTTCCTTGACCAGCTGCTCCATAGCCAATCTGGCGACGTCGCGTTTTACCGGATCAAAAGAGGAGAGCACCACCGCCTCGGGGGTGTCGTTTACAATAACCTTGACCCCCGTTGCAGCCTCGAAGGCGATAATGTTTCGACCTTCCTTACCAACAATCCGACCCTTGATATCATCATCGGGAAGAGCCACAACGGAAATCGACGACTGAACGGTTTGATCGGTTGAGCAACGCTCGATCGCCTGGGCGATAATCCGTTTCGACTCTCTTTCAGACCGTTCTTTGGCCTGGTCGATAATCTCACGACCCATTGCGGTTGCAGTCCGATGCAGGTCGGCCTCGATCCTTTCCAGAAGCATCTCTTTGGCATGCTCAACATTCATGCCGGAAATGCGTTCCAGCTGCCCCNTCTGCTCNACCATCACCTGATCCAGATCATTCTGCTTTCGATCCAGCTTGCTTNCTTTCTGCCTAACGTCCCGCTCCCATCGGGTGAGTTCCTTATCCCGGTGGTTAACGGTTTCGAGTTGCTCGGACACACCCGATTCTTTGTCGCGCAACTCCTCACTCAGGCGATTTTGTTCTCTTCTTCTGCCCTCAAATTCTCGTTCGAAATTACNTTTGGTATCGTACCATTTGTTCTTCTCTTCCAAGAATGCTGCCTTACGTTCACGATCTGCNTTGTCAATCAGTTTCGACACGCGTCGTTCAGTCTGATACTCAATTTCGCGAATCTTTTTTGCTTTAATTCTAGCGCACAAAAACCATCCAAATCCAAAAAGGAGGAAGGCACAGACAATGGCAATCCATAAAGAATAAGGTTCAAGTGCCATTGGAGCCTCCTGTATCCAGTGTGCCATTGGAGCCTCCTGTATCCAAAATTAAGGTCCAGGTTAGCATACCCCACCCAACCCATCCACACCTCAACGAGTCGTCGCCTCCAGACCTCCAATGGGAAGATCGGAGATGTGTTCCAAAGAGTCCTGCAATATCCAACGATGGTCAAAAACATTTCCACCTGGATTACCTCTTGAAGCATCCAAACACGCCGCATGAATTCTTGCGACGCTTAAACACTGAAGGATTCACCACAACCGCACTGATTTGTGGCATTAGGGTTTTTNACTTGGAAACCGGACCCCATTAACCCATCGTCGAAGTCCAACTCGGAGCCCGCGAGATACAACGCACTTTTCATGTCTACGAACAGTTTCACGCCCTGCGTCTCAATGGTGCTGTCATCTTCGCCGGGCGTTGGCTCAAATCCCATCTGGTATTGGAGCCCTGAGCATCCTCCGCCAACCACCTTCATACGTAGACCGAAATCCGGATGACTCTCTCGATCGAGCAGTGCTTTGATCTTCCCGGCGGCGGTTTCTGTGACCGTGATCATAATCTTTAGTAATCCTCCTTCAGCAATAACGCCGATAGGGGAGTCTTGAGTTATTGCGGTCTAGCTGAGTGACTCCAGACAACTTTTCACTGCGGCAAAGTCTGGAATGACCGTCGCATCCTCGGAAATCTCCGCGTAACGAATCACACCTCCCTTGTCCACTACAAATGCGGAACGCTTGGCAACCCCGTTGAACCCAAGAAAATCCTCATATAGCAAACCGTAGTTGCCGCTGACCTCTTTGTTGAAATCACTCAAAATTGGAATCGTGATATTGTTTTCCTTTGCNCATGCCTCCTGGGCAAATGGACTGTCTACACTAATTGCCAGTACCTTGGCGTTTAGTCCTTCATACTCCGCGATACCACCACTTACCGAGCACATCTCGTTGGTACACACAGAGCCAANCGCGAGAGGAAAAAACAAGATTACCACATTGCTCTGGCCCCTGAAGCTGTTCAGGCTGACGTCTTCGAGTTCATCTCCCTTACGTTTCAGGATAAAGCCTGGTGCCTGATCACCAACACTTACAGCCATTATAGGTTTCTCCTATTGTTTAATATTGAGAATTCAAAAGGGGGCTGAACTTAACTTGCAGCCTGAAACCTTCTGTTGACTTCTTCCCAGTTAATTACATTTTCCCAACCGGAAATATAGTCAGGTCTGCGGTTCTGATAATTCAGGTAGTAGGCGTGTTCCCAAACGTCCAAACCTAGGATTGGGGTGCCATCTCCTGTCATCAGGGGATTGTCCTGATTGGCAGTGCTCAGNATGTCCAGTTTTCCGTCCTTTACAACCAGCCANGCCCAGCCACTTCCGAAACGCNTTGTGGCAGCCTGTGTCCACTGCTCATGTCCGGCCTCCACAGAACCAAATGAAGACACGATCGCATCTGCGATATCCCCACTGGGTTCTCCTCCACCACCTGGAGACATGACCGTCCAGAAAAGGCTGTGGTTGGCATGGCCTCCACCGTTATTCCTAACCGCCGTACGGATGTNTTCCGATACGCTGTCGAGGTCGCTGATGAGGTCCTCAATGCTCTTCGCCTGCAGGTCCGCATGGCCATCCAATGCGTTGTTCAAGTTGGTTACATAGGCGTTGTGGTGCTTTCCATGGTGGATCTCCATGGTCGCGGTGTCGATGTGGGGCTCCAAAGCATTATGCGCATACGGCAAGTCGGGGAGTTGATGGGCCATCAGATTTATCTCCTTTTTCCAAATGATTGTGAACTGGTTTGATACGTCAAATTTTAATACAATATGGCCAGAAATATAACGAACTACCCAGACAACGTCAAGTCTTTTCGCGACATCCTTACCTATAACAAAAACTTATACTTACACAGTATTATCACTCTTGGATTCATCCGGTTCTTTCACCATCAGGTTATCGATCAATCTGGCCTTTCCGAATCTCACGGCCATGGCGATCAGGACCTTCCCCGAAATCTGATCCACCGGCTGGAAATCTCCTGGATCTACCGCCGAAATGTACTCCACTTCCGCAAGGGGTTTCGCTAGAACCAAATCTTCCATTGTGCTGACCACGTGTTTCACGTCTTTCTCACCACGGCAAACAAGATCCCGACCTTTCTGCAGGGCTTGGAAAATAACGGTGGCAGCCTGACGCTCCTTGAGATTCAGGTAGGTGTTTCTTGAACTCTTTGCGAGCCCATCCGCCTCCCGGACGGTTGGTGCTCCAAGGATATCCACGTCTATGTTCAGATCCTGAACCATCTTGCGGATAATACCCAGTTGCTGTGCGTCCTTCTGACCGAACACGGCAAAATGGGGCTTGACAGCGCTGAATAGCTTGGTCACAACAGTTGCAACCCCTTCGAAATGACCGGGCCTGCTCGCCCCGCACAAATGGTCGGAAAGCCTGTCTATCTTAACGCTGGTTACGAAGCCTTCAGGGTACATCTCATACGGCTCGGGTGCAAAGACCATTCGGCCTCCTGCTGCGCCGATAAGTCTAACATCGCTATCAAAGTCGCGAGGGTATGAGGAGAAATCCTCATTTTGCCCGAACTGAGTTGGATTCACGAACAGGCTCACCACNACATCGCTTGTCAGCCTGGATGCCTGTTGTATCAGAGTTGTGTGCCCCGCGTGAAGGTAGCCCATAGTGGGAACATGTCCGATCCTCCTTCCTTCACCACGAAGATTGTCGGAGGTGGCTTGCATATCCGAGATGGTCCTGATAACCCTCGGTTCAGACATCCTCGTCTCCACTATCGAAAACGCCCAGGTCTTCTGGCATCTGCCCCGTAGGGTTTTTGCTGACCCGGGCTACGAGAATTCACAACTTCAGTGGTTGCCTACCCAATAAGATCTTCGAATTTCCTCAACTCATCGGCTTTTATGAGATACCTGTGATCTTTCCCGGGATACCTGTGACCTTTGACTTCCTCTACGAACTGAGAGAATGCCTGCGTGATCGTTGCGGACAGGTCACCATATCGCTTCGAGTACCGGAACACGAAATCGTTCAGACCCAGCAGGTCGGGAGATACCAGAACCTGACCATCGCATCCCCTGCCTGACCCGATTCCTATGGTTGGAATTTCCAGACGCTCCGACACAAGCCTTGCGATTCGTTCTGGAACACACTCCAACACAATGGCGATCACTCCCGCCCTTTCCAGGGCCAGGGAACCATCCAGTAATGAATTAGCCTCTTCAGCCCGATCACCGTAGACTCTCCGGGTCCCTTCCCGGGTCTGCGGTGTATGCCCCAGATGACCCACAACCGGGATTCCTTTGGAAATGATCCCGGAAATGGCCTCCAGAACGCGGTCGCCTCCCTCCAGCTTTACTGCTTCCGCGCCCGCATCTACCAGGCACTGGGAATTGGCTGCCGCTGTATCGGAAGTGGCGTACGATCCGTAGGGCAAGTCTGATAATAACAATGCATTACTAACACCTCTCCGTACAGCCCTAGTGTGATGGAGCATATCGTGCATAGTGACTTGTTGAGGTCCCTGGTAACCGAGAATATTGATGCCGACGGAGTCGCCCACAAAAATCACATCTACTCCAGCAGCTTCCTGAAAGAGTGCTGTCGGAAAATCATAGCAGGTAAGCATGGTTATGGGATCTGATTGATGCTTCATCTCCTTGAGCGTTTCTGGGACTACTCGTGTTCCCATACACNCACTCCANAATACCCATACGCCTCCCGAGCAGAGGAAATTTCACTGTACATTGAGATGTACCGGTCTGTAGTATCTTGTCCCCGCAGGAGGAGACAAGACCTGCTGCAGAAGTGAATCCAGATCATCTGGACGGTTGACGAAGTCGATCTCCGAGACATTTACCATCAACAAGGGCGTTTCCGAATAATGGAAGAAGAAATGAGTATACGCCTCCACAAGCTTCTGCAAGTAGTCTTCCGTCATCAGTCTTTCATATGCAGAAGCACTTTGACCAATACGATTTGCAAGATTCTGGAACGAATTCTGCAAATAGATCACAAGGTCGGGGCGTGGGATGCCCTGNTGCAAATTCTCAGCCATTCGCTCATAGAGCATCAGCTCGTCATCGCCAAGGATGGTGTTGGCGTAAATTGCACTGCGTGCGAAGAGGTAATTGGTTACGATGCTCGACTCGAAAAGGTCCCTTTGGTGTAGATTCTGCTGCTGACGATACCGATTCAGCATAAAGAATGCCTGCGTCTGGAAGCCATAGTGAGCAGGATCCTCGTAGAAAAGGGGCAGGAAGGGGTTCTCTTCGGCATCCTCAAGAACCAGTCTCGCTCCCAGACGTTCCCCCAGGAGCCTGGCAAGGTCAGATTTTCCTACAAAAGGAACGCCCTCTATCGCGATATATTTTACCGCCACGTAAAACCTGCCTTAACTGGTGTCGGCCGTTAAAAAAATACTGTCAACGACCGTATAGGCCTGTGACGACCCAATAGATTCGAGCAATTCCGAATAGGACTTGTCCAATTTAGGGTGGTGATCATCGGGGGCGAGGTCACATAAGGGAGCAAGAACAAAGGAACGCAGATGAAGATGGGGATGTGGTATGTGCAGACCCTCTTCTTCGATGACCTCTACACCGTANAGCAGAATGTCCAGATCCAGGATACGCGGCCCCCACTTTTCCTTTCGTATCCTGCCAAATTGCAGCTCCAGCGCAAGGAGATGGTTGAGCAGTGTCCGTGCGCCCATCTGCGTTTCAATCTTCAATACTGCATTTAGATATGCTGGCTGATCCTTAAACCCTATGGGTTCCGTCTCGTATATGCGTGATGCGCCAACAAGGCATACGGACTCGGACAGGTTGTATACGGCCCTCTTCAACGTCTCGACCCGGTTTCCGAGATTCGCTCCGATACCGATAAAGGCCTCAGACACTCAGAATCCTCGTCTCACTTCGACCTCTATGCCATCGAATTGACCAGGTAAAGGCGGGTTTGGCTTTCTGACTCTGACAATGAGCCGATCCAGCTCCAACTCGTCTTGCAGCGCCTCCGCAATCCGGTCAGCCAGAGATTCGACAAGCCCAAATCTCTCGCCGGTCACAACTTGCTTGGTAAGTTCATATATCCTGGGGTAATCTATTGCCTCGCTTCCTGCGTTGTGTGCATACCCCCTAAAGTTGTCGAAAACCTCTACATCGACCTCGAATTTCTGACCGAGTCGCTCTTCCTCTGGCAAAAGACCGTGGTGAGCATAAAATGACATATTTCTCAATCTGAGGATATCATCTCCCATTTTTTCCACCTAATACTTTCATCATTTGGACACATAAGTCAAGGACAATCCCGGTGACATGGCCTGCCTCCCAAATCCCGGAGTGATGGGCTGATAGTCGTGGCATCGAAGGACCTGTCTTCTACTGAATTAACGACTAATCAAGATCAATCTGGCGTTATTCTGATCCTATTGCTGTGGGCCGAAATGGCAATTTCACAACACGTCCGGATTTTCCATCACCGAGAGCAACCAGCTGGCCCGCCTCGTGAAAACCACGTCTGAGTGAGGCAAATGCGACACATTCGTCACTATATATGGATAGTAGACTGCTGGTCGTCCACCCCACTTCTTTTCCATCCACAAAGATTTCTGTTTCTCGGGGCGCCGGTTCAGAGCCAGCAATCACCAATCCACACAGGTACCTGCGGGGTTTACCAAGATTATGCATTTTTGCCAGAGCCTCTTGACCGATAAAGCAGCCCTTCTCAAAGTCCACTGCGGAAGCGATCCCCGCTTCCAGAGGCATCACCCGTTCATCAAAATCCAGGCCATATCTGGGGATACCTGCCTCTACTCGAAGCACATCTGTTGCAACGCACCCCACGGGCTCAGCCCCGGAATTCGCGAGGTCCCGCCACACGTCTGCCGCGTCTTCAGCAAGCGTCCAGATCTCATATCCATTCTCACCCGTATAGCTGTGGCATACCACCACTGTTGGCAGGGATCCTATATGAAGATCGACGGAGTCGAATTGCGACATGGTCTCAAGGGTTTGACCTGCGGCAGCTGAGATAACCTGGTTTGCGGCAGGGCCCTGAAGTCCGATTATGGCGAAATTTCCGGAAACATCCTCCAGGGTTACATCGTCTGCAATTAGGAACTTGTCTAGGGAGACCCGGAGCTTATCCTGGTAACCAGGTTCTGTCTCCAGAAATATCTCCTCTCCTCTGTGGATCACCACCAGATCGGTAAGGGTATGCCCCTGGGGAGTGGTCATCGCAGTGTAGTTGCCCTGTCCGGAGACCAGACCTTCAACAGTGTTCGTCAACATCCCGTGCAGAAACCTTTCCCGATCCGAGCCGGTTACCCTTAACTTTCCTCGGAGGCTGCGATCCGTGATGCCGGCGGATTCAACAACTGTGCGGTATTCTGAATCGGTATCTCCGTAGTTCAACACTTCTTGGCATTCGGGATCCTCAGCGAATATCGCACCTGCGTCTTGATGTGTGCTGAGTAGTGGTGCAGCGGACATTCTGGACACTCCAGTAGAAGCTGACAACTGCCGTTTTGGACAAATATACTCGATACGGAAACTTATTTCCAGGGCGCAATGAAGTCAAGCCATACCGGGTCAGGAATGATACCATCTGGGAATTTGCACCAATGATTAGAGTGCTCTTAACCGTAATCTGTTTCCTGGTTCCGGGATGCAACTTCGGGCAGGGCCTGGATCCTGGTCCACCGGACGGCACTGGAATCAAGGCCCTGATCGGGAAATCTGCACTGGTTTTCTGCCCCATCTTCCTGCTGGCCTCAAGCCTATTGGCGGACCCCGGCGGAACCCTCTCAGGAAGGGTGACAGACACTGGCACCGGCTAATCGTTGTCCGGTGCCAGTGTTGTAATCGTGGGCACTGACCTGGGTGTAGAATCCAATCCTCAAGGAGAGTTCCGTCTCCCGGGCCCTTCCCCTTGGCTCCTATGCTGTCTCCGTGTCAATGTTGGGGTATACCTCCGTCATAAAAAGCGACGTGGTTATTGGTCGCGAGCCCGGTAGCCTGGATATCACGTTGTCACCCAGCCCCCTTGAACTTGTTGCGCTGATCGTATCGGACACGAAGCGAGCGAAAAGTTTCGTTGACGCGCCAACCAGTGTTTCAGAACTTGAGGGTAAGGATTTTCAGGGTCACAATTCAGTCTCTTTGGACGAATCCCTGGACTATGTTCCGGGGGTGCATATGGTCAGTAGCCAGGTGAGCATTCGTGGTTCGAGCGAATTCTCACGTAGAATCGGAGTTGTGTATTGATGCTCCTCGATGGCTTCCCGGCCCTTTCAGCAGACAACGCGGATGTAAAGTGGGATGCCATACCTCTAGACCAGATAGACCATGTCGAAGAGATCAAGAGGGCTGGTTCAGCCCTGTACGGGACCGGCGCACTGGGTGGCATCATCAATGTCATCACAAGAAACCCTTCAAACACGCCCGAAACCCGCGCCCGACTTCTGGCAGGAATCTACAGCGATCCCGTACACCCAGAATGGGAGTGGTCTTCAAAGAAAAGGCTTTTTGAGAATCTGGACGTAAGCCACAGCGCAACCGATGGGAAACTTGGTTACATACTCGGGCTGGGTCAGAAATGGATAAATGGTTTTAAGGAGAATGGGTGGCACAAGAGATACAAGGGTTACGGCAAAATGAGATACGCCTTTAGGCCCACCTCCAACCTGACCACAACCCTATATTGGGCAGTGGATGACCACGGTGTGTTCGTTTAGTGGCAAAACCGCAATGAGCCCCTGGAAGTGCCCCTGTCCAGCAAGGGAGACAAGACCATATCCAAAAAACCCAATCTAAACGCCTACTACTACCGCCTCGCAAGTCCGGGGAGGGCCGGAGGGCCTATCGGATAAAAACATTCGTTTACCGTACAGATTTTAACAATCAGGACGGTGGCGCCACATCCTCAACTGCGTACAAGTTTGGCCAGGAGGTACAGATCGATCTATAACCCTAGTCGAACGTATCGCTGACTTCTGGCCTGGAGTGTGAAGGGGACAAGGTGAGCGTCTCGGCGGGAGGACGGTTCGATCGATACCGTACGGCTAGCCGATCCGCGGAGAACCAGTTCAGTCCCCAATTTGGCCTCTCCTAACCCAATCACTGCGGGAATACCTTGAGGATTACCCTGGGATGGGGCTTTCGGGGCCTATCGATTGCAGAGATATACACAAACGCGACCTTTTCCGCTGTGCCAATATTGCCCAATACCGATCTGGTTGCTGAGCGAAGTCTTTCCTATGAAATTGGGTTTGACCATCGGTCGCTGCCATTGTTTCTGTTCGATACTTCTGTGTTTTGTAGCCGCTGTCGTGATCTGGTCGAGGCACGGCCAGATGTCACCGGACTCGTGAGCTTCCGCAATGTATCCAAAGGGTGAATCTCCGGTGTCGAGACCACTATTTCGGCTTCTTGGCGCACTCTCGACCTTGATGCCAGCTATACCACCATGGATGCCAGAGCGGACCTTCCTATAGGATCCGAACCCCTTCCATATCGTCAACGGCACATTGCCTCTACAGGTCTCTCGGCAACCCGCGGACCATTGTCGGCCGGATGTCGGTTCACTTACAAGAGTGGGATTGATCCCGCCCCAGGTCTATTTCCGGAAGGTACGAGGGACCTTATTCCAGTATATTTGGTGGATCTTTCACTGGGTTGTCGGGTCGGCAAGTCGACCGTGACGCTGAAGGTCCTTAACCTCACACAATATAATTATGCCAGAGTTGAACGAAACCTGGGAGCTCCCAGACGTCTCTCGATTGGGATTTCCGGGGTATACTAGCCTATTGCGAATTAACCATCATATCCAACACATGGGGGATAACCATGCCTAAAATTTTGTCCATGGTGGGTACTTTACTTGCAATGTTTGTTATTGTTACACCGTCCCATGCCGTCGTGGGATTCTCACTTAAACTTGGTGGCGCCTTCGTTCCGGATGGCAGCAGACCGGGCGCAATCGTGCAAACCGACATTGGACCGATCAGTCCGTTCGCTGAAATCTACAAGAAGTCGGGGATCACAACCCTCAACGCCGGTGCGAATCTGCTGCTCAAGTCGCCCACGCCTGTGCTTTCGCCATACGCCGGTGCCGGCGCCGGGCTGAGTCGTTCGTCCGGCCAGGGCGTATCCTCCACAAAAGGGATGGCAAACCTGCTGGTCGGCGCCGATGTCAAGTTGCCGGAAACGGTCTCCTTTTTCGGGAAGGCCAAGTATATCTACACGTTTGGCACATCGGCCTTCAGAGAACTCGCCATTCAGGGAGGGCTGCGCTTCTATTTCGGGCTCTAGAAGTCGTTTTCAGTTAATCAACTATCACCGGAGAAGAGAATGAATGCTATTCAGGTTGCACAACTAGGAGGTCCGGAAGTCCTCTCATGTAGTGAAGTAGACACGCCTGAGCCGGTCAAGGGTCAGGCGCGTATCAAGCTGGAGGCCGTGGGGCTCAATTATATAGACACCTACCATAGGACAGGGCTATATCCGTTGGATCTCCCCTTCATACCTGGACTTGAGGGCGCTGGGACCGTAGACATTGTCGGAGAGAACGTGGATGACCTCGAACCTGGCGACAGGGTGGCCTATGCAGGTGTCCCGGGTTCATATGCCGAGTATGTCGTAGCACCGGCAGAGAAGCTCATCAAACTTCCCGAAGGGGTGGACACTCGAACCGGAGCTGCCGCTATGCTGCAGGGCATGACCTCTCATTATTTGGCGCACTGCACATACCCGCTCTCCTCGGGAGACGTGGCACTGATCCATGCCGCTGCAGGTGGCGTCGGGTTGATTCTCGTGCAAATGGCCAAGCTGCGCGGCGCCAGAGTCCTGGCCACTGTATCCACCGAAGAGAAGGCCTCGTTGGCAAGAGGCGCCGGGGCGGATGAGGTTATCCTCTACATGGAAACCGATTTCGAGCAGGAGGTAAAACACCTGACGGATGGCGAAGGCGTGCACGTGGCCTACGACTCCGTGGGAAAGAGCACCTGGGAGAAGAGCATGAATTGTCTCCGTCCGAGGGGATATCTGGTGCTGTTCGGCAACGCCAGTGGTCCCGTACCCCCAATTGACCCACTCTTGCTCACCCAGCGCGGTTCGATCTTTATGACAAGGCCAACGATGATAAACTACACTTCCACACGGGAGGAACTAGTCCAACGTGCGGGCGACGTTGTAGGGTGGATTCAATCGGGTGACCTGAGTATCCGTATCGACCGTGAGTTACCCCTGGCTGAGGCGGGCGAGGCTCGCCGCGTTCTGGAAGCCCGGGAGACTAAGGGCAAAGTGTTGCTCATACCCTGACCTAAGGGTGTGGAATTGCAGGATCGCAAAACACAAGACCTGCCAGAAACGAATTCTGACAGGTCTTGTGTTTTGCTGATTTTATAAAAAAATATTGCTTTTTTAAAAAAACTTTACCAAACAACTAAAGATTCATCAACAGGATGCCGATAGAGAGAGAGAGGGCAGGAACACTCCCCTTTGATGCCGGAGATGCCGACACGAGTTCCTCACAAAACACAAAGATGGCCCGTTCCAAATGAACCACAGGAATTTGCAGTGGCTTCAAACGGAGCTTTCTAATTTTTTTCCCGACTTACTGGAGAGGAGGTAGACCTTTCGGTCGAAGAGACGCTTCATATTGTGCTGGGGATAAATAGGACCATCCCAGGACATTCTTTGAGTTAGGATTCATCCTGTAGACAGTAGATTTAGCCGAATCAAATTCGAAAGTAGGATAAAAAATGCCAACAGGTATAAGCCAAACCGTAATAAACCCCGCAACTCTGACCCAGCGTAATACGCCGGAATCTGCACAACAGCTGGAGAGATCGCGGGAGCCTGTAGCAGCGTCAACCGAAAACCCTCAAACCGTCCTGGCTTCCCCCGGTGACGAACTTGTTAGAGCTCCTGAACCGAATACTGGAGCCCAGGCCGCGCAGAATCAGCTGCCGGCAGCGTCCTCCGGCGCAGTCGGTTCCGGTGGAAGTGAGCCCGCCGGAAACCCGGCCGTTTCTCAGCCAACGACCAATGCTCGCGGACTTCAGGATTTTGGCATTGGTTCAAAATTTGACCTGTTAGACTGAGACGCGACACACAGGCAATGATTGGCCGCAACATCCACTTGCAGGGGAACGCGGAACCCCTCGGTGGGGCTGCTCTTAGCCCGGTGTCTCGTGATAATCGTTGAGTTCACGTCGAAACTGTGATCACGTTTGGTAGGGTAGTGACATGCCGATATTCGTTTCACGATTTGCACCAGACAGGTCTCTGGTAGGCAACTTTCTTTCTACTCGCGGCAGACGCGAAAAGGAAGAAAAGGAAAATGAGCCACAAAGACTCCCTCAGCAGCAGGATAGCCTTGAGCTCAGTGACCGCCAGACGACCGAACCCTCTGCAGAAAAGGCACGGGCAACAATCGATTCATCCACGCCCGTGACCGCTACGCGGGCTCCTGAGACGCAAAACACCGCAGAAACCCAGGAAGCCTCCTCTCAAACTCCCAACAATCTCAGTATTTCTGAAATCGTTCAATTCAGAAAAGGCGATTCTATAGATTCGGAATCTTCCGTAGCAGTTGAATCCACCACAGAGAGCACCTCCTCACCTCTGGTTCTACGTTTAGGCCAGATAATCGGGGGTGTGGATCCAGCTGGAAATACGGGTAGCGACCGATCTGAGGGCGGAGATTTCCTGCTGAGCATACAGCAGGAAAACGGCTCCGCGGCCCTGAACGCAACGGTTGAACGATTGGGAGCCTTTCTAACCCGTCTGGACGCGCTCACCGAGCCCGATGTGGTACCGGCAGGTGAGGCTGCAGCCGAAGGACTGGCCGAAACGCCGGAGGTCCCTGTTGTTGCTCCGGAACGGGCGGACACGCCTCTGAATCCTGTGGTTGTCCCGCAGCCAGAGACAGTTCCACGGGAAATTCAGGAGCAGGACCTCCAGAAGGATCTCCAGGCGATCTCGAGCGGACTACAAGCCGATGCAGCGATTGAGAGCCGCAGGAATGTAGAGACTGCCACTCAGAATGCTCAGCGCACTGAGGTCAGGAGTCAGCGCCAGGAAGTTCGGGACAATCAGAATGAGATTCGCTCGCTTCAATCTGAACGGCGACAACTGCAGCAGGATGTTCAGAAAACCGATCAGGCAATTCGCCAGATGCAAAATCGGAACAGTCAGTTGCAGAACAGTACCAATTCGTCGGCAGGAACTGGAACATCTTTGGATATTCTAGCCCAGTAAGAAGAAACCAGAGATTAACAGCAGGTTTGGGGCCGCCTGTGCCCAAAATGGCTCCAGACGATGTGACATTCGGAGTGGCGCATCGTCCACCACCTGAGGAACAACAGGTGGTACCGATTGGTCAGACCCTCCTTCCCCTGCCGGGGAGGGGGGGTTTTATTATTCTGGTTGATAAGACCTTTCCCGCTCTGTATAATGGTGACCTGCAGATCGATCCTATTTTCAACCACAACGGGAGGCAGTAATGGACAAGCGCCGGTACGGGAGGACCACGGAAGAACTCTCCATCGTTGGATTTGGCGGAATCGTGGTGAAAGACACCGAGCCGACCGAAGCATCGCGCCTTGTTGCAAAGGCGGTAGACGCAGGGGTGAACTACTTCGATGTCGCACCGTCTTATGGAAATGCGGAATCTTGCCTGGGCCCGGCCTTGGAGCCTTACAGGAATGGGATTTTCCTGGCCTGCAAAACCGGCAAACGGGATTGGGCAGGCGCGCAGGAAGAATTGGAAAATTCACTCAAGCTATTGCGAACTGACCACGTGGACCTTTATCAGCTTCACGGGATGACCTCCCAGGAGGATTTCGATCAGGCGACTGGACCTGGGGGTGCCCTCGAGTTTTTTGTACAGGCTCGTGAAAAGGGTATGGTCCGCCACATTGGTTTCTCGGCTCATTCGTCTGAAATCGCCCTTGCTCTGATAGATCAGTTCGACTTTGCGTCGGTCCTTTTCCCAATCAATTGGGTTAACTACTTCCAAGCGGAATTTGGCCCGGCAGTCGTAGCCAGAACTGAAGAGAAGGGGATGGGATGCCTTGCCCTGAAGGCCATGGCCAAGAGCAAACTCCAGCAAGGCGCCGAAAAGCGATACTCACGTTGTTGGTATGACCCCATCGACGATCCCGATCTTGCATCGCTCGCCCTTCGCTTTACCCTGTCCCAGTCGATTACAGCGGCCATCCCACCGGGCGACCCTTCCCTTTTTGATATGGCCCTTGAGCTTGCCGCATCGTTCACACCAATATCGGAAGAGGAGATCGCTAAACTGAAAATCGAAGCTGAGAAAAATACACCCTTGTTTGAGCTCTCCGCCGCATAGCAGAAACGGAAATCACACAAGGAAGGGGCATCCGACCTGGTCGGATGCCCCTTTGCCATCTCAAATTGGGTCAGTGGTTCAATGTCCAGAATGTTCAGCGTAATTCTGCCTACATACAATCGCTCGAACTATCTTATACAATCCCTCGATTCGATCCTGGCACAGACATACGAGAATTTCGAGGTGATTGTCGTCAATGATGGCCCCGATGATGACACTCGACATGTCTTGAAACCCTACCTGGACCATTTACGAGTTCTGGAGAAACCCAATGAAAAAAAATCTTCAGCAGTCAACCTCGGTCTTGTGAACACGCGCAGGGCGATTACATCTGGGTCTTTGATGATGACGACCTTGCCTATCTGGACAAGATCTAGAGACACCATGAAGTTTTCTTGCAGCATCCTGAGGTAGGATTCACGTATTCGGCATATCGCACCTTCGCGGATGAACACAACACCGGAATGAAAGAAATCAGAGTTTCTCAGTGCCCCTCGGAGGAAGTCTTCAGAAGACTGTTGCTTACCAAGAATTTCATTTGTAGGGTAGTTGTGGTTGCACGGACATCCTGCTATCGGAGGGTTGACAAATCCAACGAATCCCTGTACAGATAACAGGACTACGATATGTAGATCCGGCTGGCTCGACATTTCAAAGGCTTCCCGATTCCTCAGAGCACGGTGGATGTCAAAGAACATATCGATCCCCGTGGTGCGGCCTCCGACAGGTTTAATGCCGCGGAAATGGGGAAGAAACAGCATCAATACCATCGCTTGATATTCGAGAAAGTGTATCGGGAAATACCTATTGCGGAGATATTTGGTGACCTGTCTGCACCCGAACATCATCTCAATGCACTCGTTGAACGGATGTGGATGATGGGCAAGGGATTGCTTGTTGTACAGGTCCGGGAGGATCTGGAATTGCTCAAGAACTTGCTGGAATCCAACCCCAATCTGGACCTTGAAGCGGCAGCAGAAAGCTGCCTGACATTCCTCGTCAAGGTATTCAAAGAGAAGGGACACGCTTCGCTGTCTGAAACGATGAGAAGCATTCTTGTAGCGCACACGCATGAAAACTATAAAATGAAAACGCCTGTGGGAGCAGCGATTTGGGATTCTGTCGAGGTATCCTTCTCTTAAAACTGAGTGGGTTGAGATTAGAGACTATTTTGCGAACCCTGCGAGAAATCGATGCACATTCTCCGTTGCACGAAAAACAAATTGCTCGGTTTAGAATCAATGGCTATATAAACCTCAAATCCGTGTTGCCCAATGATACCTTAGGACATTACTGTCCAGAGATCACGTCAGTTGTCGACGAATCGAACAGACATTGCTCTTGTCACAGCGCAGCGGTCCACTTACAAGAAAGCCTTCATCCAGATCATCAATTTGTGGAAGTAAAGCGAGAAAGTTAAGGAGTTTGTTTTTGGTGAACGGCTTGCAAGAATAGCCACCGAGTTGCTCCGTACGCGTGGCGTCAGGATATACCACGACCAGGCAATCTACAAGGAACCCGGTAGCGGGTTCACACCATGGCACTCGGATCAGTTCTACTGGCCGTTCGCCTCGGACAGGTGCTGCACCGTCTGGATACCTCTTCAGGACACACCGGTTGAAATGGGACCTCTGGGATTTTCAAGTGGCAGCCACCGAGCCAAGTTTGGACGTGATCTGAATATCAGCGATGAGAGTGAGGATAGGGTCTGCTCTGTATAAGGACGGTTACACTTACGTCCAGGAGGCATTCGATCAGGGGGAGGTCAGCTTCCATTACGGATGGACGTTCCACCGCGCCGAGGGGAATCGAACCTAACGTCCACGGAGAGCAATGACCGTAATCTACAGGGACATAGACATGCAACTGAAGGAAGCTGACAACGAACATCAGAAACCCGAAATTCGGTGCCCTGGTGTTAGAGTGGGTGAAATTATCGACACCCCGGTTACACCAGTGCTATACTCGACCTAGAAGGCCTCATTCTGGCGTTCATACCAAAGGGGGACGAGCCAATGCCCATCCCCCTTCCTTAGCATCCTAAACGGGTAAAGTCTCTCATCCCACATCATCGATCAACCACCCTGATTGCCTTAGGCGAGGTCGGACAAGCATTTTCACAAACGCCGCAACCAACGCATCCAACCTCATGCACAAGGATCGTGCCGGAGGACTGGAGGTCGATAGCAGACGGTCCGATTGGGCAGAGGTCGGTGCATATGCGGCAGTCCTCTTCCTGGGATCTGAGGCAGACCTCCTCTAACAAGATCGCCAACCCTATCTGTATTTCTTCCCGACCTAGCTTCACCAATGCGCCACTGGGGCATACTGCCATACATGCCAGGTCGTCACAAACGACACACGGCTGAACGAGAGGATCGATGTAGGGTGTGTCTACCTTGCCCTTTTGCTGCGTTTTCATAGGAAGAATCGCATTTGCCGGACAGGCCTCGACACAACTATGGCATCTGTGGCACGTTTCAAGAAACGCATCCTCCATGAGTGCTCCAGGGGGCCTCAGGACAGGGCGGTCTTGCGGAACCATGGATCCAATTTGATCCTCCACGAATTCTGCAGCCGGATCGACAACCTTCCTCAACACCTCTCGAAAGAACTCCCTTCGGTCCTGAGGTCGCATCAAAGATAGACCTCCTGCCTCACCCCTCTAATATCCATTTCGAACTCAATATCCACTACGGGAGGACGGGAGCAATACCACCTGAAACCATGCCGACTTGCTCGGCCCATTCCACGCAACACCACCTGCGAAAGCGTTTGGTCAAGCAGGTGAATGGTGTAGACATCTACCGTAGTAACCTCGGTCCACGAACCTCCGAGATCACCCATTCGTTGTTCCATAATACCTTGAACAAAACTCGCTTTCTCCACCATTGCCTCTGCACTGATATCCCCTACACGGACAATCTGCGCCTCATCGAGATCACCACGACGTAGCTCGCCGGCTCCCGATATCAGGAAGGTGGTGTGATCGGTGGATGAGGGTGAAACAAAGGAAAAACCGTGCATGGTAGTCACAGAAGGTGGATCGTGAGCGGGAGCAACATTTGTACGGGCGATTGGATTTTTCCCCTCCACATGAAGCCCCCAGGAACGGAGTAGCTCACAGTATCCATTATTGAATTCTATGAACCCGTCCATCGGATAAGGGTGAGGGCAACGCAACTCAACGCCGCACAACGCAAACCGATCCAGACCTGCATCCTGCAGATAGGAATCCGCTCTGGCGAATCCTTCCTCCCATTGAGGCTGGTCCAGAAATGTTGCGTGCACAATCTCGTGGCTGCCGTCTGCGATCGTCCCGCAAGAGTATGGGTCGATGCCCGGCAGGAACTTATAGCGTCCGCGTTCATTGTGGATGAGCATTTGTGAAAGGGCCTTTCACTTGAAGCGGCATCTATTCAAGAGGATTCATCAGATACGCCAGCAGAAGCCGAGCCGAATTGACGATNCCTTCGCTCGAGCAGATCTCGAAACCGTGTGTATTCTCTCCNGGATATGCGATGCAAATCGACCTGCCGGCCGAACCCATCTTCTTGGCAATACTTGCGTCGCTGCCATAGGACGTAACAACGGCCGGTTGGGCCTTGAACCCTAATTCTGTCGCGAGACCTTCAAGATGCCGCAGGCTCCGCTCGTGATAGACGCCCTGTCCGTCCCCATACAACAGAACCGGATCTCCGGAGTTGAGGATTTGGTACTCCTTCGCCACTGGGGCGATGTCCAGGGCAACTGCAGTCTGTGCAGGTGTCTGTCCGATGGAATACACGGCACCCTGAGCACCAATCTCCTCCTCAGAGCTGGCAATCAAGAAGACATCGACCGGCGGAGGATCCACCTTCAGATGCCTGGCGACCTCCAGCATTATTGCGATACCTGCTCGACAATCCAGGTTATACCCGCAGATGTAATCACCCATTTGCCGTGGCGTCTTCAATGATCTTGAGAGAACCGCCTTCCTGCCAATGTGAACTCCCAGTGCCGCCAGTTCTTCCTCACTGCGTTTGGTCTCGATCCAGAATGTCTCCCATTTCAGCGATGTCCCAGACTTGAGCATCCCTGCAGGACTTTCATTTGATACGTGCTTGGAACCCACGGAAAGTATTCCATTCACGATTTCCTTTTCTCCCAGGATGTCCACGGGACCTTCTCCCACAGCCCACGGATGCAGACCACCCAATGGGCGGACACGTANCCTCCCATCCTCTTCGACCTTTCTGATCATCAGAGCTATCTCATCCTTGTGTGCGGTCACCGCAACAGGCGGACCCTCGCCTGTCCCTTTGATATGTATCACGATGCTCTCGGCTGCATCCTGCCAAACGGCTTCACCAAACGAGCCCGATTCCTCCAGAACGATGTCGTCCACTTCGCCTTCCGATCCAGGAGGTGCGTGAGCAAGCATGAGTTTTTCCAGAACTGCGAACAGGTATTCCCTGTCAATAGCGGCGTCCANGATCGNCTCCTCCTNGATTTCACGAGCAGAGTCTTGGGGAAACTTCTCGGAGTATTGCATTCCTGGTTCAAACAGTCCCTGGGCGCCCCCCAAAGTATTACAAACTCTTCTCGTTGTCAAGATGACCCAATCGTAAATCCCTGGACATTTTTTTGGGCCAGGTTTGACTTTCAGGGTGTATATACCGATAATTTAAAAGAGTTTAGGAAGATTTCTTATTCTCGTCACTATCACTACCAAGGCCATCCCAATTGTGCTTGACATAATGTCCCGAACCCCAAATATTGGGGCATTCCTTTGGTATCTGCCCTCCGGATAGTGGCTTACCCCAACCACCCATACAACTCATTTTGAGGTGATATCCTTGCCGAGAGTCAACGGAACCACGTTTGAGGATGTCAAAGATTCACTTCATCGATATCTCGAAGACGTTGCCTCATCCCAGCCCTTGAGTTCCAAAGAGGAAGTAAGCCTGGCGCGCCGCATTAAAAAAGGAGACATGGAGGCCCGGGCAAAACTTGTTGAGGCAAACCTTCGATTTGTGATCACGGTTGCCAGGGAATACCAGAATCAGGGCGTTCCGCTGGTAGATCTCATAAGCGCCGGCAATGTAGGACTCATTACGGCAGCTGAGAGATTCGACGAAACGAAGGGGTTCAAATTCATCTCTTACGCCGTCTGGTGGATACGTCAATCAATCCTGCAGACCCTGGCCGAACACTCGAGGGTGGTTCGGCTACCATTGAACAGAGTGGATTTACTTCGCCGGATATCTCGATACACGAATTCACGACAGCAGGAAACGTCCTCTCGCCCGGCCGAAGAGGAAATTGCGGAGGAGTTAGGAATATCAGTGGAGCAGGTAATGGATACGCTCACAAGCGGACAACGAATCCTCTCCCTCGATGCTACCTTTGGAGACGACGATGAGAATAGCCTCCTTGAGATCATGCCCGATGAGAATCAGGAGTCGCCCGACCGAATGATGCTGAAGAACTCCCTTGAAAGCGAAATCGGTGCGGCCCTTGATACCCTCGAGGATCGCGAGCGTGAAGTCATACGGCTCTATTTTGGATTGGGCGGATTAACAGAAATGACGCTTGAGGAAATCGGAGTTCAATTCAGATTAACACGTGAAAGAGTGCGACAAATAAAAGAAAAAGCCCTTCGAAAACTTCGCCACCCAACAAGNGGCAGAAAGCTGATTCCATATTCGGACAACGGGTGAAGATAGCCCTGATGAAAACGAGAAGGGGAGGCCGGACATTCTGGCCTCCCCTTCTCGTTTGAGAATCTTAAACCTAAACAGACAACACCTGCTTGATCTCCTCTGCAGAACCCCAAATGAGGGGTATTGCCAGGTCTTCCTCTACCGATCCGTCGTGTATACCCAGCTGGTCATTCTCTCCCAATACCCCCGATGCCGGATGCATCCCCTGATCGGCCAAACGCATAATCCAACCCGGTCAGGGATGCGAGAAGAACCCGAAGTTGACTGTTCATCCTCGTGGCCGCAGCCTTTACCTCCTGTGAGTACGGACCATACTCTTGCCCTGCTTCATCAATTTCGAGTAGGTGGACAAACATGAAGCGAGGCCNATGCAGCCGGGCCTCTTCGGAGACACTTTTGCAGATCTCTGCGTCGTTCGGCTCCTTCGCAAGAATCGTTCGATCCGCGAATTGGGAAACCGGTACACCTCTGACATCCCGCTCGTGCACCGCAAGAAGTGTCTTCTGACCCTATCCTCTTACAGAGTCGAACAACGTGTCGAGGCGTAAAGACCGTGCGGCTTCTGCAAGGGTATCCAGGTTAGCAATACCGTGTGAGGACGGAGAAGGTACCCGTGGGCAGGGTAGAGAGACAAATGTAGGTCAGGGAAGGCAGGACAGAACGAACCTCTATGTGGTGCAAATCGGCCAATTTCATCAGAACGGGCATTTCATCCTTTACTTGCTCCAGGACATTGCTGCCCAGCCCATCCAGGACCACCAGTGCCAATCGGTCCGGAGGCTGCATCGAGTCTGTCACTTTCTCGACCGGGCCCACTTCCGACCCGGAAGACACGGGAACTGCCAGAATACTCGCCACCGTGGGGGCGATACACTGAATGTCGTACATTCTATCCATTTGCCTAGTTCATTTCTTTTACCAATTCCTTGAACTTCTTGCCCCTATCAGCGAAATTCCTGAACATATCGTAGCTCGCGCTCGCCGGTGAAAACAGCACGGTTCCTTCTTCACCCGCAAGTGCACGTGACTTATTCACGGCTGCCGCCAAGTTATCCGTACGGTGGATCCGTGTTGCCGAACCTTTTGGAACCGAGTCGGCAATTTCTTCGGCTGTGTCGCCAAGCAGAACCAGATTCGACACCCTCCTGCCGATTACCGGTCCCAAATGATCGTACGCTAGTCCCTTGTCGTATCCACCTGCGATCAGCACAATGTTACCGGGCACAGCGTCAAGGGCAACCTGAGTTCTCTCCGGACTTGTGGCGATCGAGTCGTTCACGAAGCTGACACCACCCAACCTTGCCACAAATTCAAGCCGGTGTTCCACACCCTGAAATGATTCCAACACTGAGGCAATTGCGGACTCGCTGATACCTGCGGACAGAGCCGTGCAGGCCGCAGCCAGGGCGTTCCGCAGATTGTGTTTACCGGGAAGCTTTAAGCTACCCGTTTTGCAGATTTCTTTTGGTTCCCCGGACAGGTTGTGCATAATTCTGTCCAAATCCACATAGGTGCCTCGTTGCACGGCTCCTTCAGCAGAAAACAGGTGTCGCTTTGCCTTTCCCCAGCCCCTNACCTCGGGATCATCCCCATTCAGAATTACGACACCGCTCGCGTCCTGATGTTGGACGATCTCCTGTTTCGCCTTCCGGTACGCTTCCAGCGACCCGTGCACGTCGAGGTGATTGGGCGCAAAGTTTGTCACCACCGCCACGTCCGGGCTCCAGTGAATAGTGCCCAGGTAGTCCAGTTGAAAACTGGACAACTCCAGTACAATCCTGCTATCAGAAGAGATATTTTCTAGCTGGCCCAGCAGAGATCCCCCAATATTGCCACCTGAAAACACCTCACGGGATTCCTGCCCCAGCATGGCAGCCAAGAGACAAGTGGTGGTAGTTTTTCCACTGCTCCCTGTGATTCCAATTACCGGTGCCTCACACCGCTCAACAAAAAGGCAAATCTCGGTGGTAATCGGAACTCCCGATTCCTCGGCTATTTCCAGATATTTCGAAGAACGGGGAACTCCTGGGTTTGCAACAACAAGGTCTGACCTCGCAAAGTCTTCTTCCTGATGGTGTCCAAGCACATAGGTGATGTCCAGCCCTTTGAGCGCTTCAACCGATTCCTTAAGATCGTCCTCGCCTCTCAAGTCTGTCACTGTCACATGAGCGCCTGCATTGCAGAGAAACCGGACTGCCCCGACACCACCTCCGAAGAGACCAAGACCCATTACAAGGACATTTCTGTTATTCAGATGACTCACGGCGTTTCCGCTCTGATACAAATACCAAAATCTCAGACAATGTGATCAGATCCAGGGCATTGTGATGCAGAATGTCATGGATCTGGTCAGTGTTGCCACTGCTCACGAACCTGTGATATGCATCCGGTATTTCGGCACCGGGGATGTCACCAGTTCTTACGCGGCGGCAGACGTATCTTTCAAGGGTCTGTAGTTTACAGTTGGGCAGTTGGTCGCGCCAGAGTCTGCGTGCCTCGTGAAGCATGTCTAGGTGTGTACTCCTCAATTCGAAAGGTACGCCGTGGAGCACGCACCGATCACGAATGTAAGGCAGATCATATGACTTCCCATTGAAGCTCACAACCACACTATGTCGTGTCAGGAGTTCGGAGAAATGATGAAGGAGAGGGGCTTCCTCAGTGTAATCTCGTGCNAACATTTGCACAACCCTCAGATCTCCTTTACAATGGAAAAGGGCACCCACCAGAAAAAGAGGGGTGCCCGCTGTCAAACCGGTGGCTTCCACATCAACGAAAAGGAAATCTTCCCTAGTTCTACCAGAGACCTCGCACCAAACCTCTGTACCGCCAGAAGACAAGCTTAGTTCNGACCTGCCTAGAAATGCGTCTCCCTNGCCGTGCAGCAAATCCTTGAAGGATCTGTCTATCAGGTAGAATCGACCTTTTGGATTCTCCGCTACCACACCTTCGACCACATCCTCCAGCCGGTGCCTTTCCGGCGGTCTATGGACCGTTGTTTCNCTTGCACTGACCTNTGCATCTCCGGCACCGTCCGGATCGCTCGGCAGCCGCTTTAACTCCCCCCGGTTAAGGGCGGAAATCCGTTTTCTGAGACGCTCAGAGATCATTAGCACGCTACCAGAAGGTGAGGTGGGAATCCTGTCTGCTCGAATATACCCCAACCCTCTGGAAGAATCAAGATTGCCCAGGCTAAATGACTCCGCAGCACCAATGTACAATGGGACGTGTCAAACAGGTATCTTGCCCTTCGACTCCAGCAACTGAATAATCTGGATGGCCGCGTCCTGTGGCGTGCAGTGGGCAGTTCGTATCACCAGCTCAGGATTCGTGGGCACCTCGTAAGGATCGGAAATGCCTGTAAAATTCGGAATCTCCCCGGCACGTGCCTTCTTGTAAAGTCCCTTGGGATCTCTCTGTTCACAGAGCTCTACCGGTGTATCAATGAATACCTCCAGAAACTCATCATCGCCCATCAGGGCACGGACACCGTCTCTGTCCTCTCTATATGGGCTGACAAAGCTTGCAAGGGTAATCACCCCCCCGTCCACAAAGAGCTTACCCACTTCACCAATCCGCCGGATATTCTCAGCGCGGTCCTCAGCCGAGAATCCGAGATTCTTGTTCAATCCGTGTCGAATATTGTCGCCATCCAGCACGTAGGCGAGTCGGCCCCTGGCAAGCAGTGCGTGTTCCACAGTGAAAGCAACTGTACTTTTCCCGCTCGAAGGTAAGCCCGTGAGCCACACAAGACAACCCGTTTGCCCAAGCATCCCCTCCCTCTTTTCTCGGCCAACATGACCTTCGTGCCAAACAACGTTCGTAGCTTTGTTCTCTGCCAAAACCAATTCCTCCTGACAAGCTATTAGTGAACAGAAACGTCATCGTGCTTACTGTCTTGACATAGTACCGGCTTTCGATCTTCCACCACGCCACAAATCAAACTCCGGATCGGCATATCTTCCAAAAAAGGAGTTGATCTCCTTTCTCAAGTCTTGTATTACGCCCGCCAATCTCTCGTCACCCGCAGCGTTTTGTCGTTCGCCTGGATCCGCCACCATGTCGTAAAGCTCATCGGGGCCATCGGGATGACGCCAAGTGTACTTCCATCGGTTGTTTCGAACCAGACGGGCGTTCTCGAACTCGTGAAAAATCTGATCGTAATTCCCCACAGGGCCCCCCAGCAGAGCGCTCGCATAGCTGTTGCCGGGCAATTGGGACCGATCCGCCAACCTGTCACCCAAACCCAGGTAATCCAAGAGAGAAGGCAGGAAGTCATAATTGCATGTTCTCCCGTCGAAGATCGAACCGGGTGGAATCTGGCCTTTGTGTCTGAGAATCAGGGGGATATGTAGTGCCTCCTCGAAGGTGTGCAGAGGCCAGGAATGGTCACCCATACCCCACATTCCATGGTGACCGCCACACAGACCCTGGTCCGCTGTGAAGATGACCAGAGTATTTTCATCCAGTCCAAGACGATGAAGTTCGTCCAGTATTTCACCAACCCCATCGTCTACGCCACTGGCAGCGGCAGCATATCCACGAATGCTGACCGGATTATTGATGATGTCCAGGTTTACTTTCAGCCACGGATGAACAGGCTCTCTGGGAAAAGAAGGCAACTCTTTGTCCGAATAGTACTCAGTGTGTCGATTCCGATGGGTTTCCACCATGTGCCATCCCAAGCCATAGGGTCCGTTGTAGCCCACGAAAAGAAAGAACGGATCTTCCTTGTTCTGCCGAATAAAGTTCAGGGCGTGCTCAGTGATCTTGTCCGTAAAATAGCCAGACTCTTGATAGATCTTCCCCTGCCAGATCGCGTCATCCCCAAAGAAGGTGCTTGTATGACCTTTGGGCTTGGTAAACCAGTAATCGAACCCATCAACTGGATTTAGGCTATCCCCCAGATGCCACTTGCCGGCCAGACCGCATCTGTAGCCGGCATCCACCATCACTTGTGGTAAATTGGTAAACTCCCTTATCGTATTGTATGCCTTCGGACCCACCTGAGCGTCAGGTTTCTCCCCTCCCAGGTAGCAGTGTACACCATGTTGCGAAGGAAGAAGTCCGGTAAAGAATGTCGCTCTGCTCGGAGAGCAAACGGAGTTTACACAATATGCATCCTTGAACCGCATTCCGTCGGCGGCAATACCGTCAATATTGGGGGTTCGGATATCCGGATTGCCGTAACACCCCAGGGACCACGCACCTTGATTGTCTGTCATCACAAATACGACGTTCGTCATCCAATGCCCCCATTCCGGCTATGAGTCAGGATCAGGAATATACCCATTGCGATCAAATGGACCTATGAAATTCTGGGAAAATTGGTTGTTGGATCAGCTACATCAACTCGTTTTGGTAGTTCTCTTGACCTCACGACACAACTCACCTATTTTGGTCCTCGAAATTCGTTGTGCATGGAGAAGGTGATCTGGAATGGGATCAAGAATTTCCATTATTCAAGGTGATATCACAAGCGTCGATGTGTCGGCTATTGTGAATGCCGCCAACACGTCTCTTCTGGGCGGTTTGGGAGTCAACGGCGCCATCCATCGAGCCGCTGGACCTGAGCTCCTCGATGAATGCAGAGAGCTGAAGGGCTGCCCCACAGGAGAAACAAGAATCACCTCCGGATATAACCTTCCTGCCAGGTGGGTGATTCACACAGTGGGGCCCATATGGCGTGGGGGGACAAACAACAAAGATTTTCTCTTTCGCAGTGCTACAAGAACTGTCTGGATCTGGCAAGAGCTCATGGGATTCCAGACATTGCCTTTCCTTCAATCAGTAAAGGCGCATACCGGTTTCCAGTCGAGCGAGCGTGCAAAATCGCAATAACCGAAATCGATCGTTTTTTCAGGGATTCTCCCGAACCGAAAGAGGTCATCATCGTCTGTTTCAGCAAGGATGTGCACAGTGCATACGCGGATCAGATCGGGCGGTAGATGCAGACACCTGTTCAGCCTGGCCATTTCATCAGAAAGGTGAAAAGACCCGTTGTGTTGACTGAGTCACAAGTCGAGCAGTTCCACTCAAAGGGTTATTTAAAATGCCCTTCGTTCTTCACGCCACGAGAAGTCAGCGCCATGCGGGAGGAGTTGAATCGGCTGAGGCTGGAGGGGCTCCTGCGCAATGTTGCAACCGACGGCGACGGGACAACCCATTCCAAGCAGATGCAGAATCTACAGATCTGCCCGATTTCACCCGAAAGCGAGTTCTTCAGAGCCTTCCAGTTTCACCACAAAGTGATCGACGTGATCGGCCGGCTGATCGGCGTGCCCTTTGTTTTTTACCTCGATCAGATCTTCCTGAAACCTGGTGGTCATGGTATTGGAACGGACTGGCACCAGGACAATGCATATTTCAAAATCAAAGACCCAACCAAGGGAGTAGCCCTTTGGACAGCCATCCACGAAGCGAATCTGGCCAATGGGACCCTCCATGTGATCCCCGGCAGCCATAAACACGAATTTGATCATTCTCGAGATCCCAACAGCGACCACCATATCCACTGCAAAGTTCGGGAGAAGGAGGCCATACCTCTCGAACTCCCCGCAGGTGGGGTAGGATTCTTCAATTTCGGTATCGCACATTGCACACGAAAAAATACAACATCCACCGAGCGCGCCGGGCTTGCAGTCCACTTTTTACATACCGACTACATTCCTCAAGACAGAGTCGGAACGAAAGCGCTTACGCACCTGACCGGTCCCTTGGCCAG
>PAQK01000041.1 GCA_002709665.1 Gemmatimonadota bacterium | reverse complement strand
CCTGTATCATCAAGGACTCGCTGCGGGTGATACAGGACCGTCCGGAAGGAGCACACGAACACGTTCGCTACACCAACTTCGGAATTTATGAAGACAGAGTATCCGGTCATCTGATTATCACATTACCTGAGCAATATCGCAGTAGAGGGTACGACCAGATGGAGAGGCCCGAAGACTTCGCGGCATCCTGTGTGAAGTACACAGTTGAGCTGTAGACGATCCTGGCTGCGTGGATCACGTCTGTTTAGTCCAGCAATGCCATAGTGTTCCGATTCACTTTGCGGTCAGGTTTTGCGACACATAGAGAAATGGATTTCACTCGTGGCAATGGTTCAGACACCGACCGGCGTCATTCTTGTCCCCGCTCTTGTCGGTCTGAATCTGGTCAAAGGTCTGGCGGTTCCGTTGATCCAGACCGGTCTGAATCACAGGCTGACCTCGGACAAACGTGCCTCCTGTCTCTCAATGTCAAAAATGGCAGTCAACTTTCTTGGTATCTTCCTGGGTCCCCTGTTCGGCTGACTCGCAGACACGCATTCCAATGGATCTTCGGTCCAATGCTCGTTGCCGATTCATTGATGACCGCCATTGGTCTGCGCCACCAACCCGAAGCCACAAAGGCCACCTGAAAGAACCCTCTGAGTTGAAGTCTGGATTTTTCGCTCTGCCCTTCTACACCGGACGCGGGGTAGACAATCCAAGGGACGCAAATCAGGTGACTACGAATGACCTGGAAAGAGCACTGACGGAACATCGGTGAGTGTACCGAAGACCAACCCTATCGGCTGTAATGTCAAATAGGACGGGATGGATGCCGGCTGAGACCTGTGACCTGGTTTAGAATGCGGTGAGTCGCGCACCAGACTTGTGAAGAATCCCCTCCACGGCGAAACCGTTACCCAAGATCCGTGTCGCGAAAACCAACAACAAAGATCAGGACGAAAGCCTTCCGTTGGGATATTGGGTGATTCGTTGCTATAATAAGGCATCCGAATGAAAGAGGAGAGCACAACCCGGGTTCACCCCCGAGGCTTGATCAAAACCTGCTTTGGTTATCCGGAAACTGGTACACTGCTGGGACCCAAATCACCGAGGATACAGACTTGGCAGAGGAAATTAGCTTTAAACGAAACATCGGCTTGTTCATGGCAGTAATGATTGGCATCGGTGCCACAATGGGGCCGGGCATCTTCGCCTTGCCGGGAGAGCTTGCCCATATGGTTGGCCCACTTGGTATACTCGTATACCTGTTGATGGGTGTCATAACCGTATTCACCGCGCTGAACTACAGCGAACTGGGTGCGGCAATCCCCCTAGCCGGCGGCGGGTATTCATTCACCAGCAGAACAATGAGTCGGCCGGTGGCCTTCTTCTCCGGCTGGTTCTTCTGGATTGGCAATACCCTTGCCTGCGCGATGTATGCGCTCATCTTCGCCCTTACGATCCGCACCTACTTCATTGCTGACGCGAATCTCGCCCTGATCGCCTTCATCACTACGGTGGTATTCACGGCTGTCAACTACCTGGGAATGAGGGAAGCCCTCATAGTTATCACCGTGATGAATCTGGTGGAACTTGCCGTTTTGGTCGGTGTTGCAATACTCGGGATGACCGACATTGAACCCATGAACCTGGAGCCCCTCGCACCTATGGGGTGGGGGCCGTTTATCCCTGCCATGGCCCTGATCTATATTTCTTACGTTGGATTTGAGCTCATCTCGAACGCCTCCGAAGAAATTATTGAGCCGCACAAGAACATACCCCGATCGATCATGATCACCCTTGGGGTCAGCACGGCCATCTACGTACTGGTGGTCGGCGTAATGATGGGCGTAGTCAGCCACGAAGAGCTTGCCCATACCGATGTGCCATTCATCTTCTTTGCGGACAGACTCTTCGGCAGTTGGGGACGTTGGGCTGGAATAATCGCTACCATAATGGCTAGCCTTTCTGCTTTCAGTGTAACCCTGGGTGCCAGCGCCCGCATCCTATACGCTCTGGGCCGGGATCGGCATTTTCCAATGTTCTTTGCGCGACTGCACCCAAAGTACCAGACACCGGACATCTCCCTTGCGGTCTGTGCCGGAATCGTCATAATCTTCAGCTCCTCGGGAATTGTCAAATTCGTGGCGTCTGTAAGTGATTTCGGCTATCTGATGGGGCTTGGGATAATCAACTATGCCGTAATCCCTTTACATAAGAAAATGCCTAACCTTAGACGTCCATTTCAGACCTGGTTCTTTCCCTTGGTGCCGATTATCGGCGTCATCACAACTTGGATGTTCGTTCCTGCATTGGAGACGAGAAGTTTCTTCCTGGGAGGTTTACTTACCCTCATTGGTGCTACGATATACCTGACAAAGCCCGAGAATCGCGCTGAATTCAGGGAAATCCCGGCCGAGATCGCAGAGAGAACAAGGCTATTGATATCAAGATTGAGGAGGAGGCAGATGCGCGTACTGATCATAGGCGGAAAAAGACAGGGCCAGAGCATAGCCAACCGGTTATTGGCAAAAGATGAGGTACGGATCATGTTCCGTTCGGCGGAGCATCAGATCACCTTCATCGAGGAAGACCAAATACTGTGCGATGAAATTGAACGGCGCTTCAGCGTACCTATCTTCCACGGAGATGGGACCAAAAAAGAGGTGCTCGAGCAGGTAGGTGTAGAGAATATCGACGTCGTGATTGCAGCATCCGAGGATGATGGATCGAACGTGATTGCAGCGCTCCAGGCCAGACAGCTCGGGTTGGAGCGGGTAATCGCTGTCGTCCAAGATACCGAGTACGCCCAGCTCCTCGAGGAAAATAACGTCGTGGCAATCAGTGCGCCGTGGGCTACAGCGGCAATGGTCGAGAGTCTCCTCGACAGACCTGCTCTGGCGCAGCTATTCGAGTTCGGCATCGGGGCTGCCTCTGTGCTGGACGTTATGGTGCCCGCGAAATCTCACGTGAGTGGTCGGCCGATCCGTGATCTCCAGGTCCCTAAAGAGTGCGTGATAGCTGCGATAATCCGTGACAATCAGTTTGTCGTACCCCGCGGTGAAACGACAATTGAGGAGGACGACCAGGTCTACTTCATTGGTCCAGCCGGGGTGATTCGGCAGGCCTGCGATAATTTTATGCGTGAGAATTAGCCCCACAGGTTGCTGACTCCGCTTTACTTCTCTGCAATGCTCTGGTTCGCAAGGAATCCCTCTCAGAATCTGTCCTACCTAACCGTCCCACTCTGACTGACCGACATCACCTGCCTCCCTTTGACAGCGAAGGCTCAAGGATGGCCATATCTGAAGTCCGAGCACACGAAATCGTTCAGGAGTTTGCTGACGCCGCCAAAGAAGCGGACGTTGCTGACGAGCTCTTAACGATTTTCATCATCGGATCTTTTGCCACGGGAAACTACCTGCCGGGTCAAAGCGACATCGATACTGTCCTGATTGCCTGCGATACACTTTCACAGGGATTCAGAGACCGTCTGCGTACGATCAGGACGAATCTCGTAAACAAGTACTGCATCCCAAAAGAGATGACTTTCGCGCATATGCAAAAGTCTTTTACACCTGGTTGCGAACGAACAATCGTAGCAACAGTGAACAGGACGCTCACAGAAATCAGATTGCTTCTGTGGGACAAATCGAATTCCTTTATCCTTAACAAGAGAGAACTGGTCACCGCTTTCCTGCAGACGAAATATCCGGACTATTGCACTTTGAAACTCTGCCGCATGCCTTTATAGCCTGAAGAGTTCGGACATCGTTGTATCCAAGGAATTCAGCGGGATGTGGGCGACCGAGTAGTATCCCCAATGGTCCGAATTGATTGCAGCAGCCACCTGCTCCTACGACGGCACAGCATCTAAAGTCCAGGTAGAACTGATGACCGATAAACTCCCGGAGTTCCACGAATTCGCAACCCCTGAGATCGACAACCTCAGAAACCCTGAGGACCGTACCGAAAGGAAGCGCTATGCCAATTAAGGTAGCCGTCATCGGTGCCGGAAGCATCGGTTTCACTCGCCGGCTGATGAAGGACATTCTCTCCGTTCCTGAGCTCCAGGACACGCACTTTGCATTTCACGACATCAGCAAGCGCAACCTCGAAATGATCACCAACCTGGCGCAACGGGACATCAAAGGAAACAAATTACCCGCAAAAATTACCACATCCACAAACAGGCGCCGTGCGCTCAAAGGTGCAGACTACATCCTCAATCTGACCCGGATCGGTGGTCTCGAAGCCTTTTCACTCGACATCGATATACCTCTTAAATATGGAGTCGATCAATGTGTTGGGGATACGATCTGCGCGGGTGGTATCATGTACGGACAGCGTAATATTCCCCAGATCCTGGCCTTCTGCAAGGATATCCGTGAAGTCTCAAATGCGGATGCCCTCTTCTTGAACTACGCAAACCCGATGGCAATGAACACCTGGGCGGGACTCGAATACGGCGGCGTGAATATGGTTGGCCTCTGTCACGGGGTGCAAGGTGGACATCGTCAGATCACGCTGGTCATCGAGAACCTTGTAAACAAAGGCAAGAAACCTGGGGATCGGGGATTCAAATCCGTAACAAAAAAGGACGTGGATATCATCTGTGCAGGCATAAATCACCAAACCTGGTATATCCAGGTACAGTATCGGGGGAAAGATTGGACCGGTCGGTTGCTTGAGGGATTCGAGCAGCACCCGACATTCAGCAAAACCGAAAAGATCCGCATCGACATCCTGCGAAGGTTCGGCCACTACAGCACAGAATCCAATGGCCATCTCTCGGAATACGTTCCCTGGTATCGCAAGCGCACACGAGAAATTCGGAAATGGATCGATGTGGGGGACTCCTGGATCCACGGCGAAACCGGCGGATACCTCCGTGTATGTACTGAAGGCCGAAACTGGTTTAGGACCGACTACCCAAACTGGCTAACGGCCGATCCACCCGAATTCACATATGAATCCCGGTCCGAAGAACACGGCAGTTGGATAATCGAGGCTCTTGAGACGGGACGCATCTATCGAGGCCACTTCAACGTCCGAAACAACGGGGCAATCCCTAATCTTCCTGAGGAGGCGATAATCGAAGCCCCGGGATATGTCGACAGGAATGGCATCAATACCCCTAGGGTCGGAAATCTTCCACTTGGATGCGCGGCCGTGTGCAACAACACCATCAGTGTTCAGAGGATGGCCGTGGAAGCCGCTGTCCACGGCGATGTGGAGCTCCTCAAGCAGTCCTTTATGATGGATCCGCTTGTCGGTGCCGTCTGCGATCCCCCTGAAATTTGGCAAATGGTTGACGAAATGTTGGTCGCTCAGTCACAGTGGCTCCCGCAATACAGACGACATCTGTCCAAGACGAAGGCACGTCTCAAATCAGAGAAGTCACTTGGCACCAGAAAGACGCAGGGGGCCGCGCGCGTCCAGACCCGATCGATCGCACAGATGAAGAAAACCGCGGCCGAATCGCGAAAGAACGCTGACGCATCAGACAAAGGCAACTTGACCGGACCCGTTCGACGCCCACACAAGGCGAAATAGCGCCGTTCTTCATTCGACATCCTACAGAGACCCTGGGAGAACACTGTGAAGATCATCCTTACGTTCATTCTTGCTCTCACGCTGTCCGCACTTACCGCCGACTCCTAAGTGGGGGTGAAACAACTGGAGCTCATCAAAGCGCTCCCCGTCAATGGTCCCGAGAACAACCAGCCTTCGGGCCTGACCATTTTCAGAGGAAATCTCTACGCAGTCTCTGATAAACATGACAAAACTATCTACCGCATCGAGTTGGGAGACACAGTGGCAGCATTTGTCCCTCACCTCAGATTCAAGGCTACCGGCTACCTACCCCGACTCTGTAGACCGTTTGGACTTCGAGGGACTCACTGTCGATGACGACGGAAACTTCTTCATTGCGAGCGAAACTACATTCAGAATCTTGCGAGTCAGTGCAGATGGAAAGGACGTCAGGTGGATCACGGAGAATCTGAAGCGTTACGGAGAAGAGGTTGGACTATTCACAAAACTAGGTGGTTACCTGGAAGGAATCGCACGTCGACCGGGAGGTGATTTTGTTCTTGCTGCCGAAAGCCAAGCACGTGGCATAATCGAGGTGGGTCAGGGCGATTCGACCCTTGAGGTGATGGCGTTCAACCTCGACGCAACTAGCCTGCCGTTGAAGGCTCCCAGAGCCTCGTCATTCACAGGACTTTTTTTTGGGAAGGGGATCGCTTGTTCGCGCTCGACAGGAGCACCGAGGCACTCTTCAAGCTTGGGTTTGGAGATAGGGGGGGCAGGGAGATGGATCCCTGGTCTTACGGGAAGATCATCAATCGAGATGAGCTAAAATACGCAAACATGAAATGGGGCATGGGTGAGGGGCTGTGTCTGGACAAAGACCACGTCTACATCATCGTAGACAACAACGGTTCCGCCCGGGCAGGCAATTCGAAGGATAAGAGGCCATTGCTTTTGATCATGAAGCGACCGCAATAGCGACTTCAACTGCAGGAATCTGTTTATGTCAAGATTATCAAAGTCGGACATCTCTCGGAACAATACAAGACGTCCGATAACCTAGACGCTCAAAGAGATCTTCACTCGATGTTCAGCACGGAAAAGTGGATCTTCGACCAGATTGATATGACACCCGACGGCAACCTTATCGAGGCAGGTTGCGGAACCGGCGCCTTGTGGTTGGAGAATGTGGACCGCATCCCTCCAGGATGGCAGATCACGCTCTCTGATATGCCTCCGGGAATGCTGGAAAAAACCCGTACCGACCTCGCGTCATCGTCACGTGACATCACCTGCAAGACCTTTGATATCCAGGAAATCCCCGAGGAGATGGAATATTCGACGTAGCGATTGCCAATCACCTGTTGTATCACGTAAGCGATCGAAGGAGGGCCATCTCTGAACTCCACCGAGTCCTCAATCCCGGAGAACTGCTCCTTACCGCTACCAATGGCGCATACCACCTGATCGAACTCGCCAAATTGGTACAGAGGTTCGACCCCAGCTACATGAATGTTCGTGGTGCCGAGTCATTTGGGCTGGAAAACGGTGCGGCACAGCTCTCAGAATTCTTCAGTGAGGTGGAATATCTCCCCTTCGACAGCAACATTCTGGTCACCGAAGTCGAGCGACTTCTCCATATCCTTTACTGCGAAAAAGGGAACGACTCTAGCTACGGTCATTTCGATTCTCCTTGGCTGAATCGATCTGTGAGAATTACTTGGGTATCTCTTCCGTAATGGACTTCGGTCCATCCTCTGTCACGAGCACATTATCCTCGATGCGAACGCCACCTACTTTCCGCCACCTTTCCAGTTCGTTCCAGTCGACCATATCTCTAAAAGTCTCCCGTTTCTCTGGGTCATCCAGCAATCCGGGAACGAAATAGATTCCTGGTTCCACCGTCATCAGAAATTGGTCCTCCAGGGGCAGGTCAACTCGAATCCGTATCCCGCAATAGGACCGAATATCGTCACGGTCGAGCGCTCGTCCACCTACATCCCGTACCCCCAACCCCACCATATGGCCAATACCATGGGGGAGGAATAGTGCGATTGCTCCAAACTCCAGCAAACCGTCCACATCCCCCTTCATAATACCCAAATCCCGCAACCCGAGTGCCAGCACCCTGGCCGAGGCACCGTGAACCTCGTGCCATTCTGTACCAATCCTGCACTGTGATACACCTTCCTTCTCCGCTTCAAGCACCACATCGTAGATCGCCTGCTGCTCTGGTGTGAAAGCTTCGCCT
Source organism: Gemmatimonadota bacterium (assembly GCA_002709665.1). GTDB lineage: Bacteria > Latescibacterota > UBA2968 > UBA2968. The sequence goes on along the minus strand of PAQK01000041.1, from coordinate 243,555 downwards.
CCGGGATAGGTTCGCGTTACGTCTGCAGTATAGCCATCTATGGATCCACCAGCATCGATCAACACAAGGTCCTCCGGTCCTACCTTCCTCTCTCCTGGAGAAAAGTGTAGTATCGCCGCATGCGAACCTACTCCCACAATTGTGCCATACCCCACCCCGTGTGCGCCATTGCGAAACATCTCCGATTCTAATTCGATCTGGATCTCCCGTTCGGTCACCCCGGGACCGATGAATGTGCTCGCTCTTGCATGCCCGGCAGCCGTGGCCTTAACCGCCCGGTCAAGTACTTCCAGCTCAGCTGCGTCCTTTCTGCGTCTTCCGGCATTGAGACATTCCTGAATCTGCGGAGTTAGTTCCGCATCACCCTCCACCTCACCGACAGGTGATCCCAAAACCACAGTGGGCCACCCTTCCCTGGCTTTCATCCAATCCTCTAATGCAGCAATGTCCTCCCCCTCAAAGGAATCGGGATCCCCTTCCCATAGACGTTCCAGTTTCGTCACCGGCCTAATGAAATGAGTCCATCCTTCATCGGCATCGAACGCCGCCACGCCACCCGATCGCCAGCTCCCCGTCAGCCAATAGTAGTCAGGATGTGGAATAAATGGATAGGTCTGATCAAGACCACCAGGAATCCCCAGAACAGTTCCGGCACCAACCAGAATAATAGGCGGATTGTCTCCAACCGTTTTAATGAATCGTTCTTTTCGCTTCTCCGTTATCTCATTATCAAAAATCGCCATCTTATCCCCCTGAAGTCCAAGGTGCACCTGTTCTTTCACCTTTCGTTTGTTGCATCCTCTACGAATCGTGTACCCGGGAAATCTCTACAGATTACCTTTATTGTAAAGGTTTCGACGTTCATTCTCTACGCCTCGCTTTCCCAAGACTATGCTTGCTGAAACATCCTTTTAGATCAGGAGCGCTTGGCAATCCAATCGGATGCCACCCTGGCGAGTTCGGTCACGGGGGGGTCATCTGACGCGCGTGTCCGCTTCAAATTCTTGAACCAATGGTCGGCCGTCTTCACCCCGCGGTCGCATCAATATGGCGGACACTTCTCCCTTTTCCTTCGATGCCGGAAATTTGAGTTTCTTCACTGTTATTCCCATTTTATGTCCTCCAGCCTAATTGATTGTTCTTGCCTAGGTAGTTGGAAATGCGGAGGTCGATTCACCGGCTTGTACATCACTATTCTCGATTGATGACCGGGTACTTGATGGTTATCATAAGATCCGAAACCAACTTCACATACCTAGGAGATATAATGGTGACTCAAGATCTAAAGAATGTCAACGGCCCAGTCGACCTTGCTCTCGAGTATAAATCTCCGGCAGACGACACCAATCAGCCATTCAGACTCTTCCTTCCGAGCGCCTACGACGGCGTCACACCCTTACCTCTGTTGATCGTGCTTCATGGAAGCAGCGGGACACAGGACACTTATTTCGATCAGGCAAGCTATGGTGACGGTTTGTACAAACGTCTCGCTGACGAACGAAACATGATGGTGCTCAGTCCCCACGCATACGGACTAACCGAGTTCCGCGGAATCGGTGAGCTGGATGTTCTATGTGTACTCGATTTCGTCCAAGAGCGAGTTCCGGTAGACGAAGAACGTGTTGTACTCACTGGGTTATCAATGGGCGGAACGGGTAGTTCCTTTCTTTGCTGCCGATACCCGCACCTATTTGCGGGTGGAGCTCCCATCGGTTCCTGTTACGAAGACCTGGCTCTGATTCCCAATCTGAGACATCTGCCAATGTACTATATTCAGGGGGCGGACGACTGGCCGATCTACGGCAAGGAGGGTCCCATTCCGATCTCAAAACGACTCGAAGAATTGGATTACGACGTCATCTTCTGGGTCGTTCCCGACACGCCGCACAATGCCGTTGTCAGAACTGCGAACGAGGTTTTCGAATGGACTGACAAACGTCGCGCGGTCAAGCATCCCAAATCAATCACATACAACGCTTATCTCCCGATCCATGGACGTGCGTATTGGACAGAGATCCGCGAATTCAAAACGCCGGGACCACCCGCAAAACTCCAGGCTGACATCGTAAGCGGAAACTGGATCTCGATCCGGATCGAAAATGCTACACAAATCGCCCTCTTTCCGGATTCACCTCTTTTCGATCTCGCGACCCAGATTTCTATGGAGGTAAATGGCACGGCGCTTCCGGGGGTCATCTGCAAAGCGAACGAAGAGATCCGGCTTGCGTCTAAGGAAAATGTATGGCGTGCGGAAGTCGGTCCTCGTAAGTTACGTCCCCTGACAGCTTACAGAACCCACAAGATCGGATCGGTCGAAAAGGCGCCCACTCAGGACGAATATCCTGAATCCTCTATGGGAAACTGGATGACGGACGCGATGCGTCACGCCGCAGGGACCGATATCGCCATATATAATCAAAAACACTATCGAGGAATGTCTGTAAAGGACGGCCAAGACCTGTATTTGATCGATCTTTTCGACTGGATCCGTCCATACGCTTGGTGTCTCTCAACCATGGAATTGTCCGGCCAAGTTCTACTTGCCATTCTGGAAGACAACCTTCGAGACGGAGAGAATGTACGTAACCTCCTGGTCCAGGTCTCAGGCTGTCGATACACCTTTGACCGGAACCGACCATTCGAAGACCGGATTGTGGATTCTGATATCGATCCGGAGCGCACGTACTCCATCGTCTGTGAGAAGCAGGCTGTGTCTCGCGAGAACATTTGGCTCGCGGATCTGTTTGAACAGATCCCACATACCGATCTTGAAATTAGCATTATCTCTGCCGCATGGTCATATATCGAGCAGTGTAATGGACAAGTCTCAGGAGTTTTGGAGGAACGGGTAAAAGAACTTAATTGAGTCAGATTTCCAACCTGAATTGCTTACTGAGTCTGCCCGGCAATTCACGCCACCAGCTCTCTCCTGCATTAATCCGAAGCAGATGGGTGTGATCGGTTCTTGGTACCTGGAAATGGTGACCCATTTAGTTAACCCAACCGTGGTTATTGGCACCACTGGTAAGTATTGCAGGCAATGTCCTCCTTTCAGCCAATGCCATCTGAAATCATCATGATACAAACATACGAACAGATAGCCGCCGCTTACCTTAAGAAGTGTCGAGATCGCAGTGTCATCCAGCACTTCGTTGAGCAATTTGCTCCCGAAAGTTAAATTCTCAACGTGGGTTGTGGTCCGGGTTTCGATGCAGAATTGCTTCGAAAACGTGGGCACAAGGTATTCGGAGTTGATCTTTGCTGGAAGATGCTCCAGCTTAGTAGAAAACACTTTCCTGGATCTTTTGTGGAGGGTGACAGCGGAGATTGCCATTTTGCTCGATTGCTGATGGCCTTTGGGTAAACGCTTCCTACCTTCACATAGTTCAGGATGATGTGAAATCCACACTTGTAGAATGCCATCTTATACTCAGAGATGGAGGACATCTGTTCATGACCTTGAAGGAGGGAACCGAATCCAAGTGGGAGCCAGCCGCGTATGATGAACACGAGCGGCCGAGATGGTTCACTTATTGGAGGCTCGAAGACCTGAGTAGAGCTGTATCGGAATCCAGGTTTCGGGTTGTAAAAATTGACAGCAATGGGACATGGATACACTGTCTTTCTGTCAAACAAGCAAAGTCGATGTAGATACGCCTCTTCCAAAGGTCCTGTCACACTGTCCGAAGCCTCGGTCTGAAATATGGGTGAGAATTAGAAGACTTGTCGATTTGCGAATCTGAAGGATACCCATAAAGCCGGAGGAGTCGTTCAGCGGTTGATGTTGGTCTTACAGCCCACCGATAGATGGAGAATGCTTTGTACACCATTCGAAAAGCAGAACTGGACGATATTTCGGTACTCATTGAATTCAGGGCCAAGATGTTCGCTCTCGTCTGGACGGAAGGTGGAAATCTGGATGAAATGTCCTCCTTCAGTAATTCCTACTTCCGCGACAAAATAAACGATCAGGAATTTCACGCCTGGATTGCAGAAACGGAATCTGGGGAGCCTGTTGCCTGTTCCGCCCTATCCTACTACCACCTGACACCGAAGCCGTCCAACATTGAAGGACGGTACGGGTACATTTCGAGCATGTATACAGAGGACGAACACAGAAGAAAAGGTCTCGCCAGACGACTGCTGAAGGCTACGCTCGAATTTGCGAAAGCCAGCGGATTGAGATACGTGAAACTGCATGCATCAGAATTTGGGAGACCGCTCTACGAAGCGGAAGGCTTCAAGGCATGGAATGAAATGAGTTTGGATCTCGAAGACTGAGTCATCTAACTTTCAAAGGTGCGATTATGACACTGTCCGCCGACAATACTGTATCAGAAGACGCATTCATAGTTCAGGACATCGCGGCACTCTTAGGTAAGACACGGCAGGAACTTAAGAATATGCACGAGGCACTGGGCAAGGCAGACACAGATTCAGCTGGGTCGGCCTTCATCTCCCACTTCAGGACCCGAGATTTGGCCTCTCCACTTCTAACAGACTGGTCAAATGTGGTCCAAGACACGAATCATGATACCACTCTGGCCGACAGCTATCTCTCAGGCCACCTGGATGACGGATACAATGAGTACCAAGTCCCGGATTCAGGAATCGATTGGGACGCAAACCCCCTCTCTTGTATAACCCGGTTTCCTATCTTTCCAGTCCTTCGTGCGGCATTTCACCACACCGGGAACATTGATTACCTGCGTTTCATGCTCGACCACATGCTTCAGTATGCCGCCGCCTACCCTATTGACACGTTCATAGGCACCAACACTGTGGAAGGCTGGATCAACCACTATCACGTTGCCAGACCCTGGTATTGGTGCATGATACCCGGTCGCATCACCCAGATGTCTGAGACAATCGCCCAGGTCCGTTGCCACCCTGCGGCAAGCGATGATGAACTTCTGGAACTAGTCCACCGGCTCTTCCAGGAAACTGCCTATCTCCGGGCTGACGTAAAACGCTGGATAGATCGCAAACACAACGGTGGTTGTGCGATGATACGCACCCTCGCCACCGCGTGCGCTATTTTGACAGACTTCGAGCCTACCGAAGAATGGCTCGACTTTGACGCAGAACTCCTGAACCAGTATGTCGATGAAGCATTTTATCCCGACGGTCAGTGTATCGAACAGACCACAGGATATTCCATCAGCATCGTTTCACAGACCCAGCTACTCGCCAGCGCTCTAAAAAGTCTTCCGGCACTTCTGGCGGCCAAACCAAAACTTGCAGCAATGACCACCTGGGCAATCGCCTTGAGCAAACCCAACGGAAACTTTCCTTCTTTTGGAGACAATGTCGCCCGTGGATTCCCTGATCAAATCGATAATCCGCTCCTGGACTGGCTCGATATGCCCTGGGCGCGCAGCTTCCTGGACGGCACGGGTTCTCCTCCATTCACCGAATGGCCTTCACCAGATGGAGAACAGTGGTCCGGCTACTACACTATGAGAAGCGACTGGACGCCTGACGCCCGGTACCTTTTGATCGACTGCGGGCCCTGGGGCACAACCCATCAGCATGGGGACCGGCTGAGTTTCGCCCTGAGCGCATATGGTACCGACTTCATCATAGACCCTACATCCTCCCGTTATGCCAGCAATGAGCCGGACGCCTTTCTCTCACGACAGGAGTGTGGATATCTCCACAATACCCTCACCGTGGATGGTGTCGACGAATTCATCAACAGCCCCCTCCAAACGGAATCTCCCCTCGCCAACACCTGGGAAACAGGTAATGGCTACACACATTTCACCGGATCATACGATTTCCACCCGGTAAAGCCGGTCACGTGGGATCGTCGCCTCATCTTCATCGACCGAGCCTATTGGCTGCTCCAGGACATCTTAACAGGAGATCTGGAACAAGCAAATGTCGAGCAGAATTTCCAGTTCGAGAGCGACATCGAGATCCAACTCGAAGACAACTGCACGATTGCCCGCGCTCCCAATGGCTCACGCCTGGTCATCGTCCATCTCGCAACACCGCTCACAGCTGGGCTCTCGCTTGGAGACAAAACACCTCGCACCTCCTTCTGGCCAAAGGGTGAGCCCCACCAGACTCGCCTGGCCGAAGACGGCGAGCGTCTACCCAGTCATGGTCGTGGATGGACAGGTTGCTGGGGCCCAAAACTGATTCCCGCTCCTGCGGTCACCTACACTGGATCACTTGAACTTCCCGCTTCAATCACCCTCGCGCTGGTTCCCCTCTCATCAGAACAATCGCTCGAGGATCTCCCTCCCATCACATCAAGTTTTTCGAATGGCGACACAACCTGGACATTGCCCACATCAAAGGGTTCGATCACCTTGTCCACCAAATCCGGTATCGTCATTGACTGATGCACTGCACTCACCCTCATCAACCGCACGACTCGATCACCCCGCCAACCAAACCGCACATCGTAGGGAGCGGACCTGTGTGTCCGCCCGACGGCCTTCTCGATCCCCTAATGCAGGTGCCTTCACACCATAACTCCCCTAAAACAAAAGGGTGCACACACAGGTCCACCCCTACAGATGTTATTTCTCGGTAGTCTTCCTTTGCCCTGCCACACTAACGCGGTATACCCAGATGGTCCCTATGGATCAGGTCTGTGTCCTTCTTCATACTCCAGTACGGTGCTCGAACTGTTTTGATCAACTCGCCACTTCCACCCTCCGAGTCCTCCCACTTCACGATTCGATGAGGATATGCCTCCTCCACCCAGATCCTCTTCTCCCATCCTTCAGTTGACACGGTCCAGAGAATCACCTGGAAGGCATCCTCCCCTAGTGAGATTGCTTCGGTTGACCCCTTGCTCACTTTCCCGGGCACCAGAGAATGCGGTCGGTGTCTTGTTCTTATCGACCAGAGACTGCGCATTAAAGAAATATCACGCAATTCACCACTAACCATGATCGGACCCTTCAGCTCTCGAATCCGGATCAGAAGGTGGTCTTCGTTTTCAAACCTGGATGGCAGATCCAGACTGTAGCGATGATTCCCTTCCCGCTCGAAATAGCTGTTCAGTTCCCCTTCCAATCTGTCGTCCACTACACGAGCCTCATCGAATACGTGGCCACACCATTCCTGTGAACTCAGATTCACCTTCACGAGTTCGAATGGGGTGTTCCCCTTGTTCCCTTCCACCGCGCTGAAGACAGAGGTCATTACCGAATAGTCGTAAATCCCTGTAGTGAACTTGAGCACGTTGTTAAGCTTGAGGACGTAGAGACGATCTTCTTTCGGTGTCGGAGACTCCACCTTAATCATCGTATTTCGGTTCATATCCTCCGTCACAAAAATCATCACCCCATAGCCGGCTCGTTCTTCCATGTATCTGGGTTGAACTACACGGTAGCTTGAAATCTCCGCCTTGCCGTCAGCCCAGTGCCCGTAGAAATCCGGAGAGGCGGTCCATCCAGGCTCGGTCGCTACCATTAGTAGAACCAATGTGTTGAACAGTCTCATTATTTCCTCAACAGATTAGTGTGCCTCGAGCCAGTTGTTCCCACGTCCCATTTCCACCTCGATTGGCACTTTAACGGGAATCGCATTCTTCATTCCGTTCTCCACCAGGGTGGTTAGTTCCTCTTCCTCATCCCGATGCATATCGAAAACGAGTTCATCGTGAACCTGTAGCAGCATTCTCGACTTAAGCCCCCGTTCCTGAATCTCCTTGTGAATATTGCTCATCGCGATCTTGATCATATCTGCAGCCGATCCCTGAATCCTAGAATTGACCGCGTTCCGTTCGGCCCCCCTTCTAGTCGTGCCGTTTCGTGAGTTGATATCCCTGAGATAACGCCTGCGACCGGTAATGGTTTCCACGAACCCATTCTCCTGAGCGAATGCGATCGTTTCATCCATGTATGCCCTTACACCCGGGAACTGATCCAAGTATTGGTTGATCAGGTCCGATGCCATAGATCGAGGGATATCCAACCTCTCGGCAAGTCCGAATGGCGAAATGCCATAGATGATACCGAAATTCACAGTTTTAGCCTGTCTTCGTCTTTCCTCGTTCGCATCCTCCCCGTAGATCTTCACCGCGGTCTCGGTGTGAATGTCGCCACCCGTCCTGAACACCTCGGTCATCGCCTCATCGCCACTCAATTCCGCCACAATTCTCAATTCGATCTGGGAGTAGTCCGCCGCCAACAGCTCGAATTCATCACTCCTGGCAACGAACGCCTTTCGGATTTCCCGGCCCAATTCTGTCCTTATTGGAATGGTCTGCAAATTGGGTCCATGGGATTGCAGCCTTCCGGTCGCTGCCACCGCCTGTTCATAGTGGGTATGCACCCGACTCGTATCCTTAACCACCGATCCCGGCAGCTGATCCACATAGGTTGATTTCAATTTGGTGCACATCCTGTAGAAAAGTATCTTCTCCACAATATCGTGACGGTGTGCAAGTCGGCTCAGTACCTGCTCTGTTGTCTGATACTGCTTGGTCTTGGCCGTTCGCTTGGCGTTAGGATCCAGTTTGAGTTTGTCGAATAGAATCTCGCCCAACTGCTTGGACGAATTGAGCTCGAACTGCTCTCCCGCAAGGTCGTAAACTTTTTGAGTCGTCTCTTTTATCCAGTCTCCCAGAGAAATTGACAATTCCTTCAGAACACTCACCTCACATCGAACACCCTCATACTCCATTTCCACCAAGGTGGGTATGAGTGGGCACTCCACCTCGTCGAACACCCTTACCTGATTCATTTCCACCATCTTTGGCTCGAGAACATCCCTCAACTGGAGGGTGATGTCCGCATCTTCCGAGGCATATTCCGCAACTTTAGCGGGATCCACATCCCGAAGACTCAGCTGGTCGTCCCCCTTCTCGCCGATCAGTTCCGTTATGGAAACAGGGCTGTATCCAAGCAAGACCTCGGAGAGATAATCCATCGTTCTCTTGAATTCCGGCACCGACAGAAATGCCGCCAGCATCGTATCGAACAACCGGCCGCGAACGAACACCTCCTTCCAGCGCAAGACGCCCAGGTCAAACTTCAGGTTGTGTCCGACCTTTTCTATACCAGGGTCTTCCAACAGTCCCCTGAACTCCTCGAGAACCGTTTTCGCTGCCTCATCCTCCTCCGGGAAAGGGACATAGTACCCTGTGTGAGGTACGAAAGAAAATGCCAGACCGATGATCCCGCAGTTTCTCGCGTTCAACCCGGTCGTCTCGATATCAAAACAGAACGCCTTTTGTTTCCCAAGTTCCTTGATCAACTCCGCCCGCTTATCCGGGGTATCTGCCAGTCGATAGTCGTGCTCAACATCTTTCAACGTCTTTAGTTCAGCGCTCACGGTGCCCGCGGCTGTCTGTAACGTTGGTCCCGCGGCAAAGTCCTCACCGAAAAACCGCTTGCCCATCGTATTGAACTCCAGCTCAACGAACAGGCTCTTCAGTTTCTTCTCGTCCCATTCCTTGCGCGCGAGTGAATCGAGCTCTAAATCCAGGGGCACCTCCCGGTCGATTGTTACGAGCTCCTTTGACAAAAGAGCCATCTCCCGGTTTTCCTCCACTCGCTCCTTCTGTTTTCCTTTCAACTGATCCGTGTTCTCCAGGAGATTCTCTACGCTACCGAATTGAGAAATCAACTTCTGGGCGGTCTTTTCACCAACCCCAGGGACACCCGGCACGTTGTCGCTGGTATCACCCATCAATCCCAGGATATCTATGACCTGTTCCACCTTTTCAATCTGCCACTTCTCGAGGATCTCGTTAACGCCCTGGACTTCTACATCGCCTGTCTTGCCCGGTTTACAGACAAATGTCTGGCCCGAAACCAGCTGCGCGTAGTCCTTGTCAGGCGTTACCATGTACGTCGTGAACCCTTTTCCCTCGGCAATTCGCGCGAGTGTGCCGATCACGTCGTCGGCTTCCCATCCTGGTTTCTTCAATACCGGCAAATTGAATGCCTCACAGAGCCGGGACACGTAGGGAAGAGACATACTCAAGTCTTCCGGCATCGCCTCTCGCTGAGCCTTGTATTCTTCGAACCTCTCATGCCTGTGTGTCGGCTCGGGAGTGTCGAACACCATCGCAATGTGTGAGGGTTTGGCATTGTTCAGGATATCCAGCAAGGTATTGGTCATCACGAAAACCGTGGACGTATTCATACCTCTGGACGTCATTCTGGGGTTCCGCATCATTGAGAAATGCGCCCTGTATACCAGAGCCATTCCGTCGAGCAGGTAAAGCTTCTTCTCGCTATCCCCCATGCCGTTCCTTTCTATGCAACCTCCGAGATGAATTGGGTCCTGTGTTCGTGCAAGGACTAAAGACTGGTGACGCTGCAATTTACAACATTTCCCTTGCCAAGCCAAAATACACAGCCTACTTTATCCACCCAATCAGCCTTGCCAATACGGAAATTCAGGAGGGTACGGATGGAAAACTTTAAACGGCGCGACTTCATCAAGAAGGCCTCTGTTGTCGCAACTGCAGGAAGCGCCAGTCTGCTTGCCGGATGCTCATCATCACAACAGGACAAAACAACTCCACGGGCCCGTTCCGAAAAAACATTCGAGTGGAAAATGGTAACGACATGGCCGCCCCACTTCCCTATCCTGGGAGAGGGTGCGGACATGCTCGCGCAGTGGATCGAAGAGATGTCGGATGGCCGCCTCAAGATACAGGTTTACGGTGGAGGCGAACTCATTCCCGCGCTTGAAGGCTTCGAATCGGTCAGCCAGGGCGTTGTACAAATGTGCCATGGCGTGTCCTATTACTGGGCAGGCAAGGCGCAAGCAACTCAATTTTTTGGTGCAGTTCCGTTCGGCATGAACGCCCAGCAACTCAACGCTTGGCTCTACAGTGGGGGTGGGCTGGAACTCTGGGAAGAACTCTACGAACCCTTCAATCTCCTCCCGATGCCTGCAGGGAATACGGGAGTTCAGATGGGGGGATGGTTCAACAAAGAAATTAATTCCATCGCAGACTTCAAAGGACTCAAGATAAGAATCCCAGGTCTGGGTGGAGATGTCATCGCAAAAGCCGGGGGTTCGGCCATCCTCTCTGCTGGTGCCGAAATCTACACCAATCTTGAACGTGGTGTAATCGACGCCACCGAGTGGATAGGTCCATACCATGACCATTTGATGGGATTCCACAAGGCAGCGAAATACTACTACTATCCAGGGTGGCACGAGCCCGGAGCTACGCTCGAGCTCATCACAAACAAGGCCGCCTTCAACCAACTACCACCCGACCTTCAGGCCATCGTTAGAGCTGCAGCTTCTCGTGCAAATGTCTGGATGCTCTCAGAATTCGAGGCAAAAAACAATTTTTACCTCAAGAAGCTCATTGACGAACACAATGTTCAGCTTAGAAAGTTCCCTGACGACGTCCTGAACACACTTCGCCGGTATGCCGCGGAGGTTATTGACGAACTCGTTTCAAAAGATGCGATGAGTAACAAAATCTATGCCTCATTCAGTGAATTCCAGAAGAATGTCAACAGCTGGGCCAACCTGTCAGAAAAAGAATATTATACTGGTATCAGCAGCTGAACCGTGTCCCAAATTGATTCGTCGGGGCCCCCTCCAGGGGGCCCTTTTTATTGAAAGCAGGTTGCCTCTAATTCGTCAAAGAACCAGGGAGCCACGTTGCCATTTCCGGCATGAGAATCACAAGCGCCAGACCAATCAATTGAATCACGATAAATGGGACAATGCCACGATAGATGTGCCCAGTTCGTACCTCGGAGGGGGCAACACCCTTGAGGTAGAATAGCGAGAACCCGAAGGGAGGCGTCAGGAACGAAGTCTGCAGATTCATGGCGATCAAGATCCCGATCCACAGCAGATCCACATTCAATGCGACAAAAATGGGAGCCACCACCGGGACAATGATGAATGTAATCTCTATAAAGTCAATGAAGAAGCCGGCGATGAAGATCACGACCATCACCAGGGCGAGAAACGTATTCGGACCAAGATTCGCCCCGAGGATTAAGCTCGTCAGGTAGTGATCTCCTCGCATTCCGCGAAACACCAACCCGAACGCCGTTGCCCCAACCAGGATAATAAACACCATACACGTCAGGCGTGTCGTCTCAGCCATCACCGATTTCAATGTCTCGTATGTGAACTTTCGTTGGAAGGTGGTCAGCAGTGTCGCTCCCAGCGCCCCTACCGCGGCTGCCTCCGTGGGTGATGCAATACCCGCGAAAATCGAACCCAGAACAGCCAGAATAAGTGCAAAAGGTAGAACGAACGCCTGCACTACGCGCCACACCACACCACTACCACGGAAGCGGTCCAGATCTTCTCTCGGCATGGCCGGTGCAAACTCCGGGCGGGCAATCGCCACAATCACAATCCACACCAGATACAGGCTCACCAGAACAAGGCCGGGAATCACGGCCCCCATAAACATGTCCCCGATCGACACATTTAGGATACTGCCCAGCAGTACCAGCACGATACTTGGTGGAATGATCTGTCCAAGTGTTCCCGATGCTGCGATCGTACCCGTCGCCACCTCCGTCCTGTATCCCCTCTTCAACATGGTCGGCAGACTCAGCAGGCCCATCGTCACAACGGTTGCTCCGACGATCCCAGTAGATGCACCCAGAAGAGCGCCCACCACAACCACCGACATCGCCAGGCCCCCCCGTAGCCGTCCAAAAAGCATGGCCATGGTTTCCAGCAGTTGCTCGGCAAGACCGGACTTTTCCAGCATCACCCCCATAAACACAAACAGGGGGACGGCAATCAGCACATAGTTGGTCATCACCCCCCAGATGCGAAGGGGCAATAGATTGAAAAAATCCATCCCGAAAGTGAAGTATCCCAGGATGAATGACACACCGCCCAGCGTAAAGGCCACAGGAAAACCAAACAGCAGCAAAAGAAACAGGACGCCGAATAGGATCAGGGGCATCGCCTCAATCATATACCAGCCTCCACTGAATCCTCTGGATCCTGTTCAATGAGTCCGTTGGAACCAAGGATCTTGAGAAGCGACTGACAGGCCAATGCAAGGCCCTGCAGGAAAAGCAGGAAGAAACCTGCGGGAATCATCCCCTTCAAAATGTATCTGGCGGGCAAACCACCCGGATCCGGTGAGGTTTCATTAAACATGATTGCGTTTTCAACGAAGTTTTGGGAGCTCCAAATGACCACAAGCGCAAACGGCACGAGAAACACCAGACTGCCAACGAAATCTACAATCACCTTCGCCTTCTCCGAGAACCTCGTATAAAAAACATCCACCCTGACGTGTCCATTGTGCTTGAGTGTGTATCCCGCTCCAATCAGAAAAATCGTGGCGAACAGATGCCACTGAAGTTCCTGAACCGCCACAATACTCGACTTGAGCAGATACCTACTGAACACGTCATAGCACACTACAACCACCAGAACGGCTGTCAGCCACGACACACCGTACCCAATCTTCTCATTCAGCCAATTGATCCCTTTGACAAACGACCTCATAGTTCTTTCCCCTGATTTCGTTTAGCGAATCACCGTCGAAGATATCCGTTTTCCCAACCTCCCGTCAATCGCTGAATCCGGAACGCTACCTCCAATGGATCATCCGACAGCACACCATAAGGCCTGCAGGTTTCTTTCGATATCTGGCCACTTCCATTTTAGGTTTTATGCTCACTCATCCCCTACGGCAACGGCCCTCCCGATACCAGCGAATCCTTCAGTGTTCTGCTGTGCACGAAGCTCCCTCTGTACCCGAATCCCGGGCAGTTGCACGACAGATCAACACTGTTCACCTCTATCGTATAGTATTTTCCCAGCTTCGAAGAACTCTCTGCCCAGTAGGTCGCCTGGACAGGTCCTGCAAGATCCTTTGCAAGTGTCTGAACCGCCTCTTCAGAGTATGGAATTAGTTTCTCTCTTGTCTATTCACTAAGATGTTCCGCCTGCTCTATGTAGACCTTGCTTGCCTACTTCAACACGGTGGAAACCTGATCCGGCGTCTGCTTCACCTTCACGCTCGCAAGGGACAATCGAGCGCTTGTCAGCCTGCCCAGAATCTTTCCCTGACGCCGCTGACGTTCCTTTTCATCCCCATCGGATTTCTCAATTCCGACATAAGCCCGGACAACTCCTATGAATCTTGGAATGATCGATTCGGACGAACTAGTATACCCATCAAACCTATTGTTTTCCAGAATAATTCCTCCTTTTTCATCAATTCAAAATTCTATATGATTTTCCTCTGTCTATTATATATTTCATCATTGGATGGCGGTCCTGCAGCACTCCACAGCACATTCATCAATCCGATACAAAGGTAGAGGCGAACATGGCGGATCAAGATATTCTGCTCACCGACGAACAGGTACAGCATTTCATCCTCGACGGTTATATCGTCCTGAACGCCGACTACCCCGCTTCTTTTCATAGAGGTCTTCACGATCAGATCGAAGAGGTCTTCGAAAAAGAAGGAAATGTCGGAAACAACATTCTACCCAGGGTTCCGGGCATCAGACAAGTCTTCAACCATCCGGTTGTCAGCGGTGCGCTCACAAGTCTGCTCGGACCCGATTACCTACTCAACCCCCACCGACATTGCCATCTCAATCCGCCGGGCAGCAAGGGACAAACCTGGCACAAGGATTGTTACGTATACGACCATAACATTCGGCATCCTCGATTCCATTGGGTGCTAGCCTTCTACTATCCACAGGACACTACTGAGGATATGGGAGCCTCAGGGGTCATCCCTGGAACACATATATACAAAACCATATCGGATGCCGATCCCAACAAGNCCACCGAGCCGGGTCTGTCCATCTGCGGTCCTGCTGGTANAGTAGCTCTCATNCATTTCGACTCNTGGCATCGTGCAACACCAAATATCAGCAAGATGAAACGGTACATGCTNAAGTTCCAGTTTGCCCGGACGCGTGAACCACAGGCGCCGACCTGGAACCACACTTCGGAAGGCTGGACGCCTCCGGAAACGGATCCGAATCCAGCGGTCTCTCTGGATGTCTGGAAATGGCTGTGCGGCGATTCCTCCGGAAGTGCCGGTACTTCGGCAGATCTCATCGCGCTTCAGCGGGACTTGCAGGATCCATCCGAGGGTGTTTGTCTCAATGCCGCGTATGCCCTTGCCAAAGCGGGGGAACCGGCGATTCCCGTACTCATCGACGCAATGCGAGAAGAGACCCTGAAGACGGTCGATGAAACCACCGCAACCACTGCAGACAATGCCCACGGAACCAACCCTACCGCTGGCGTGGCCGCTCGTGCGCTCTCGACCATGGGCGAGGTAGCCATCCCCGCGCTTTTGACGGAGGCAGGCCACGAAGACTGGTGGGTCCGTTCCATGGCCGTAGACGTACTCACCAAGATGGGCCCAGTTGCCAAATCCGCTTTACCGGCTCTTACCGAGGGTCTCGAGGACGACCACTGGTGGGTGCGCCGGAATTGCGCAGAAGCCCTGAAGGCCGTGGGGGAATATTCTGAAAGCACGATAACCGCCCTCGCCAATGCAGTTGGCGATCCAGACTACCGTGTCCGCAGGAACGCGGCGCTTGCAATAGCGGATGCAGGCCCGGATGCTGAGGCTGCCATTCCGAATCTGCTGGCCNCGCTGGACGATGAGAACAGATACAATCGATTCTACGCAGCAAACGCCTTGAAGGGCATTGGAACACCTAGAGCGAACGCCACGCTGCTCGACACCCTCTTCACAGCGCGCTGGTGCCCAATGACCACACCTGAAAGCACATTCTAGAGAAACATGCTGAGATGAATGAACTCGAAGAAGGGAAAGAGCTCCGCCTCGACTTCCAGAAACTGCGGAAAATAGCGAAAACGGAGTCAAATGTAGTACCGGTGTCCGTACAGAACGCGGACACCAGGGAAGTGATCCTCATTGCATACGCCAACGAGCAGGCGTTGAANCATGCCGTCCAAACCCGAACCGCCACATTTTGGAGCACCTCTCGGAATGAACTTTGGATCAAAGGCGAATCCTCGGGAGAAACGTTCGAACTTCTGNAGGTTTATGTCAACTGCGAGCAAAACTCACTTGTCTACCTGGTCAGACCTCGCAGAAGATCCATCTGTCACACCAAGAACCAAAGTGGACAGCCCAGGAATTGCTACTACCGGAGATTGAATCTGGAAACAGGAGAACTTGAAAACCTGGACCCATAATTGAGTGTATAGGGCCTGAAAGCGAATAGCTTATCGAATTGACGCCCGTGATTCATGCGGGCTTTTCCTTAATTTCGAACATTCTTCCTGACCTTTATCGAGCTTCTGGTGTGAACTACGACCACATCATCGTAGGCGCAGGCTCTGCCGGTTGTGTTCTCGCTTCTCGGCTCAGTGAGAATCCCGAATGCAATGTCCTTCTCCTCGAGGCCGGCACCGACTATCCACATCAGGTCGACATTCCCGATGACCTGAAATACGGATACGGGCCCCCATCGGGCATCCTCTCCCAGACCCACCAGTGGAACTACACAGCTTCGCTCACCTCCTTGGCCTCAGATATGCCTATTCCCAGGGGGAAGGTAACGGGCGGATCCAGCTCTGTGAATGCCCAGATCTTCCTGAGAGGGCTACGGGATGACTTCGCAAGGTGGGTGGGCCTGGGAAACGACCAGTGGTCCTATGACCAGGTGCTCCCATATTTCTGTAAATTAGAAAC
Organism: Gemmatimonadota bacterium; assembly: GCA_002709665.1. Classification (GTDB taxonomy): domain Bacteria; phylum Latescibacterota; class UBA2968; order UBA2968. The sequence goes on along the minus strand of PAQK01000041.1, from coordinate 226,925 downwards.
AGACGTCGATTTCACCGACGAGAATCACGGATCCGCAGGACCAGTCCACGTCCGCAGGTATTTGGAACCACACTGGCGTGCGGACCAGGCGGCGTTCTATGAGGCCTGTTGCGATGCGGGAATTGTGCCCTGTCCAGACTTCAATCACCCCGAGTCTGGAGACGGTGTCGGTCCGTTTCCTCTGAACAACAAGTCCCGGACCCNCATCAGCATGGCCCTGGCATATCTGGACCCTGCTCGCAATCGTCCAAATCTAACGATCATGCCACACTGTCGCACACTCCGAATCCTATTTGAAGGAACACGTGCAGCAGGCTTACAGGTTTCCGCGGGTGGATCTCCTGAAACTGTTTACGCCGGTCAGATCACCCTGGCCGCCGGCGCTATTGGATCGCCCCATCTTCTGATGTGTTCTGGAGTCGGTCCCGAGGAACAACTCAAGCGGTTCCACATCCCTAAGGTCTTGCCACTTCCAGGCGTAGGACAGAACCTTAAGGATCACCCCGCAGTACCCATGACCTGGCAGCTCCGTGATGATCATTACGTGGACAGGATGACCCACGGTCACCAGGTCGGTCTCCGATACACATCCAGGGAATCTGACGTCACCTCAGACATGATCGTCTATACGACTGCACGAGAAATCGGCGGCCCATTTCTCGCGCGACCCACCGTAAACCTCGCGTTCAGCCAAGGTGCACTCACTCTTTCCTCCTCCAACCCCCTCGTCTCTCCCTCGCTCAACTACAATCTGTTTTCACACCCGCAGGACCGTCTGCGCATCCACGAAGGCATCCACCTGTGTACAGAGTTGGCAAGTCACGTTGCTTTCTCGAGAATCATCGACCACCCCCTGGAGCCTGCCANGGAGGTGATGGACTNCTCGATTGCCCTGGACAATTGGATTGACCGGAACGCAGCNACCGGTCACCACGTCTCCTGCACCTGCAAAATGGGACCCGGTTCCGACCCGCTCGCAGTGGTCGATCAAGTCGGTATCGTTCATGGGTTGACCGGTCTCCGCATCGTAGACGCATCGATCATGCCCGAATGTGTCCGCGCGAATATTCACGCCACCGTTCTTATGGTCGCCGAAAAAATCGCCGTCGACATGGCCTCCTGACGGATCCGACCAAGTAAAATGCCGGCCTCGATTCAATCGAGGCCGGCAGAGCCAATCCGGGTGTAACACCGGCAATTCGTCACGGACTACAAAGATCCCAGAATATCCACAGTCGCCTTCACCACATCGNCCCCTTTCATCAGCTGACATTCTGCGTCACCGATTCGCCCCTCAACCACCTGTCCGCGAGATCGAAGGAACCCATCCATTTCGTCAAACGCTGTGGTGTGACCCATCATCGACGTGAGGGTTACCACAATCTCACCATCCCTGGGGTGCTTAACCGTCACCCGTTTCGGGTTCTCTGGACTGAAGTGTCGATGTCGGTCATCACCCGCCAGGTCTTCCCCTATATGAATGACGGAATTGGCTTGATGATCTACACCCAGAAGAAATACCAACCCACCTCTATCGATCAGCCTGTGCAGAGCACACCCCTGCCCCAAAGCGCCGTGTTCCAGGTCCTTCCCAATAAGTCCTTCCACTTCCGATCCGATAACCGTTACAGCGTGTGTTGGGTGTAAGCTTCGGATCGCCCCAGAGCGCTTCCTGACTGCCTCGGTAATTGCTCCATTCTTCGAAGGCGAGTTCAGTGGGTCGAAGTACTCTGTGTTACTGTGTGTGAAAGTCGGCACCATTAGCGTGCCCTGATAGCCAACAACTTCCAGAAACGCGTCAACAACGGTCTCGGCTCCCCCGTCTACATGCCCCATACTGGACAGCGAGCTGTGAACCATCACCCCGTCACCCGCACCTAGCCCCATCCCGCGTAGTCCCTGTATAATGTCTATGCACTTTATGCTTTTACACATTCGATTTGAACCAAACAAAAAAGGCAGGAGAATCCATCACTCGGGTGCCGTCTGCCACCAGGGCCCTGACGGCCGTCGGTTCCCACCCTGACGAACCTTCCCTGGCTCACAGCAACCGCCCCTGCTCTGGGGAGGGCATTGTCTACGGTAATCACATTTCCATTGAGAAGCACAGTATCGCATCCGGTCGATCCATATCCAACTCCAGGTCTCTTATTCGTCCTGACTCAAAAGCTTATGGTCTTCTATCCAGGTCCTGATCTTCTCCTCTGAAGAGGCCTTGATTTCGAGTGCCCCCTCCATTCCGAAAAGGCTGAGGTAAGTGGTGAGNCCGCCGTCCACGACAATGTTCTGTCCAGTGAGAAACCGTGATTCATCCGAGGCCAAAAATACCGCCGCCCAGGCGATGTCGACAGGCATGCCAACCATTCCAAGCGGCTGAGCGTGTTTGTGCCCGACCTTCATATCTTCAGAAAAGAGATTCATAAAGGTATCCCTGTCTCCCTCCGCAACCTGATTGAGCTGGGCCTCCTCGTACATCTCCAACCAGATCGCGCCAGGGCTGATCGCATTCACCCTGATGTTGTGGGGTGCAAGCTCCGCAGCCATCGATCGGGTACCCGCCAGCATCCCTCCCTTTGTCGCCGCGTAGATCGACGCCGTGGGTTCTCCATTCACACCGTGCACCGATGCCACATTGATGATCGCCCCACCCCCCACCTTCTTCAGGTGAGGTGTCCCGGCCCTAACCCCCAGATACATACCCCGCAGGTTTNTATTCATCTGCAAGTCGTAGTCCGCCATATCCACGTCATCGACCGGAGCCCTTCGACCGATACCTGCATTGTTCACCAGGATATCCAGTCNGCCGAACCGTTCTACAGTCGCAGCAATTAGACGCTCCACCTCGGATTCCAATCCAACATCGGTGGGTACAGCCAGGACCTGGCCGCCTTGATCTTCTATTTCCTTTTTGACGCACTCCAGTTTGGACTCGGTTCGTGCGGCAATTGCAACCTTCGCACCTTCTTTTGCGAAGATCTTTGCCGTAGCCCTGCCGATACCCTGCCCACCACCTGTTACAACAGCCACCTTGTCTTTCAATCTCATCGTCTTACCCCCTGGAGTAGTTCGACCGGATTGATCCGGTCCTGTCACAAGCCAATCTGATTCACACCGACCGGATTACTCAGGACCAATTGAAAATGCCTGGCGAATACAGGTCGCCAGGCAAAAAATCGTAACTATCGTGAACCTGTCTCGAGTCTCAGTTGTTTTGGAACCACTCCACAGTCAACCGCAATCCCTGGTCAGGTGTAACCTCGGGTTCCCATCCCAACAGTTTGCGGGCCAGGGTAATNTCTGGCTGGCGCACCTTCGGATCATCCAGCATCTCGTCTGTGTGTATCACTTTACTCGAGCTCTCCGTTATCTGGATGATTTTTTCAGCAAGATCGAGAATGTTCATTTCGGTTGGGTTACCGATATTCACGGGTTCGCCATAGTCGCTTAGCATCAGCTTGTAGATCCCATCCACCAGATCGTTTACATAGCAAACGCTGCGTGTCTGCGTGCCGTCGCCATAGATGGTAATGTCCTCGCCCGCCAGTGCCTGTGAGATGAAGTTAGGTATCGCCCGCCCATCATCCTTCCGCATTCTTGGGCCGTAGGTATTGAATATTCTCACGATTCGGGTATCGATACCGACCTCTCTGTGGTAGGCCATCGTCATCGCTTCCGCAAATCGCTTGGCCTCGTCGTATACCCCACGCACACCGATCGGGTTTACGTTTCCCCAGTAATCCTCGGGCTGTGGATGAATCTGCGGATCTCCGTACGCCTCCGAGGTCGAAGCAAGAAGGAACTTGGCACCCTTCACCCTGGCCAACCCCAATCCGTGATATGTGCCCAGAGCNCCCACCTTCATTGTGTGAATCGAGTGTACGAGGTAGTCCTTGGGGCTTGCCGGGCTCGCAAAGTGCAAGATGTAATCCAACTCTCCCGTCACGTGTATAAAATTGGTGACATCATAGTGGAGAAAGGTGAATCCGTCCCTGCCAATCAGGTGCGAGATATTTTCCACACGACCGGTAAGCAGGTTGTCCATCACAATCACCTCGTGTCCCTCTCCCAACAGGTGCTCACACAAGTGTGAACCGAGAAAACCTGCTCCGCCTGTTATCAAGATTCGCATCAATCGTTCCTTGGGGGATTACCGCATTTTTAAGAGACAAAATCCAGGTCGCAAATACACCTATTACAATTTCACGACTCTGCCGCCCTCCGATTGGACATCTTTGGTAGCATTTCGTGGTCAACCACACACCCTGAATGTTTGACGATCAATTCGGCATCGTATTCACTATGATTGGTGGCAATCACTACGCAATCCTTGGATTCGAGCAGCTTTGCGCTCAAGTGCTCCNATGCCATGTCCAGGTCGTCTACAGCAATCTCTGGAATAAACGGGTCATTNTAACTGATTTTTGCGCCTTTGTTCATCAGCATAATATACAACGCGGGAGACTCCCGGATATCCGCAACATCCGGCTTGTAGGTGACGCCAAGAAGGAGAATGCTCGACCCGCGAATGCTTTCCTCGAAATGATTAAGGGCATCTCCAACCTTAGCCAAGGGCAGGCCCACGTAGCCTAGACCCACGACGACGACTCGGGCCGTTCGGCTCTCCAACCGTTCCTTCAGCGTGGACCAATGAAATGATCGGACATTGCAGTCGCTTCCATTTAGAATTCCAAAACGACTAAGGGCGCAATGGGGTGCGCCAACAACTTGTGGTATATGCGTGCTAGGCATTCACCCCAGCAATCGGACCAGAATCGCCTTCTGAATGTGCATCCTGTTCTCTGCCTGGTCCACTGCCACACACCTGGGACTTGCCATCACCCCTTCGGACACTTCATACCCCTTGTGGGCAGGGAGACAATGCATCACCATCGCTTCGGTCTTGGCGAGCAGGTCCTCGTTGATCTGAAAAGGGATAAATGCCTCGATCCGACGGCTCTTCTCTTCTTCGTAAGCGGGATCCAGGAAAAACTCCATATCGATCCAGGTATCGGTATACAGGAAGTCNGCGGTGGCCACCGCTGTAGAAAGGTCCAGGGTCTCCTCCAACAGCCCACTTACCCGTGCTTCGCTCATTAGATCCGGATCCTCGGATGGCCCGTTCACCTCGGGTGTTACCGTGGTGATACGTACTCCGGTTTTGATGCACGCGGCGATCAGCGAGTTGCAGACATTATTCAGGACACCCACGTAGGCCAGATGAAGTCCGTTGAGTGTTCCACGAACTTCCTTCATGGTCATCAGGTCACCCAGTGCCTGGCAGGGGTGGTAGCGGTCGCAACATCCATTGAGGACCGGTACCTCCGCCCCGCCCGCCAGTTTGAGCAAGTCATCGTGAGACATCATCCGTGCCATTATGCCATCAGCATATCTGGAAAGCACCTGGGCCTCGTCCTTGAGATCCGCCAGCTGGAAGTTGGTGGCACGCCAGTCCAGATACATAGCGTGCCCTCCCAGCTGAGTCATCCCTACTTCGAATGAAGCACGCGTACGCGTGGAAGTTTTCTGAAACAACATGGCCAGCGTCTGCCCTTGGAGCGCCTCTTTATACCGCTCTGGTTCTGTCTTGATCGCCAGGCCATCTTCGATCGTTTCGATGACCTGATTAGAAGACCATGTCTTGAGTGTAATCAAATCCATCATCGACTCGTCCTCAACCGGGCATTCGCTTTTCAACTTCAGTGAGCAGTGCCTTCTTCGCCTCCTCCAGAGGCTTGATGATCTCACAACCGGATGCACGTTGGTGGCCACCGCCACCAAACACCCTGGCGATCTCGTTCACATCAACATTGCCTCGCGACCGGAGGCTCATACGGTATCTGCCCTGTGTCTCCTCCTTGAAGAAGAGCGCGACTTCGACACCGCCTATGCGCATTGCGTGGTCCACCACGATATCCAGATCCCCACCCATCTTATATGTTTCGTTATCCACGACAAGCGTCCCGACACAGTTGTCCATGTGCAACTCAAGGGTCGATAGGGCAACCCCCAGGGTCTTCATCGTCTCCAGACTCTCCCTTGCGAAGAGCACATCAGCGATCTCCTCCGGATTCGCTCCAAGATCCACGAGCTCCGCGCATACCTTCACCGCCCGGTCCGGGTGTGAGAATTTGAACCGCTTGGTGTCGAACGCAATACCCGCGTATACCTGCTTGGCCATATCCTGGCTAATGGGAGCGCCGGCGGCTTTCGCCAGTTCATATACCAGTTCGCTTGCCGCGCTCGCCTCCGAGTCAACCAGCCGAACGTCAGCCCAGTCTCCACGACCGGCATGATGATCGATAATCAGAATCTCCGCTTCCTTTGCGAGCATCAGCGCCACATCACCCACTCGCCTGATATCATAAGTAGGAGTGTCCACGAATACGACCCGGTCAAATGCTGGCCTGCCTTGTTGAGATGAGCAACTNTCTATTCGATCGAACCCACCAAGGAACGAAAACCTNGGATCGGGCTGATCGTCGCAAATNATGATTCTGNATTGTCGGTTCAGATGGTCCAACATCCCTGCCAACGCCAGGAGTGCGCCAAGTCCGTCACCGTCTGCATTCCTGTGAGTGGAAAGCAGGTAAGTTTCATCAGGTTCAAAGAAGGCGATCGCCTCATTGCAGTCCATAAAAATGGTCTCCGGGAAATTTCAGTTGAGTCCTAAGTATAATCCCATTTATCCATTGTTATGTTCACTTTTTTGACGTGTTGCGTCATCCAACTTCTCTATTTCGTCCAAAATACCCTCCACATCGGCTGCGGTCAACCGATAGCTGCGCAATTTGAAGGTCTTTGCGGAATCGTAATCACGTGCATCCTCGGTTTCGAACAACACGCCGTGGCGCATTGCGGCATCCCTGCAGCTCAGGTGACCGGACCTCACATCTCTGGAAACCAGACGGATGGCGCGCTCGAACGGATGTCCATATCCCCCCCCCCCAGCTGTGGCAACGCNCACCTGATCCCCTNCCAGAAGCTCCAACGATTCTACTTTAGTCCGGTGTGGCAACTGCTGCCAGTGACCGTCACGAAAGATCTCGATCTCTGCAGTGTGACCACGCGTACCTCTGTGTGTCCCGCCAGGTCCCCGAGAATGCCGGTCTCCAAAAACCGTGAGGAAAGCAGGACCCTTCAGCAGTTCAAAGACAATATCGCACCCACACCCGCCTGCATATCTTCCCGAGCCTCCTGACCCGGGACGAAGACCGTACTTTATCACGCGAAGTGGGAACCGGCGCTCTATGCCTTCGAGGTCTTGAAAGCGGATGAAACGCGTGCTGCCGTCTCCATTGTTCAAACCATCTCCCTTGCCGCTTGCTCCGCCACCACTGCCCAGCGTCAGGCACATTCTATAGGTAACGCCGTTCCGCCTCCCTTCCAGGATCAGGTGTGTCGCCCCACCACCACTACCCATCGCCCTACCGTGAACACCCTGGGAGAACGCCTCCACACATGCCGCAACCACCCTAGGCACGACTTCTGCCGAGGACCCGCTCACTGGTTGCGGAAACCGTGCATTGAGGAAACTGTCTTCAGATATACTCACATCCAGATACCCCGACACGGCGCCGTGAGTCGGCAGCTCCGGAAATATATGTCGGAACGCCACAAGGCTTGCCGCCCTAATGGCGTCGGCAGGTGCATTCATCGGGCCCGTAGCAGATTCGGACGTCCCGGAAAGATCGATTTCGATGTTTTCGCGGGTAACATTGACCTGAGTCCTGAGATGCATGGGTCCGGTCACCACACCATCGCCATCCAGACGGTCTTGACAGGTATACACCCCTGTTTCGATCTCTGCCAACGCATTGCGTGTAGCTTCTCTGGTATGGTCTCTCACCTCGGTCTCACAGGCGGATACNAAGGACCGGTCGTATCGTTCGTATAGGCTTGTAGCACGTCTCGCTCCCGCCCTCAACCCATCNACCAGCGCTTGNAGATCTCCCTTCAATTCATCGGGAAACCGGCTGTTGCCCGATAGTATATCCAGGATCCCGGTATCCATCGTCCAGTCCCTTGCGAGAATTGTTGGACAGATCCGCACACCTTCCTGTTGTACGTCCGTAGCCCCGGGGCTTACCCCGCCAGCAGTCCGTCCACCCACATCCCCAACATGACCGGCGCAGGCCAGAACACCAACCCGTACACCACGTGAAAAAATCGCTGTGGCCAACCTCAGATCACACAGGGAACTCCCGCCCAGATAAGGATCGTTGCTGACCCAGACGGTGCCGGCTTCTGATGTCTCCTCCCAATCGCGCCACGTTGAGACCCACAGAGAAAGGAGAGCAGCCTGAAACGGATTGCTGCAGCTGCTCTGTGTCCAGGTCTCGCCATCCGATCCACACACGATTGCGGCAAAGTCTCCCTCTTCCGCAAGGGCCCCGCTAAAAGCCTCTCGTGCCAGAGTGGCCTCCATTTCGTCAGCCGCCGCCTGAACACGTGTCCACACATGACCGACGGTCACGGCATCTGGAACATCATGTTTCACGCCATCTTCTCCGCGATTGCATGGGCATNCNAAATATGGAGGGACCCATTCGAATCGATTGAGGCGGCATGGCCCTGCGGAACCACAGTNGTAGACCCGGGCTCCTCTACGATGGCCGGTCCCACCAGAACCTTGTCTACTTCGAGCGCATCCCGGTTATACACCGGTGTTTCCAGCCTGCTGCCTTCAAACCAAATCTCACGGCTTCCGGTCGCAACCCCATTTCCGCCTTGCCATCCCTTCGGGAGAAGACCGTCAACGGGTTGGTCGGTCTCGGCGATCAGGGTCGTTTGCAGATGCCTCAGGAAAAGAGGATGGTCCGGTAGACCCGTACCGAATTGACCGTACCNTTCCTCGAATCTATGACGCATCTGCTNCTCGGACATNTCGGCGAGGTCGCAGATCAATACAATGCCCGATCCCTGCCCGTTGTAACTCACCTCCACCTCGTGGATGATCCGTGTTACGGCTTTCGAACAGATCTCTGCGCCACTTGCGTGACTTTCTGCCATATTCCTGAGCTTCTTCAAACCGTTCTCATCCAATGGCACCTCTAGACGATCTGTTTGCACACGTCGCCGATCCATCAACAACCCCCCCCAGGCGGAGAAGACACCGGCTCTGTAAGGTACGATCACCTCGGCGATTCCCAAATCGCGTGCGATGCCAGCTGCGTGCAGTGGTCCCGCGCCCCCATAGGCCACCAGCACCAATTCGTCCAGTGGCACGCGTTTCTCAAGCGCGAGGAGGCGAATACACTCGGCCATCTTCTCCTCGGCGGTTTCCACGATAGCAGTAGCAGCTTCCTCAGCAGTTAGGCCCAGACCTCGTCCGACCCGTTCCTCAACCGCCTGGTAAGCCGCTTGTTTATCCAGCTTTTGCGTTCGATCCGCAAGTCGCAATTCGTTTCCGACATGCCCCAGAATCAGGTCCGCATCCAACACAGTGGCTTGTAGCTTCTGTTTCCCGTAGCAAGCCGGGCCCGGGTGGGCACCCGCACCCTCCGGACCCACCTCCAACCTTCCGGATGTGTCCAACCGTGCGATGCTTCCGCCCCCCGCGCCAAGGGTGGCGATATCGATTACAGGTATGGCCAGGGGCAAACCGAAATCTAACTCNCGATCTCTTGTCAGCGCGGGAGTACCACCCGAAACCAGACACGCGTCGAAACTGGTTCCTCCCATATCACAGGCGATAAAGGAATCTTGTCCCAATTCCGCGCACAGCCGCTGGGCGCCCCAGACACCGGCCGCCGGTCCGGACAGTGCAGTCCTGATTGCTGTCGGTTCCTCCTCCACTTCTACCAAGCCACCGTCGGATGTGACCACGCTAAGACGTGCCGAGCATCCCTCATCTTTAAGTCGAGCAGACAGGTCTTCGAGATATTGTGTCATCAAGGGTGTCACATATGCACTGGCGACCGCTGTTGCAGTACGTTCGAATGCAAGCGGCTCGTCACAGATCTCACCAGCTGAAAAGACGGGTCTGTCCGGCCAGAGACGATTGATCTCACAGACTGCAGACCTTTCGTTCTCCGGAGACGTGGTTGCGTGGAGAAAACTCACCACGATCACCTCCACACCCGCAGACCACAGGCGTCCGGCCTCGCTCGCTACCGAATCCAGATCAACTGGGACCGCAGTCCCATCGGGACCGCTCCGTTCCTCAACCTCCAGCCGGTGTTCCCTGGGTATCAGTGGCTCGAACGCCTTCTCAAAACCGTAAGGACGCCGACGGTTCCTACGTCTCATCTCAAGCAGGTCTCGGAATCCCGGGGTGGTAATCAATCCGCATCGGGCGCCCTTGCGTTCAATCAAGGCATTGGTGGCAACAGTTGTACCGTGAAAAATGGCATCGATCTCTTGAAAGGGTACCCTGCACGCCAACAGCGCTTCTCCAAAACCCCTGCTAAAGTCATCGGGCGTGCTGTTAACCTTCAGTGTCCAGGTCTCACCACCAGTCAAACACACCAGGTCCGTGAAGGTGCCGCCAATGTCGATGCCTACAAGAACCATCAGATCACCTCATCCGGCACTACCACGATAACCAATGCTGGGGGTCCAGGGGATTCTCCCCCTTCATTATCTCGAAATGGAGTTGGGACACACCGTCCACCCGACCCGTGCTTCCCGTCAGACCAAGCACAGCGCCTTGGGCGATGAGCTGACCTTGATTCACTTGAACGGACAGGAGATGTCCATACAGGGAATAATATCCCCCCGGGTGCCGAAGCAGAACGAACTGCCCGTAACCCGGAAACCAGTCTACAAGTACCGCCTCTGCGGGCGCAATGGACAGGACTTCCGTGCCTTCCGCCGCACCAATGTTGATGCCCCTGTTGATGGTCCAGGTCTTCAACTCGGGATCTTGGGTCCTGCCAAATTGAACAAGGATTTTTCCATCAACGGGCCTGGCCAGCTTTCCCTTGTGGCCTATGAAATCGAAGGGAGGGAGCTCAACGAGGAATTGGCGCTTTTGANTCTCTTTTATGTATTCCCCGACTCTCCTTTCCGATTCCGCCATTTCCTCTTCTGTTCGCCGAATTCCTTTAAGCCAGCCCTTACGGTCCTCTTTGAGTCCTTGAAGCTCCTTCACTCTTTGCTCGGCACGTCGCTTCAGCCTGTCTTCCGACGTTCGCTTCGCCTTGAGTAGAGTACGTTGGTGGTCGTACTGAGTCTCCTGCAGCCTGGCGACATTTTTTATACGCCTGCGATCGGACTTGATGGCGTTGTAGTCGGTCCTGTCCTGTTCTGCTATCCGGGACAGATAACGCAATCGCTTCAAGGCCTGGGGGAACGACTCCGAGCCGAACAGGATTTGAAGGTCGCCTCTGCGGCCCCTCTTATACATCTCTCTAAGTCGGTGAGCCATACCGGCTTCCCTGACCTTCAATCTCGATTCCACCTTTTTCAATTCCTGACGTGTGCCGCCCAAACGGCCCGACAGCTCGCGTCCCCTCCGCTCTATATCACGAAGCTCTCCTTTGATCTGGGAGATATCACGTTCCTTAAGTTCCAGATCCTTTGCAACGGACTGCTGCCTGGACTCCGTCTGCTGCAGGGCTTCCTGGTCCCGAATTAGCTTCGCCTTGAGGCTGTCCAGGGCGGCTCGCTCTACCTCGAGTGCTTGCTCGAGATCTGCCGAAATCGTTCCTGCACACATTACGAAACCCAGAAATGCCGAAAGCACACCCCTGGCCAATCGGCCGGTTCGAGTCGGGTTCATCTCCACGTCACCACGCGAAGCACACGACTCAGTGAGGTCCAGCTGCCCAGAACACCCATCACTGCACCCAACAAGATCAANAATGGCACAATTTGAGAGAAGGGCAGTGGGTCGATTTCCGGTATCCATCCTGTCCACCATGCGGCACCCATCCACAAGACCACCCCGGCAAGCACACCTCCTGCGCCCCCTATAAGACAACCACCCAGCAGAAAGGTCATCCGAATGTATCGCCCTGTTGCCCCAACAAGCCGCATCACCAGAATAGCTTCCCGTTCACCCAATACCATCAGCTTCGTAACATTGCTCACTGCAAACACACAGGCGAGGCAAAGCACACCCCCAAGCAGCACACCCACTGCAGTAGCGATCCTGAGAAACCGCTCGAGAGATCCCAGCCAGAACTCGCCCACTTCCACACCTTCGACTTCCTTTCGTCCGGATATAGCGTCGGCAATTTCACGCGCCCATTGGGTCAGATCCCCTTCGTTCTTCAATCTCACCCGGATGGAAGTGGGCAGCGGATTACCCGAAACAGCTTCCAGGAGACCTGTGCCGAACATCTCCCGAAATTCCTCCGCAGCCGCATTCTTGTCGATATAGCGTGCCTCTGCAACCTTTGGCATCTCCTCGAATGCTCTGGCAATTCTAAGCGCCGCTTTCCGACTCAATCCATCTCGGAGATAGACCTCCACTTCTACCCGTTCTCTGACGGACGCGGCCAATACATAGCCTCCCGCCACAATCTGTACGAACACGCCGAGAAGGAGGAGGGAGGTAGCTGTGGCAACTACGGACATCACGCCTGCGGTGCCGGTTCTACACAATCCCCGAAAGGACTCGCGGAANGCTTGGGGAATACTCATCGCTGGCCGACTACCCTTCCCCCACCGATTTCCAGGGTTCGCCGACGGAACCTCTCCACCAGAGACACATCGTGCGTGGCCATGATGATGGCGGTGCCGCGCGCATTGGCATCACCCAATGTCTTCATCACCAAATCCGTCGTGTCGCCGTCCAAGTTCGCCGTTGGTTCATCCGCCAACAACACAAAGGGATCGTTGGCCAGAGCACGCGCAAGTGCCACGCACTGTTGTTCGCCACCGGAGAGATTGGCCGGGTAGGCATCCCGCTTGTGGATCAGGTCTGTCGCAGAGAGCAACGAAAGGGTCCGGCGCTTCAGCTTCCTTCTCGGGACGCCCGTCACCTCAAGTGCGAAGGAGACATTTTCGAAAACCGTGCGGTCTTCGAGCAATCTGAAATCCTGAAACAGTACCCCCACNNGTCTGCGCAGAAACGGGATGTCNTTTTCCTGAATGGATCCCGAATCATAATCACCCACNAANNCGGCCCCGTCATCGGGCCGTTCTTCGAAAAGAATCAATCTAAGAAGTGTGCTCTTGCCCGAACCCATCGGACCCAGGAGGTATACAAANTCCCCGCGGTCCACCTCGAAATTGACATCCGAAAGGATGATGCGACCCTGCTGCCGAACTCTCACCTGTCGCAATTCTACCATAGTGCTATGGGATCCCTTAATCGATCTTTCAGGCCCGCAAAACAAAGTGAACGCGATCCGATTGTTCGGTTGGCGCCGTGGTGCCAAATCCGTCATAAGCGGCTTCAACTTCAAAGGCCGAACTCTCGAGGATCTGGGTGATCTCCGCCAGGGGATAAATGCGCTGCTGGTGCACCTCCTGGACCACCTCACCGATGTCGGAAAACTCGATCTTGAATTCGTTGTACTGAATTCCGCTATTGTAGTAGCTCCGACGTTCGTAGGAGAATCCGTCACCTTTGTCCCTGTCCGTCATATCCCTGAAATATCTCAAAGAGTTGGTCTCGGTACAAATGTCGAATATAAAAATCCCGCCTGGAGCAACCACCTGGTGGATTTCATCAAATGCCCTCTCGACATCCTGAAGAGACATCAAGTAATTGATACTGTCGTAGAGACAGAGCACTCCCTCGTACTGTTCGAGTCCACAAAGATCGAGGAGATCTTTGTGGAAAAATAAAATGTCATAGCCCTGTCTCTTCGCCTTCTCTCTGGCCTTCACCAACATTTGTTCGCAGCCGTCCACCCCGGCCACCCCGTAGGCACGCCGACGCAATTCCAGGGCCAGGCTCCCGGTGCCACAAGCCAGGTCCAGAATTCTGGGTGGAACCGCATCGTGACGCACGAACAACGATTCGATATAGTCCGACCAATGCACATAATCGACGTGACGCATAACATAATCATATATGGCGGCCAACCTGCTGTAGGAGGGCACTTCAGGTATTTTCTGTTTGCGCTTGAACATAGGGAATCTCAATATAGGAACCCCTCTTCGAAACGGCAAACAGCAAACGATAATGTCGTATCCTTTGATCATATTCAGGAAGATCGAGCTTGTTTGAGCTAAAGCAAAAGAGGTCCGATTGAAGAAAAAAAACCAGCCCTGACAGGCTGGCAGTATCCATTGGTTGCACCAGTTGCGGTTCAAGATCGGTTTGTCTCAAGATCAGAAATCCGTTGCCTCCCTCTCGTCGTCTCGCAGGATCTCGTAGTAGGTCCGAGCATCCGTTTTCGACACATTCCGCATTGGAAGCCCGGTGATCTCTACCTCGAGATATTGGTCCAGGAATGAAATACTAAGACGCTGGCCAACTTTCACGGGACGACCGGCCTTGGCGGTCTGGCCATCAACCTCCACAATCCCATTGTCACACGCTCGCTTTGCCTCGGATCGCTGTTTGGTCAAACAACAACGCTTCAGGTAAAGATCCAATCGCATCATTCCCCCAAAATATTATCGCCCTGGCGACACCGGACATTGGACGCAAGACCCCGAACGCCTCTTTCCTATTCCCCCTTCTCCCAGGAACGAACGTCCACATATAGTCTCGTTCGCATCCTCGCCAAAACCTCATCGAATAACGCCGTCAGCTTTTCCTGCTGAACCACCTCTTCAAGAGCGGAGCGGTCGTCGTTTACCCTCACAAGGTGCCATCCATGTTCCGTCTGGACAGGCGGGCTCACCTCTCCCAGACGCATCTTCTTGATCGCATCCGCAAAGGCTGGGGGAAGGTTTCCCGGTGAATACAGACCCGGCAGGTGTCCGCCCTTTTCCGCCGTCTCCTTGTGGGATGAGTACTCCTTGGCCAGCTCCGCGAAATCCTCGCCTTCTTGTATTCGCTTCGCCAGGTCCAGTGTCTTGGAATACGCGTTGGTGATGTCCATGTTACTTGCCTGAACGGGAATGAGAATGTGGCGAGCCTTCACCTTGTCGCTTTGCACACCGTCTACGCGGATGATGTGGTATCCGAAATCCGACTCTACCGGATCGCTGATTTCACCAGGGCGTAGCGAGAAAGCAGCCTCCTCGAATTCAGGGACCATTCTGCCCCGTGTGAAGTACCCGAGATCACCACCTGCGGATGCGCTGCCGGTGTCGCCTGAATACTGCCTGGCCAGTTCTGCGAAATCCTCTCCCTGTTTCAGGCGCGCCAGCAAAACCTCCGCCTGTGACTTCGCTTGATTTCTCAAGTCGTCCGACGGCTCGATCGGAATCAGGATGTGACTGATGCTGAGCAATGGAGGCAATCCGCCAGTGTACCTTCCCTTGAATTCCTGCAAATCCCTGAAAGAAACGTCCACCTGTTTTTGGAGCTTGTCGAACATACGTCGTCGTAGAAATTCCTTCCGAAACTCCTGGCGGAACTGCTCACGAATGTCACGCTCTGTGGCGCCGCCTTCCTGCAGCATTCGCGCAAATTCGGCCTCGCCGTGTTGCGTCTTGAGTCCACGGATCCGGTCGCGCATTGCCTCTTCTATCGCCTCGTTGTCTACTTCGATGCTGTCCTCTTCCGCCTTGGCGAGCAACAGCTTCTCCTGAATCATATTCTCCAGAATAGACTTGAACAAATCCTCGAATTTCGACTTTGTAAGATCCGAGCGGCTGATGCCCTCATTCATTGCGGCAAGGCCGACCTGTGACATCACATCCGAGTACAGAACGATCTGGTCGTCCACAACAGCCACGATCTTGTCCACTTCTTGTGGCTCTGACCACGACAGTGCGCCAAAAGTAGCGAACGACAACAAGACTGCACCTGCAATTCCAATCCAAACAGAGTTTCTGCTCATCACTTCCGCCTCTTCTTCTGCAATTTGGGTGCGCTTCGTTTACTCTTCCAACTGCAGGTCCGACTCGATAGACCAGGGCATTCCGTTTCGAAGGTCTACGAGCAGTTTCAACCGCTTGGCCTGTCTGCGTTCCGTTAAAATTCTCTGGCGAATCTCTGACCAGACCTCGGTCAGATCCTTTGGATCGCCGGCCTCCCGGTGATCCAGGACCTCGATAATGTGACGTCCCAGCGGTGTCACGGTTCGAATCTGCCGACCCAGCTTCGCCTTCTGGCAAGCCGCCCAGAAGGCCTTATCCACCATTTCTTCGGTGAAGTACCCAAGGTCGCCACCGGAACCTGCGGATATGTCCCCGGACTCTTCTCTGGCCACCTGGTCGAACAGTTCCCCGGACCGTAACCGCTTCCTCACTCTGTAGAGGTCCCCTTTGCTCTTCACCAAGATGTGCCGGACTCTGATTTCCTGTGTATTTCGGATAAATTCTTCCTGCTGAGCCTCATAGTAGACCTGAATTTCATCGTCTGATATCTCGGCGTCCGATCTGAAATCCTGTTCCAGCAATTCCGCAATCACCAGTTCCCTGACGGCCCTGGATACCCGCGAGCTCACCGCAGGATCCTGGTCTATTTTGCGCCGCAAGGCCTCCTGATATAGCAGTTCCTCCTCTACCCACCGCTCAACGATTCTCCTGCGATCTTGCGGTGCCACCTGTCCCGCCAATTGAACAGGAACCCGAGCGTCGATGTCTGCTCCGGTTAGTTTCACTTCCCCAACACGTGCCGCTACATCACCCTCGGGAGGACTCTGGCAACCTGTAGGAACCAAAAGAAAGGCGGCAAGTAAAATCGAAAAATTCAGACTGAATTTGTCGCGTCTATTGGGCAAAACACCCCCGGATTCCACGGCCGGTAAGGCGTTTCAAAAAGGCCGTGGTGTATCGCTAACTAAAAAAAGATCAATTGGTTCCGAATAATCGAGGAATATAGATGATCATACCAGGCTCTGCAACACATTTTTGGCGCAGAAGAGCCTCGCAGCAGGACCCTTTCCCTCCAATTCGACCTCTATACGGGCCTGGTCTCCCAGGTAGAATTGCAGGGGAAGCGGCGACTTTCCAACCAGTTCTTCCACTTCCTTTCGGGTCAGCATCCGCTCCTTGGGTAATGTGATCATCATAGTTTGCCCAACACGGAGTGCGCTCACCTTGAGCTGTCGCGCAAGAATCTTCACCTGTATCGTGTCAACAAGGGCAGCCGTGGATTCAGGCATCTTCCCGAATCGATCCTCGAGTTCTTCCTCGATCGCGAGAATCTCGACCGTTCGCTTGCATTCACCCAGGCGCTGGTAGAACTGCATCTTCAGGTCCGTATCGGGGATGTATTCCTCCGAGATGTAAGCCGAGACCGAAACTTGCAAGTCGGGCTCGATCCCGGGGTCTGTTTCTTCACCTTTGATCTGACCGACGGCCTCGTCCAGCAGTCTGCAGTACAGGTCGTACCCAATGGCCACGATATGACCGTGCTGCTGCTCGCCCAAGAGATTTCCAGTACCCCGAATCTCCATATCCCGCATCGAAATATTGAAGCCTGAACCCAGATCGGCGTATTCCTCAATTGCTCGCAACCGTCGGCCGGCGGTCTTGGAGAGCCCCTTCCAGCCTGGGATGAGCAGGTACGCGTATGCCTGCAGATTCGATCGCCCGACACGCCCGCGAAGCTGATAGAGCTGAGCCAGTCCCAGACGGTCCGCACGATTCACGATCAGCGTATTTACGGTTGGGATGTCGAGCCCGGATTCGATGATCATCGTTGATATAAGACAATCGTACTTTCCCTCCAGAAACTCCATCATCACCTTTTCGAGTTGTCGTTCCGGCATCTTGCCGTGACCCATTCCGAACCGGACCTGGGGGACCAGATTCTTAAGAAAATCCACCATCGCAGGCATCGACTGGATGCGGTTATGCACGAAATACACCTGCCCTCCCCTGTCGATTTCTCGAAGAATCGCCTCGGCAATTCGCTCCTCATTAAATGGGAGAACCTCGGTGGTAATCGGCAATCTGTCCTTGGGAGGCGTGCGGATAACTGACATATCCCGTGCGCCCATCAATGACATATGAAGGGTTCTCGGGATTGGCGTTGCAGTTAAAGTGAGCACGTCCACCAGTCGCTTGAATTCCTTCAGCCTTTCCTTGTGGCGTACTCCGAAGCGATGTTCCTCATCCACCACGAGTAGGCCGAGATCGCGGAATTTCACATCCTGAGAGAGCAGCCGATGAGTCCCAACAGCGATGTCCACCTGACCGGTTTCCATTCGCTTGACCACCGCGTCTTGCTCCTTCTTGGTCCTGAATCGGCTTAGCACGTCGACGGATACGGGCAGCCTTTCCATTCTCTCCTGGAACGTTCTGTAGTGCTGCTGAGCGAGGATTGTCGTAGGCGCCAGAATTGCCACCTGCTTCCCGTCCGCCACAGCCTTGAACGCCGCCCGTACAGCCACTTCCGTCTTGCCGTATCCCACATCACCGCACACCAGCCTGTCCATCGGTGAGGTATGTTCCATATCCTCTTTTACCTCATCGATCGTCTGCATCTGGTCCCTTGTTTCCTGAAAAGGAAACGATGCGTCCAGCGCGTTGTGTAACGATGTGTCTTTGGAGAATGATGTACCCGATTTGGCTTTCCGCTCGGCGTACAGTCCTACGAGTTCCGCAGCCATCTTGAAGATTTCTTTCTTCGTGCGCTCCTTGACTCGCTCCCAGGTGGCCGTCCCGAGTTTGTTCAGAATCGGAACGCTCCCCTCCTGGCTCGCGTACTTCTGTACGCGGTCCATCTGATCCACCGGGACAAACACCCTGTCGCCGCCCCTGTAGGACAACGTCAGGCAATCCCGGCTCACACCATCAACCCTCAGGTGCTCGATCCCTTCATACTTGCCGATTCCGTGATCCACATGAACGATGAAATCGCCCGTGTGCAGCGCAGACACCGACTTGATGGGAGTGACGTCCTTGAATCGCCTGTATCTCCGCTTCCGACGGTAGTGATTGTAGATCTCGTGGTCATTAAACAGAGCCACCCGGGCGGACGTGGAATTGAACGTGAAGCCTGTGTGCAAATTGCCTACATATATTGTAAGGTAGGGAGCCGCCTCTGAGAGCAGCTCCTCGAAGCGCGCTTTCTGTCCCTGACTCTCGCACAGCAGAACAACTTCGTAGTCTGACTGCCAATACTTCCTCAGATCCTCTTGAAGCACCTCTAGGTGACCTTCGTACCGCTGCCCCCCCGTGCCCGCAAAATTGATCCCTTCCTCCACGGCTCCTCCCAGTGACCAATGCACCACGCGCTTCAGTCCCTCCAGTCGTTTCAGCACCTTATCGGGTTTTCGTAGAACACCTTCCGCCGGCAGTGGCTCAGCTTCTTCCCTGCGCGCCTTCTGTCTCGAAGCCGTAACCTCCAGCCGCTCCCACACATCTTCGGCTTCTGCCTGAACCAGTCCAGGGTCGTCCACCACCACGTAACCGTCGCTCAGATGATCCAGTAGGCACGGCTCTGCTTCGTACAGCACACCCAGGTAATGTTCGAGACCGTCGAAAAGTCGCTGAGACTCGAACTGCTCCCTCAGGACCGTAAGATCGATTCCGAATCTCTTCTCGGCCTTCTCCAGACACTCACCGTAGACATCTGCCATCGTATCGCCCAGCACTGCCTCGCGACACGGCAGTATCCTGGCCGAATCCAACATTTCAACGGAGCGCTGAGTTCCCAGATCGAATCCGCGAATCGAATCGATCTCGTCTCCAAAAAACTCCACACGAAGCGGGTGATCGTTTCCGAAAGAACACACATCCAGAATCCCGCCGCGTACACTGAGCTGACCCATTCCCGTTACCTGTTGCACCCGCTCGTATCCGATATCGACGAGGTGGTCGATTAGCGTGTCGAGGCTCGCCTCCTCACCAACTTTCAACTCCTGCACCGACATCTCAAAGAGATCTGGTGGAATGGTGAAACTCATCAGCGCCTCGACCGGGGACACCACAATCCCGCCTATCTCCCGTTGCATCTGGTCGAGCGCCTCTAGACGCAATCCCATCACGTCGAGGTGAGGAGACCTCCCGTCGTACGCCGATCCCCCCCACGCAGGAAAGATCCCCACCCGCTCCTGATCCATCACCCGTTCGAGATCGTCCCGCAGCTCTTCCGCTCGCTCTTCAGTCGCGGTCACGACCAACAGTGTCCCTTCTACTTGCTCGCCGACAAACGCCACCGCCATCGCAGACAGTGACCCGGGCAATCCCCGAATGGGAATCTCCCTCTCACCCGCCTCGATCCGTTTCCCCAACTCCAGGAACGGCTCCGACTTAACCATCCGCCAATAGATTCGCTCAACCGACATACCCACTCCCTGAATCCTAGTCTGTTCTTACCCTTAGACCTGCTCGTTTCTCAGTTAACCCCATACTTTCGATCTGGACCGAAGGTCCCAGTGGGGAATTTAGGACATCCGACTCTGACCTTGATCATCCCCGGACGAAGGACACGCCTTCCCCCAACACCAAAACGCCCGACCCAATTTCAGCCCAGGCCGAGCGAGTTAATTTTAGCATTTTCGTAGCACTACCAACACAAACCAAAATCTAGGACACCGGCTTAACGGAGTCAAGAGGACATTTCACCAAGCCTCTTGGCTCGCTCAGTCTTCAGACAAATTGCTTCTCAGATCACTCAGTTTTGTTATCACTCAGTAAGTTCGAGCGGGTCCAAAGGTCCCAGTTGAGAACCCAGGCCGTCCATCTGAGTTTTTCTACGACCATTGTCGCGCCAGCTTTCCCACCCAGGATCCTAACACAGGACCTCGGATCCTTCTTCCTATCAAAAAAACAACCCTTCCACTCACAAAGCCACTCGGCTTCTTGTGGAAGGGTTTCTTGTCTCTTTGTAAAATTTTAATGGCGGGGTAGACGGGGCTCGAACCCGCGACCTTCGGCGTGACAGGCCGACACTCTAACCAAAGCTGAGCTACTACCCCGCTCCACTACTAATGAAACATGCCGGGCGTCACTCCGGCAGCGCGCCAAAGATAACATATGCCCTGATTTGTGTCAAGGTATTTGAAGACTACTCAGGCGCTACCTTTCTGCCTCAGAACACTACTTTGCAGCAACGATGTACTCGGGATGGACGGTAAACTGAGATTGCGGCTGCAAAGCAACGTCCACATACTGGCGAGTGCGTTGGGTTCGGGAGTCCTTGAAGGATACACGATCATTGACCTGGCCCGCTGATACAATTTTCCGCTCAATCGCCAGCTGAAACTGAAGATGTCGATTCAGAACCTCTTGGATATGTGACACCGAGAGGGTATTCGGCGCACCGAAAATAGGCCGCTTGGGCATATTACTCCAGCAGTACTTAATGTGAGTGGACCAGAAGATACAGTCCGCCTCGCCATCTGACATCCTGAGCGAAGCACCTCGGCCGACGTAGCTTTCCTGACATCCAAAGCTTCAGAGGAGGATGTAGCGAAGGCGGGAAGGAGCTCTATTCCCTAGGTGATTGGCAAGTCGTGAATTTTTTCGCTCACTACCGTTCACATAGGATGACATTCCTAATCCCCCTTCCCTCCCGATCCCACTCTGTATCGCTACTCATCTTGCCTGACACAACTCATTATCTTATATTCAGTCAGCTACGTGAATCCGGTTGCGATGCGGATCATCCCCCAACTGAACGCATCTGCTGATTCTACCATTTGTGCATCAGAATGGCGGAAGCGTAGGTTTCCTTAGCTCACTACTTTGCGGAGTTTGCATGTCTGATCCAAAAACCATAGGAGTAGGTCTGATCGGTATGGGTGTTGTAGGAGAGGGCGTCGTGCAACTCCTCCAGGAACGCTCCGACCATTTCAAATCGGCTCGAGGAGTCGACCTCGTGCTCAAGCGGGTTGCTGTAAGGGATATATCCAAACCACGGGATGTCGAATTGCCCACCGGGGTGCTCACCGATGATGCCAATGTGGTGATCGAGGATCCCGAAGTTCGTATCGTAATAGAAAACATGGGAGGTCTTGAACCAGCCGGGGAATTTTGCCTGAGAGCCCTGCAGGCCGGCAAGGACCTGGTCACAGCCAACAAGGCCTTGCTTGCTGAACAGGGGGGAGACCTGTTCGACGCCGCGGCACGGCACAATGCGGACATCGCCTACGAAGCCAGCGTTTGTGGGGGCATCCCAATCATCAGATCTCTGACGGACGGTCTCGTCGCCAACCGCATTGAATCGATGTACGGGATACTCAATGGCACCACCAATTATATCCTGACAAAAATGACTGACAAAGGTGGAGAGTTCGACAGCATCCTGCGTCAGGCACAGGACCTTGGGTTCGCCGAAGCGGATCCAACAATGGACATCGACGGCACCGATGCAGCCCAGAAACTGTCCCTACTGAGTCGAATCGCATTTCACACGGCATTGCCACCAAACCTGATTCTGAAAGAAGGCATCTCGCACATATCGCCGCTGGATATAGACTTCGCAAAAGAACTGGGCTATACCATCAAGCTTCTCGCCATTGCCAAGTCGAAAGCCGGTCGAATCGAAGCTCGTGTACATCCTTCTCTGGTGCCCAGCGGAGCGCTCCTGGCCAACATCAAAGATGAGTTCAATGCGGTTGAAATTGTGGGTAGCGCTGTCGGTCCCCAGGTCCTGTACGGTCGTGGTGCCGGGCAACTCCCAACCGCCAGCGCCGTGGTTTCCGACCTGGTCGACCTGGCCGAACGAAGGCTTACCAGAAACGGACCGAGCAGATCCCCGCTGTCCGTCCTGCCCCCCTCGGCGCCCATTCCTCCTGAAGAGATCGAGACCAGTTTCTATTGCCGTTTTACTGTTTACGACAGGCCCGGAGTGCTGGCGCATATTGCTAGGATTTTCTCAGAGGTAGGCATCAGCATTGCCACGGTAATTCAACAGGGAAGGTCGGAAACAGAGGAAGGAACGGTGCCTTTGATCATTACTACTCACAAGGCCAAGGAAGCCTCAATGAGATCCGCCGTAGATGAAATAAACAATCTGGATGTGATCACCCGAAAGCCACAAATCATCCGAATAGAACAGCTCTAGTCAAATATGACCTTCCAACTGGTCCTCCTGGCTGCCACTATTGTCCTGATGATCTTAACAGTGGGCACAAAATACATCTCCACGATTGTTCTGATGCGCCATGGGGAACGCCTCAACAGCGTCGCGGTCGAACTCTCTACCTCGAGAGCATGGCTAAATATTGTAGACAACGAAAAAGCGATCGCTCAAAGCAATAAGAAAAACCTGAACAATCAACTCGAAAAGCGAATTCCTGCCCTGAAAAAGCAGGTCAAGAGTCTTGAGCGCTGATCAAAACTTCACTACCAGACCTTGGAACACGACGAAGAAAGCGCACGAACATATGAGTCGGGCGACTTTTATTATTTGTATGGTGATTCCAAAGCCTTACAGCAGCAGATCCAACTCAGATGCCAGCTGTTTGGCCTCCCTGGGTCCAATGTGCTTCCTGATAATTTTACCGGATTTATCGATCACGAATGTTGTCGGCATCATCTGGACGCTGCCGTTCCCTTCTTCTGGATCACCTTTTCCATAGCCTCGCAGAGTCGATATTCCCTCTACTGCCGACCACGCCCGCTCGATTTCAACAATCTCGGAATAGTCCTGTACTTTCGCTACCTGATAGGTAATCCCGGCTTGCTCGGTGAATGAACGTACATACTCCGAGTCTGATTCATGGTCGAAGGAGACACCTATCATAACCACGTTTTTACCCCTGTAGATTTTGTGTAGATCGACGAATTCCGGGATTTCTACTCTACAGGGCGCACACCAGGTCGCCCAGAAATTAAGCAGAATAACCTTACCACGATAGTCGGACAGATGGATGGTTTCGCCGTCCAGGAGCGTTAGTTTTAGCTCTGGGGCAGATGCTTCAATAGACGCTGTGCTTCGTTCTCCGGCCTCTGGTCTCGGGGTTTGGCATCCAAAAAAGGGAAGAAACAGCAAGAATGCTATATATGGGACCGTCATGGTTGGACCCACAACCACACCTCCCGAGAAACCAAAGGGCATTTCCCACTGCCCTGGGGATATAAGGTTCCAGCATCTAATAGGCGTTACGCCAGGTTACAGAGCTTAATCAGATTTGACCTGCATGACAATCAAGCAACACAAATGCCAGTATTCTGTTAACCTGCCAATCTATAAACGATGTCATTTCATAACAATTAGTTGCGCATATGCGGGAAATAAAACCACCACCAGCGATTGCATTGAGGAGGTGAGGGTTTCACGTTATCGGTCAGCCTATACCATTTCCATCAGAGACCCCTTGTGTGTCGATCACTGGGGCTGACCATCCCCGTTTGAGCCAACGCTATCCTGCCCTACTTCTTCGGACCCATTTTCGTCACCATTCTGGTTAACGACTTTCGCCACATCAATCACTCGATCACCTTCGTCGAGGTTGATCAGCTTAACGCCCTGGGTGTTTCTTCCGATGGAACTGATATCGCCAACTGGCTGACGGATCAGAATCCCGTTCTGCGAGATCAGCATCAATTCCTCATCATCAACCACGTCCTTGACCGAAACGACCTCACCATTGCGATCTGTAGTCTTGATGTTGATCACGCCCTTCCCGCCTCGCCTAGTAAGTCTGTAGTCTGCCACCTCGGTGCGTTTCCCATACCCTTTGGTGCAAACTGTAAGAAGCAAGCTGTCTGGTCCACGTACAACGACCATCCCAACGACAGAATCCCCTGCCGCCAAGGTAATCCCTCGAACACCTTGGGCGCTCCTGCCCATATTTCTAACGTCCGACTCTACAAATCGGATAGCCTGGCCACCCTTCGAGGCCAGTACAATTTCCTGACTCCCATCTGTGATTGCTGCACCAATCAGTCGGTCGTCCTCTAGGATACTCATGGCAATGATTCCGCCGCGGCGGGGGCGGCTGTAGGCAGACAATACAGTTTTTTTCACGAGACCGTTCTGGGTCACCTGCATCAGGTGCCGTTCATCGTCGAATTCCCACACCGGAACGATTGCAGCTACCTTGTGATCCTCGTCGATCTCAATCAGATTCACCACCGGACGTCCCCTCGAGATTCGGGTTCCTGGAGGAATCTCGTGGACTTTCAACCAGTGACAATGGCCCCGATCTGTCAAGAAGAGAATGTAACTGTGCGTCGAGGCGATAAAAAGGTGCTCTACGAAGTCCTCGTCCTTGATCTGCATGCCCGCAACACCCCGGCCGCCACGTCTCTGTTGTCGATATGCTGTGACCGGCATCCGCTTGATATACCCGGTGTGCGAAATGGTGATGACCATGTCCTCTTCAGCGATCAGATCTTCTACATTGAACTCAGACCCGGAGAGCACAATCTCGCTTCGCCTCCTATCACCATACTTCCTTTTGATTTCCAGAAGATCCGTCTTGATGAGTCCCATCCTGATGTCCCTGCTTTTCAGGATAGATTGGAGACGTTCGATGTCTTGCATGAGCGAACCGTATTCATCTTCGATCTTTTGCCGCTCTAGGCCCGTCAGCCTTTGAAGTGTCATATTTAAAATTGCCTGGGACTGGCGTTCGGACAGACCCAGTTCTTTCATCAGCGCTTGCCTTGCCGATTCCGGATCGGCCGACCCACGGATGATCTCAATAACACGCTCGATAGCATCCAGGGCCAGCCGCAAGCCTTCCAGGATATGTGCCCTAGCTTCAGCAACACCCAATTCGTATGATGTGCTTCGAACAAGCACCTCGTGGCGGTGGTCGACGAAATGCTGGAGCATTTCTACAAGACCAAGCTGTTTGGGCTGACCCCCTACAAGGGCGATCATGTTTGCGCCAAAGGTGCTTTCGAGTGCTGTGTGGCGAAAAAGCTGATTAAGAACAACCTCTCCCTGTGCATCCCGCTTCAGTTCAACAACAATCCTCATGCCATCGCGGTCGGATTCGTCACGAATATTGGAAATGCCCTCGATCCGCTTCTCCCGAACAAGGTCCGCCATCCGTTCAAGCAAGGACGCTTTGGCGACCATATAGGGGATTTCCGTGATGACGATATTTTCACGATCATTCTTGAGCGTCTCGACTTCCGCCCGGGCGCGAATCCTAATTAATCCTCTCCCTGTTCTGTAGGCGTCCAGTACGCCGCTCATCCCGTAGATAACGCCGCCCGTCGGGAAGTCTGGAGCTTTGATGAACTCCATGATATCCAACACACCCGTCTCGGGGTTGTCTATCAGGGCAACCAGGCCATCGACAACCTCTCCCACATTGTGCGGTGGGATCGCTGTCGCCATCGTAACCGCGATGCCGACAGCGCCATTGCAGATCAAGTTTGGAAACCGGGCGGGAAGAACAGCGGGTTCCTCTAGTCTCTCGTCGTAATTGGGTCGAAAGTCAACTGTCTGCTTGTCCAGATCCGTGAGCATCTCCCCGCCTGGCCCTGCCATTCGTGCCTCGGTGTATCGCATGGCCGCAGGAGGATATCCGTCAATGGAGCCGAAGTTGCCTTGACCGTTCACCAAGGGGTAGCGCATCTTGAAATCCTGCGCCAGGTGTACCAGAGTTGGGTATACGATCGCCTCGCCATGCGGATGGTAATTTCCAGATGTGTGTCCGGCAATGTTCGCACACTTTCGATGCTGACGTGTGGGAGTCAATCCTAGGTCATTCATTGCTACGAGTATGCGTCTTTGTGATGGCTTCAACCCATCGCGCACGTCTGGCAAGGCACGGTTTACCAGGGTGCTCATGGAATAATCCAGCATGGATTTTTTTAATTCGTCCCCAATGTCTATGGGTACGATGCGCTCCCCGTCCATCATCATCCTGTATGTCTCCCCGGTAGTTTCATCAAAAAGAAGTTGTATCCAATTACATCAATCTGCATCAGGCCCCACTGACATCGACCTCGGCCTCAAGAGCGTGGGCCTCTACGTACTTCCTTCTGGGTCCCACCTCATCCCCCATCATCATGGTGAAGGCGTGTTCCGCCTCCATTGCGTCATCCTGCGCCATGTGGAGGAGAGTACGCTTTTCCGGGTTCAAGGTGGTCTCCCAGAGTTGGTCCGGATTCATCTCTCCTAGACCCTTGTAGCGTTGTACCATTACACCCTTGTCGTCTCCAAGGTCTTCAAGGATCGCATCACGCTCTTCTTCGTTGAAGGCGTATCGTTCCTGCCGTCCTTTCTTGACCAGAAACAGCGGAGGCTGCGCAATGTATACACGGCCGGACGTGATCATAGGACGCATATATCTGAAGAAAAAGGTCAGCAGGAGGGATCGGATGTGTGATCCATCAACATCTGCATCGGCCATAACGATGATCTTTCCGTAGCGAAGCTTGTCGACATCGAAGTCTTCTCCCACGCCGGCGCCAAGTGCCATGATCATCGGTTGGAGTTTATCGTTGCCGAGGACCTTATCTATCCTGGCCTTTTCGACGTTCAAGAGCTTCCCCCATAAAGGCAGAATGGCCTGGAACTGTCGGTTGCGTCCCTGTGCCGCAGACCCGCCCGCGGAGTCCCCCTCGACCAGGTAGATCTCCGTTTCGTCCTTGTCATTTGAGGAACAATCAAGCAACTTACCGGGCAATCCGCCCCCTTCAAGTACCCCTTTGCGCCGCACCAGCTCTCTGGCCTTCCGGGCGGCCTCCCGTGCTCTTGCTGCATCTATCGCTTTTTGAAGTACCTTCTTGGCGATGGCAGGATTCTCTTCGAAATAGGCAGACAGCCGTTCACCTACTAGGGACTCGACAATTCCCTTAACTTCGCTGTTTCCCAATTTCGTCTTGGTCTGTCCCTCAAACTGAGGTTCGGGAATCTTCGTGCTGATAACAGCAGTTAAACCCTCTCTGGCATCTTCGCCTGACAGCGAGAACTTGTCATTCTTGAACAGGGTGTATTTGGTCGCATAAGAGTTAAGGGTTCTGGTGAGTGCCGTACGGAAACCGGTTTCGTGAGTTCCGCCCTCCATTGTGTAGACGTTGTTGACAAAGCTGTAAATGTTGTCAGAATACGAGTCGTTGTACTCAAAAGCGATTTCCACGCCCACTTCCTCTCGTTCAGCATCGAATTGGACCGGGCTGTGGAGGGCATTCCGACCCTCGTCGAGGTATTGCACAAAAGCGGACAAACCGCCCTGGAAGTGAAAGGTCTCCTCGAAGTTAACGCGAGCATCTTTCAGAACAATGGTTAAGTGGTTGTTTAAGAAGGCAAGTTCTCTCAACCGGTTGGTAATCGTTTCCAAGTTGAAGATGATCGTCTCGAAAATCGTTTCATCCGGCATAAATGTGGTTTTGGTGCCCGATCCCTCGCCCTGTCCAACCTCCTTGAGTTCTGTGACGGGTATGCCGCGCTCATACCGCTGTGTGTAGACCTTACCTTCTCTTCCAGGAAGAGAAGAACAGACCTCCACTTCACACCAGCTGGCAACGGCGTTGACCACGGAGACACCTACACCGTGAAGCCCTCCGGACACGGTGTAGGTCTTCTTATCGAACTTCCCACCAGCGTGAAGAACGGTCATTACTACTTCAAGCGCCGGTTTTTTTTCGGTTGGATGCATATCAACCGGTATGCCTCGGCCGTTGTCCTCAACCATGAGACTCCCGTCGTCTTTTATCGTAACGATGATGAGGTCGCACTGACCGGCCATAGCTTCATCTACGCTGTTGCTCACGACTTCCCAGATCAGATGGTGAAGGCCATGTACACCTGTGTCGCCAATGTACATTGCCGGCCGCTTGCGAACAGCTTCGAGTCCCTTCAAAACCTGAATATTATCGGCGCCGTATTCCTGCTGCTCAGCCATAGAGTTCATGCTCCTTAAAAACTTTGCTCATAAGTTTCAGATTGCTCACCAACAACTATCGCCAAAACCTGATGGATCGTACAACGTTACCACCCGCAGCCTCATTTAAACAATTCTGTATCCTGTCACGTTCAAACAGCAATCGGTGACGTAACGCATCCTGCCGAACCATCACGACGAGTTCACCCTTGCGGATCTCCTTCGCCTCAACGTTCTCGGCCACCGCCTGTCCAACTAATTCACCCACCACGCTTTGAAACGCCAGCAACGCGTGCTGCTCCCGGTGTTTATCCTCAATTCCCAAGCCCCGAAGACACCGGCTTATGCCTTCTCCAAGGGTGACAATGTGTCTCGACCGCCTAGCATCGTCTTCTCTCGAGGTAAGTGACATAGGTGCTCGTCTTCAATAGTGCCGAGAGGAATGACTACAGCTGTATCTTTTCGTAGCCCTTCTCGCCAAAAGCCAGATCTGGATCTCTGGCTGAGGTCAGAACCACCTGGCCGAAAGAGGCTACAAGATCGAGAAGTGAATCGGCGCGCTTCCCGTCAAGTTCCGAGAATATATCGTCCATCAGAAGAACGGGCGCATAGCCGGTACGAGATTCCAGAAAGGATGCTTCGGAGAGCTTCCAGGCCAGCAAGACGCTCTTGAGCTGTCCCTTCGAAGCGAACTTGTGAGCACTCCTACCGTCGAGACTGAACAGCAGATTGTCCCGGTGGGGACCACTCAGGGTATATCCGAGAGAGAACTCCTCTGCCTGTCGATCCAGCAACGCGTCGGCGAGGATTTCCTGCGCGCGGGCGCGTTCCTCTTCCTTTACCAGACTTCTGTAGGCGGAACCGAGTTCCTCTGGGGTCGCAGAGATTCTACTGTAAAAATCCTGTGCTATCGGTCGTATCTCGTCCAGAGCTTCCAAGCGAGCCAGAACAATTCGCGCACCCAGTTCGGCCAGCTGAGCATTCCAGGGCATCAACTTAGGCGGATCCAGATGGCTATTCTCTTTCAGCAGACGATTTCTTTGGGAGAGGGCCCTGCGAAACTGTTCCAGATCGGACAGATAAGCCGCATTGCATTGAGAAACAAGTATGTCTAACAGGCGTCTGCGCTGAGGAGGATCGCGTAAAACCAGATCTACATCTTCCGGAGAAAACAATACAGCATTGAACCGTCCGACCAGATCTGAAAGTCGCGGGAGGGGAGAAGCATCCAGGAAGGCCTTCTTCTTTCCGACCCGGGAGTCATAGGCGATGCGAATGGGAACCGGTTGACTGTCTCGTTCAGTGACCGCTTCAATGCTGAAGAAGTCCGACCCCCATCTTACAATATCCCTATCCCTGGCACCCCGGCCGGACTTTCCTATAGCCAGAAAATAGATCGATTCTAGAAGATTTGATTTTCCCCTTGCATTGTCCCCGCAAACAGCCGTCCGATGCTTATCAAAACAGAATTTGGCTTGTTTGAAGTTGCGGAAGTTCTCCAACTCCATTGCAGTTACATGCAAAGCACACAACTCATTAGTCGTTAAGCCGCAGGGGCATCAACAAGCAGAGATAGTCTTCCCCTTCAGGCTGTTCGGATGGTCGAATAATGCCCGCCGTAACAGGGCTGTCCAACTCGAACACCACGTGGTCCGAGTCGATCCTCCGGAGGATATCGAGCAGGTAAGTAGAATTATACCCGATGGCCATTTCATCTTCCCCGTATTCCGCCTCCAGTGTCTCGCGCGCTTCTCCCCCGATTTCCTGACTTGTGGCCGACAATTCGACTTCGCCTGGGGTAATCAGAAACCTCACTTGATGGGTCTGGGAGCTCGATAGAATAGACACTCGCCTGACGGCAGGGGAAAGCAAGCTATTAGCGATTTTTAGTTGCTTTTCGTTGCCCTGTGGAATCACCTGCTCGTAGTCAACATAGGGACCCTCGACAAGTCTCGAGAAAAGTCGGACTCCCCCACCTTCCCCCTGCTCCTCTTTCGCAGAGGACAGATCGAACATCAGATGGTTCTGGCCAAACTGAACGCGACCCAGGCGACTGCCTGAGGCCATCAGCTTCGAGAGATGATTCAATGCACGTGTGGGAACAATAGCCTCTGTGGAAACCCCGCCGGATTGTGAATCCGTTACGGTCTTGGAATATTTAACAAGTCTTGCACCGTCAGTGGCAACCATTGTCATCCGATTATCACCAATTTGCCAGAGGACACCATTCAGGACGGGACGCGTTTCATCACGAGATACAGCGAAAGCGGTCTTCGATATCATGTCCTTCAGGAGTGCAGCTTGCCCATTTCCGTCCGCGTCGCTATTCGCTTCAAAGCCTAACTCGGGACCCTCGATATTCGACGGGAGTTCAGGAAAATCATCTGCAGGCACGGACATAAGAGCGTAAGTGCCTGCGCCCCCAATTTGACGCTGAAGCGTGACACGTCCCTCTTCGGCGATCAGAACAATGGCATCGTGGGGCAATTCCCTCACGATCTCTGCGAATTTTCGGGCGGGTACCGTGGTAGCACCTCCTTCTTCCACAGTCGCGGACAGCTCACAAACAATAGAGATGTCCAGATCCGTAGCGCTGACTTTCAACCCGCCCCCGGATGCCTCGAAGAGAAGGTTGGACAGGACCGGAAGTGCGGTTTTTGAAGGCACGACGTCCAGGACTGCGTTGATACCTCGAAGAAGTTCGTCTTGACTGATTACAACCTTCATAAAAGGGGACTCCTCTATAGAAGGAATGGTACTGGATATCGATTTGGAAGCACTTGGGGAAGGAGGGAAGAGGGTCGACAAAAAGAGCACTGAAATCGGGCAAAACAACATCGTTTTTGTACCTGCTGAATTACGAAGTAATATACTGATTTTTCGATGTTTTGTCAATGAATTTCTGGTCGAAAAACGAGCCTTTTACATTCACCGATTCCAGGTAACAGAAGAGCTGCCTGAACAAAAGAAATGTTCAACAAATACCAGTCATGAATTTAAAAAAAATGGATCATCGGCGTGCGGCTTTACCTAGTCTGCGATACATCCTATTCATCACTTTTGGGCAGATTGTTCTTACCAACCCGCAAAATTCACATTGAAATGTGTAAAACTTTCAAAGAATAGAAACATCTATTGCATAAAACTAGAGTCGATGGTGTTATTTTATAAAATGTTACGCCTATTACCATTTGTCCATCAAAATCCTTTGCATATTGGGGGAAACAGTGTGGAAAACCTCTGAACACTGTTTATCAGCGCGAGCACTGTGCAAAACATCAAAATTATACACAGGTCTTTACACATTCTGCACACACAATTGATGTTGAACTTAAGGTTGTAAACCAAGGAGTAGAAACAATTTCGGAGCAAGGGCGACTAGTTCTCCCCAATTTCAACACACATGTAGTTGTTATTGATTTAAAAGATCTTGTACTTCTAATCAAAACAACCTGGTGAGCATTCACCAGGTTGTCATTCACAGCTTTGATATCCTACATAAGAATCATTGGGATGCATTGCTCTGGATGCTTTTCTCCAATTCAGTTACAAGATTTCCAAACGTTGGATCTTTTGAAAGTTTCTTTTCAACCGCTTTGCAGGCATGAATTACCGTTGTATGGTCTCGATTGCCAAACTCATTTCCGATCGCTTTAAGGGGGGCGCCGATAATCGACTTACACAGATACATACATACATGACGCGCACTTGTTATATCCTGTTTCCGGGTTGCTCCGATTAACATAGGTATCGGTATATCGAAGAAGTCGGAGGTCGCCTTCTGCACAGTCTCGATGTTAACACAAGGTCTTGGAGTCGAGTGTCTGCCCATCCCTCGAAGGGCCCTCCGGGCTAGTTCAATGTTCAACTCCATACCCATATGGGATTTCATTGTGAGCAAACGAATGAGAGCACCTTCAAGTTCTCTTACGTTGGATACAACTTGTTCAGCTAGAAATCGGGAAATTTCAGGAGCCAGAGATATTCCTTTCTCTTCCGCTTTGCAGTTCAGTATGGCAATTCTTGTTTCTAGGTTTGGAGCCTCAATATCTGTGACCAAGCCCCATTGAAAACGTGAAATAAGACGGTCTTCAAATCCCTTTAAAGTGGATGGAGGACGGTCCGAACTTAATACAATCTGTTTTTGGTTTTGATAAAGTGTGTTGAAGGTGTGAATCAATTCACGCTGACACCCTTCAGTCTTAACGTAAAATTGAATGTCATCTATGAGCAAAACATCTGCATTTCGATAAATCTTGATATACTCTGCGGTATCCTGTCTTTGAATGGCTTGCAGATAATCGGAAAAAAATTTTTCTGCTGTTACATATACAATCCTTTGAGCACTTCCGTTTCGATAACAGAGATCGCCTATTGCTTGCAGCAGATGGGTTTTGCCTAATCCGACACCACCATAAATTACAAGTGGGTTAAAGGCGGTTTGACCAGGCGAGTCTGCAACTGCTTTGGCAGCGGTGAATGAAAACTCATTACTATCACCGACCACAAACTGCTCAAATCTATATTTCGGGTTAAGCGGAAATACAAGAGAGGATTTATTATTGGACGAAACTGAAGCCTCAGATGAAGAGTGTTTAACGACCGAATCCTCTCTTTCAGCTTGATTGAACTCTGTCGGTCCCTTGGCCTGTTTCTGAACAACGAACTCCAATTTCGGTTTCCAGGAAGTCTCTTCTTCTACAGTAGCACAAATTAACCAGGAATAATGCTCCTCAAGCCAATCTGCGAAGAATGACGTTGGCACTTCAATAACAGCCCGCTCTGGACACAATTCCAGAGAATTAGTCGGTCCAAACCAAGTCTGGAAACTTTGGGGCTGTATCTTTAGCTTTATGGATTTAAGGCACCTGGCCCAAAGGCCGGTGGCATTATAAGGCATAGCCCATCCTGCATAGGCAAACAAGCTTCTCGCGGAAGAAGAAAAAAGACGGAGAAATTCTGAATGGGAAACATATGCAACGCCAACGGAGAAAGACTCTGGAGGGAAATCAGGTATTCGGATAACAGGCCTTAACATCTGGATTACATAGAGGGAATACGAACCCAGAACAGAAAGCTGTCAGCCACCAAATCTTGGAATCTTTTACCGTTGGAAAACGGGTGAAACAGACCAAACCAGAGGGAGTCCCCGGCCTAACAAACTCCGGGGGGTAGGTTGACCACAAGCTAAAGAATAGGGTCGGGGATGTCAAGCGCTTTTTGGCGACACATACATGACAGTAAAGTATTGTAAAGGAACAATTTACAACGCGCATCCACCACATCCAGTATTCAATTCATTTGGATACAATATCTTGTATTAAAACCCCTCTCCAGTAGTTTTGTAAGGACCAAAATACCTTGACAAATGGAAGTCTCTCTTCTATATTTACAACTCTATTTTTGTGAGTAACTTATAGCCAAGTTTAGCCAATTATTACGGAGATCATCGCGATGAAACGAACCTTTCAGCCGAGCAACAGAAAGCGCAAGAATAAGCATGGCTTTAGAAGCCGAATGAGCACCCCAGGCGGACGTCAGGTCATATCACGTCGGCGTCGCAAAGGTCGCAAACGCGTCTCGGTCTAATAATGGGCCGGCCGAATCTGCGTCTCCGAAGAGAAGTCCGAAAGCTATTCTCGAGCGGCGTGATCTATCATGGACGGTGGATGCACGTCAGAAGCGGCGAATCCCTGTTTCCAAACGTAATGATCTCCATACGAAAACGATTTGGTGGGGCGGTGTTGAGGAACAAAGCACGCAGACGTATCCGGGCAATCTGCAGGGATATCCTGCCAAACGGTTCGCACGGTCAACTCCTTCTAATTTCAATCGCAGATGGCGCCAGCAGGACCTGTTTCAATGATCTTCGGAACGATCTCACATCTGCATTTTCTCACCTTGGTCTTCTAGACCAGTGAAATTTCTGGCTATTTCTCTCATACATGCCTACAGAGTTGTTGTCTCTCCTTATCTCTTACCCCGCTGTCGTTACCAGCCCACTTGTTCTGATTACGCACTTCAAGCCATTCAAAAGCTAGGTTTCCTCCGCGGATCATATTACGTATTATTTCGAATCTTGAGATGCCACCCATGGGGCGGATCGGGCTATGATCCCGTCCCGACTTCAAAGGACTCACCCTGATGGACAGACGGACCATTCTCGCATTTGTACTAATCGGCATCATCATCATTCTCACGCCATATTATATGGAATTGGTTGTAGGAGATAGGCCGAGACAACCCGATTTCTCAGAGCTGCCCAAGTCCAACCTTGAGCTTGAAAGACGAAGAGTAAGGGAACCTGAACAGAAACCAGTGGTTAGTCCCGAGCGCCAGCAGGAACCGCCGCCAGCCAGGGAAGAAGCCAAGCAGATTCGGGACTTCACACCAAAGCCGGTTTATGTTGAGACTGACCTTTTCACCGCAACCTTCTCAACAGCGGGTGGAACACTCAAGAGCGTGGTGCTGAAAAAATACAGCGACCTGGATGGAAATCAATTAGAAATTATTAAACCGGGATCGAGCGCGTTGGGTATTACGCTAGATGACCAGTCCTTTGAGCACCTGGAATTTGTTCCACATCGTGAGCACATATCCATTACCGGAAATGAACAGACTGAACTGATTTTCCGTGCCGAGAGTGAAGGCAAAACGATAGAAAAACGCATTCTCTTTCAGGCAAATCGATACAGGTCCGATATGACGCTTACGGTGACAGGAGCTGATAGAAATTCTCGCACATCCTTGTTATGGAAAGGTGGATTGGCAGATACAGAAGGAAATCCAGAGGAAAACTCAATCTATACAATGGTGGTTACGAGCGCAGGTGGGGAAGTGGACCAATGGGACGTAGAGGATCTAGGTCCGAATGGCGATCCCCTTCCCAGTGGCACCATCTCCTGGGTAGGCCTGAAAACCAAATACTTCCTGGCCGCATTCATACTTCCGGATGGTAGATATGAAATGAATATGACGGGAGAGAATTCACCCCTGTCACTGGAAGAGCACTATGAAACTGAAATTGTAGCGGAGACAAACGACACGCCCCTGACTCTGGGCCTATACTTCGGTCCCATCTCCTACGATCTACTCAGATCGCAGAACCAGGATCTGAGAGGGAATTTTAAAGAACTCGAACTTGACGAGATCATGGATTATGGGTTCCTCCGACCAATAATGAAGCCCGTGACCATCGTGATTCTCAAATCATTCCTGGCACTGCACAATATTATCCCAAATTACGGAATAGTGATCATCGTATTTTCTATCCTCATCAAGATTGTCGTATTCCCCATGACGCATAAATCTCTGGTAGCTGCCGCAAAGATGCAGGAATTGCAGCCAAAAATCACGGCACTCAGAGAGAAACACGGCGGCGATCAGCAGAAGGTCAGTCAGGATATGATGAAGCTCTATAAGGAAGAAGGCGTGAACCCACTTGGGGGATGTCTGCCAATGCTCCCACAGATGCCCATACTGTTCTCCCTCTTCAACGTCTTCAGTGGTGCCATCGAGCTGCGTCAAACGGAATTCGCCTTCTGGATTACTGATCTGTCTCAACCCGATCGCATTTTCTTAGGGGGATTTGAGGTGCACGTCCTCCCGCTCTTGATGGCTGTATCCTCTTTCTTCCAGTCAAAGATGACAATGAAAGATCCCAAACAGGCGGCTATGGTTTACATCATGCCGATTTTTATGACCTGGATATTCTGGAGCATGTCATCAGGCCTTGTATTGTACTGGACAATGTTTAATGTGCTGACCCTCGCACAGCAGAAGATCATGGAAAAAACCAAGACAGGGAAAAAATCATTGCCACATATGTTCTCACCGTAGACTTCCACACCTCTACAAGTCTAACTGTAATGAGCATCTATACTATTTAGTAATAACTGCTTATGTAAACCGTATCGATTGTGGGCACGAAATGAGGACCCGGATCCAATGCGCCCATCAGACCGAGACACCATTGTAGCTGTGGCTACGGCACCAGGTGAAGGTGCGATTGGAATCATCCGTCTCAGCGGTCAAGAGGCTTTAGAGGTGGCAGGGGGGCGCTTTCAGGGAAAGCAGGCCCTGAAGACGTTGGACGATCGAAGCATCACCTATGGTCGTGTAACAACAAGAGACCAGTTCCTCGATGAGGTTCTGGTCTCTGTCATGAGGGGTCCCCGCTCATATACGGGAGAAGACACGGTGGAGTTCAACTGCCACGGGGGACCACTGATTCTAAGGCGTATAATCGAGGTCCTGATAGATAGCGGCGCCAGACATGCGGAACCCGGAGAATTCACAAGAAGGGCCTTCCTCAACGGCAAAATGGATCTGACGCAGGCGGAAGCTGTGGTGGAAATGATCGGCGCGAAAACAGATCTCGGGCTGGAATCCGCATATTTCAAACTGCGTGGCGGCCTAAAAAAACGGTTTGAAAAGATGGCTGAATCTCTCCGCTTTTCGATATCTATGTTAGAAGCCGTCCTGGATTTTTCGGAAGATGTTGAGATAGACAACAAGGCGATATCGGGGCCGATCGCAGAAGCAGCTTGTGAACTGGAGGAGCTGACTCGATCGTACACTCAGGGCAAAGTGATTAGAGACGGTGCGGTGGTTACTCTGGCCGGTAGACCGAATGCGGGTAAATCGAGCTTACTGAACCGGCTCTTGGAAGAAGAAAGGGCGATCGTCACCGCAACACCGGGTACCACAAGGGATTCAATAGAAGAGACCGTGGATCTCAGCGGAGCTCCCGTGGTCCTTGTGGATACTGCAGGCCTGCGGAAATCAGGGGATCCGGTTGAGCAAGAAGGGACAAAACGAACAAGGCACGCCATTGACCGGTCCGAACTTGTTCTGTATGTAGTAGACGCCTCCTTAGATCCCATGGAAGAAGACGTTGAACAATTAAAGGGTTTGGGAGGGGGTAAACGTATTCTGGTGAAGAACAAGATGGACCTGGGCGAGCGGCCTGGGTGGTCGGACATTGACCGGTGTGATCAGGTAGCCGTGTCTGCCCTCACAGGCGACAACATCGAAGAACTACGAAACGCGATCCGTGAGAGTGTTTTGGGGAAATGGGAGGGTAATAGAGGGATCATTACCCAGGAGCGACACGTTGAGGCCTTGGAAAAGGCAAAGATGTCGTTGTCTCACGCCCAGGAAGCCCTTGCAGGGAATTTGCCGGGAGAGGTCGTTGCCTTCGAATTGAGGGAAACCCTCGAATTTCTCGCCGCTATCATCGGGGAAACAACCTCTGATGATGTGCTGGATAGAATTTTCAAAACATTCTGTATCGGGAAATAGGTGGATGTTTCACGTGAAACAATGCCATTGGACCTGATATGACATCGCAAGAGGAACTTGTGGCGGCCGGCCGTGAACTCGGCGTGGAACTCTTGAGCAGCCAGCTCCACCACCTGGGGATCTATGAAAGACAGATTCAAGCGTGGGCCCCAAGGGTGAACCTCGTATCGAAGGGGGATACCCGCCACCTTAGGTCGAGACATTTCACCGATTCCATCTCCGTTCTCCCCTACCTGCCAAAGGCCAGACATTCTCTTCTTGATCTAGGATCCGGTGGTGGGTTTCCTGGAATCCCAATCAAAATCGTACGGCCGGACATCCAGGTCACCCTTCTCGAATCCGGAAGAATGAAGGGTCTTTTCCTGACCCAGGTGGTCAAACTGTTGGATTTGGAAGGACTGTTCGTGTGGAAGGGCAGGGCTGAGCAGATTTCAGAAGGAACAGGGATCAACACTCAGGATGTAGTGGTTTGCCGGGCGGTTGGATCATTCTCCTTACTGTGGCAGTTGGCAAAACCCTTTCTCAAACCCACAGGTCGTCTGCTCGCATTTAAAGGACCAAAAGCACAAGAGGAATGGGAATCAGAACCAATTGAAAATGTCTCAGTAACCTTTTACCCGACATCAGTTCCCATTACAGGACGAGCTCGAATTTTTGTGGAAATCTGTTCGAATTTGTGATAGTTGAATGAGTTTCTCTCCTACGTCGGTTCCACTTCTACAAGTTCAACCAAGACACCGTTGGCGCATTTGGGGTGTATGAAGGCGACCCGTCTTCCCCGCGCCCCCAACCGAATGCCACCGGCAACTTCCCTACCTTCCGCCTCACAATCCGATAGCGTTTCTTCAAGATTGTCTACGGCAATCGCAACATGGTGAATGCCCCCACCATGTGTCTCCAGATACTTCGCAATTGGGCCAGAATCCACGGAAGGCTCAAGGAGTTCCACCAGTCCTTCTTCTGCACCGTAGAATGCGATCTTGACGCCTTCAGATTGATGTGTTTCTTCGACCTGAAGCGCCATTCCAAGGAGTTGGTACAAACGTCCGGCCTCTGTGATATCTTCAACGGCGATTCCCACATGGTCGACTTTGCCGACAATCATGTAATACCCCTCGTTGTATTATGTCTACCGAAGACTTTGCGGAGCTTATCTGAGATCTCCCCTACAGTTGCGCCATCCAGGCAGCAACTTGCGATGGCCTCACAAATGTTACCCGTTCCGCTGGCTGTATCCTCCAGCAGAGAAAGCTTGTCTCTCACCTTCTCGGTGTCTCTTTCTCTCTTCTTTATATCCAGTTTGCCCTTCTGATGAAACTCAGTGTCTCCTGGTGGTGAAAAGGGAGGAAAATGAGGCTCAGAGTCGGTTACAAACCTGTTAACACCCACTACCACTTGTTCACTTCTCTCAATCGACCTTTGGGTTTCGTAGGCGGAATCGGCAATTCGAGATGCCGTAAATCCGGATGATGCGGCCTCGACCGGCCCACCATTGCTATCCACAAGATCCATCGCTTCCAACGCTTCTTCTTCGATGCGGTCGGTAAGTTTCTCTACCGCGTAGGATCCTGCAAGAGGGTCAATAGTTGCACAAACGCCACTTTCATAGGCTATAATTTGCTGAGCTCTTAGCGCGAACTCCACACCGGCCTCCGAGGGCAAACCGAGCGCTTCATCGTGTGCATTTACGTGCAAAGACTGGGTGCCTCCCAACACGGCAGCCAGACCTTGCAGGGTTGTTCTCGAGCAATTGTTGAGTGGCTGCTGGGCGGTTAGCGTTGAACCACACGTCTGCGCATGGAACCGCATCCTTCGTGAGGAAGCATCATCAATTCCAAGCCTGTCCTTTACCAAACGTGCCCACAGTCTTCGCCCTGCACGGAATTTTGAGACTTCCTCAAGGAAATTATTGTGAACGCCGAAAAAGAAAGAAAACCTGGGTATGAGTCTTCGAAGGTCCAGTCCTCCCTTGGCCGCAGCGTCGGCATAGGCCATCGCATGGCCAAATGTAAAACCCAGTTCCTGAGCTGCCGTCGCCCCCGCTTCTCGCATATGATAACCACTGACACTGATCGGATTCCATTTCGGCAATGTGTCCAGGCAGTATTCCATGAGGTCCACCGTGAGCCGCAGAGAGTGCTTGGGCGGAAAGATGAAGGTTCCACGTGAAACATATTCCTTCAGGATGTCATTCTGTACTGTTCCAGACAGGTCAGCGGCGGACTGGTTGCGTAAGGAGGCGATGCCCGCGTACATACCGAGGAGTATAGCCGCAGTAGCGTTGATGGTCATCGATGTACTGACTTTGGTCAGGTCGATGTTCGCCATTAGTTCATCCATATCCCAGAGACCGTCAATCGAAACTCCTACACGTCCTACCTCACCCTCCGCTTCCGGTTGATCGGAGTCGTATCCCATTTGTGTAGGCAAATCGAAGGCCACGCTCAAACCCGTCTGACCGGTCTCAAGCAGCTTGTGATACCTTCTGTTTGTTTCAGAAGGTGTGGCATACCCGGCGTACTGTCTCATCGTCCAGAGCTGACCCGAATACATACTTTCATACACGCCACGTGTAAACGGAAGCCTGCCTGGGAATCCTATCTTGTCAAGATATGTAGCCTCATCGTTGCGCGGCGTCTCAAGCAGATCCAACCTACCTTCACGGTCCGGTTGCGGTTTCGGGAGGCCTTCGCGCCACTCTTCTTTGTGAAGCTCAATATCTATTAACTCATCGTTCTTACTGGGATCGGGTCTCTCTTTTCTCTGGTTCGTACTCAAGGTGCCTCCGCATTCTGTTGATTATCTAAGAGATGTCTCTTTAGGGCTGGGTAGTGGGACAAGGCCTTGCTTTGACAACACACACTGGACAGCGTAAATTTTTAAGGTAACCTTCTAAAAATCCCCACCTAGAAAGGGTTCCAACACTACCAAGTGCGTGTGGGCGCAGGTCTTTTGACCGGTTGTGAGGGGCGGGTTAGGTCGAGCCTTAGTTTGTTTTCTCCCTTCCCCCCTGACCTTCGTCATCCACCCTCCCCACAACTATATTCTGCTACAATCAATGGACACCTTTTGAAGGTGTCCATTGATTGTAGCAGAATATATACCACGACCCATGATTTCGGGTAACAGGTTGTAATTAAATAACATACACTTCTATGAATCTGAACCCCCCTAAATCACAGTATTCTCGATCCTCCCGAGGCCGTCGATTTCGCATATCACATCGTCTCCTGGTTTGAGCCAGACCTGTGGATCTTTGCCCATTCCGACTCCTGGTGGAGTGCCTGTGAAGATCAGGTCACCTGGATTGAGAGTGAACACGTGTGACAGATATGAAATAAGGGTTTCTATCCTGAAGATGAGCTGCCGTGTATTGGAGTCCTGAGCGATCTCACCATTCAGAATGCACCTGATCTCGAGGTTATGGGGATCCGGAATCTCATCCCTGGTTACTATACATGGCCCGATTGGGGCGAAAGTATCGAAGGTCTTTCCCAATATCCATTGACCTGCCGGCTTTTCCAGCTGGTAGTCTCTGGCGCTAACATCGTGGCCGACGGTATATCCTGCCACGTAGTCAAACGCATCTGCTTCGGAGATATGTCTACCCGACTTCCCAATTACGACAACCA
Source organism: Gemmatimonadota bacterium (assembly GCA_002709665.1). Taxonomy (GTDB): domain Bacteria; phylum Latescibacterota; class UBA2968; order UBA2968. The sequence continues at coordinate 185,284 of PAQK01000041.1, read as the reverse complement.
ATTCCGCTTCGTAGTCGAGTTTCGTGCTTGACGGAGGAGACTCGATAGGATCCGTGGGTCCGACGATGGATGAGGCGAATTTGGAAAAAACCACGGGTTCCGTCGGTATGGACATTCCGCTTTCTTCAGCGTGGTCGGCATAGTTGAGTCCGATGCAGATTACCTTTTCGGGATTGGAAATGGGGGCGAGGATTTTAAGTGATTCAACTTCTACGCCACCCTCGCCGCGGGAAACGACCAGCTCGGCGGCATCAAGTAGAGGCGATCCACCTCTTAAGAAGCTCAGCATATCAGAAGGAAGTTCTGGATTCAGGGCGCTCAAGTCGTAAACCAAAGAACCAGATTTTGCCCCAATTCGTGGTCTGCCCTCAACCGCAAAGGATACCAAATGCATTAGGCGGTTCTCCTTTCGTTATGGAATCGGTCGGGGTGCATAAAAATAGGAAAAACGTGCTGCCCTCGGGGATAATGCACGAGAAACTTACGAGGTGGAAATTACGCTGTCAAGTCCTTTCGATTGGGAGAAATGGGTTACTGTTTTCCTTCCTTAACCCTTGCATGCAAGACCCATTTGTGGTACCTTTTTGCCTTAACATTTGGGCAGCTCAGACTGATTTTTGAAACCTGAACCGTGGAGAATCACATGTCGGAATACACACCACCGGCTGGAGCCGAAAAAATCACTATGACCTCTGGGCAGGTATCCGTACCCGATAACCCGATTGTGCCTTTCATTGAAGGTGACGGAACCGGGCCCGACATCTGGAGATCCGCATCGGCAGTGTTAGACGCGTCGGTTGAGAAAGCCTATGGGGGCACACGGAAGATTGCCTGGATGGAGGTCCTGGCTGGCGAGAAGGCCTTCAACCTGACTGGGAACTGGCTGCCCGATGAGACTGTGGATGCGTTCAAAGAATACCTCGTAGGCATCAAAGGACCATTGACCACGCCAATTGGTGGCGGAATCCGCAGTCTGAATGTTGCGCTCCGCCAGATCCTCGACCTCTATGTGTGTCTCAGGCCGGTGAGGTGGTTCGAAGGTGTCCCGAGCCCCGTGAAGAGACCCGAGGATGTAGATATGGTGATCTTCAGGGAAAACACCGAAGACATCTATGCCGGCGTGGAGTGGGAGTCAGGTTCGGTAGAGGTTAAAAAGGTTATCGAGTGGTTGCAGTCCGAAATGGGGGTCGACAAAATCCGGTTCCCTGAATCATCCGCAATCGGCATCAAACCGATTTCAGAGGAGGGGAGCAAGCGCCTGATTGGAGCCGCCATCAAGTATGGGTTGGATAACAAACGGAAGAGCGTAACTCTGGTTCACAAAGGCAATATCATGAAGTTCACGGAGGGTGCATTCACTACGTGGGGATACGAATTGGCCGCCACCGAGTTCCGCGAACAGACAGTTAGCCAAAAGGAAAGCTGGATCCTTGGAAACCGCGAGGATACGCCAGATATTTCGGTCGAAGACAATGCTCGTTCCATTGAACCCGGCTACGATATGATGCCGCCCGAACGGCAGTCAAAGGTAAGAGAGGATGTTGAAAGGGCGCTCCGCCTGTGGGATACGCATGGCAGGGGGAAATGGAAGAAGAAGCTGCTTATCAAGGACGCAATCGCCGACATCACGCTTCAGCAGGTAATCACACGGGCAAGCGAGTTCGATGTGGTGGCCACAATGAATCTCAACGGCGACTATCTCTCTGATGCGCTGGCTGCACAGGCAGGTGGGATCGGTATTGCGCCAGGCGGGAACATCAACTACCAAAGTGGTCACGCCATTTTCGAAGCGACGCACGGAACGGCGCCTAAGTATGCAGGGCTGGACAAGGTGAACCCGGGCTCCGTGATTCTCTCAGGTGAGATGATGCTGCGCTATCTGGGCTGGTTTGAAGCGTGCGACCTCCTCGTATCTGGACTCGAGAAGACCATAGGATCCAAGGTGGTCACATACGATTTTGCGCGAATGATGGATGGCGCCACGGAAGTAGGTTGTATGGACTTCGGGAAGGCGATTATCGGCAACATGTAAAAAGTCTAACCAATAGGAACTGGGGCATCCCTTTCGCCTTCGAGCGGGAGGGATGTTCAGTTTTGTGCGGGCGTGATAAGGATGGCGGGGACTCCCGGTGGTGCAAGCTAGAGGAGAATAAATATGCTACGGCTCGTAATCGAGGNTCTTTTGGTGGCAGTGTTCTTATATGGATGTGGAGACAAGGAAAGAATCGCACAACTCGAGCAAAAGAACAACGATCTGGAGCTGGCGCTCGAAGCTGTGAGAGTGAAGCTTGAGAAGAGCGCGTCCAAGGACAGGTTTCTAATCGAGAAGATCCGAGGAATCAAAGCCAGAATTGTCACGAATCTGGGAAATGTTGAAGTGAAGTTCTTTCCGGAAAAGGCGCCACTTCAGTGCTTTAGCTTCATCACGAGGGCGGAATCCGGTTTCTACAACAATACTCAATTTCACCGGGTAATCAAGGGATTTATGATTCAGGGCGGGGATCCCAACAGCAAGAATGATGATCCTTTTGACGATGGCAGGGGAAAGCCCATGGTGTCTATTCCTCATGAATTCAATGACACCCCACATCTTCCGGGTGTGCTCTCCACTGCAAGACCAAGTGATGAATCAGCGGGTGCCGGCAGCCAGTTCTTCATAATGCACGGCGCCAAATCACATCTCGATGGGATATATACCGCTTTTGGCGAGGTGATCAAGGGGATGAATGTCGTGGACATGATTGCGTCTGTAAACACCAAAAGGTCAGATCCCAGACTGAGAGATCGGCCTGTCAAACCGATCATTGTGAGGAAGATCCTCCTCTATAGGTAAGCTGGAATGTGAACGAGTTTTCCACAGACTTATCCACACTGTTGAAAACCTTATGAACTCGATTGTGGATTACTGAAACTGAGGTATCGTTGATACTTGGGCCTGAAATCTGGTGAATGAAAACAGTGTGAATAAGTATGTGAATTATTATCGACCACGAACCTTGTACAAGGACCGAACTCGGTTACTCACCAGGCCCTTTAGATCCGTTTTTTTGGGAAAATTACGCACAAAATTTCCCTTGCTACCCCAATATCATTGTTCTATATTTTTGTGTAATTCCAAGCATTTGTGCAAAAAATCGTCCAATTAAGCCCAGGGAAACGGGCACGTGATTGAAAAGGTTAAAGACGACGTCGCTGAGCTGCTAGAACCCTCTACCCAGTATCTGGTGGAGAAGCGGTTTCGGCCGGATTTTCTAACCATGGTTGGGTTCGTACTCAACTTGGTCGCCGCAATCCTATTCGGTCTGGATCAAATCAGGTGGGCAGGCTTGGCTGTTCTACTGGCAGGCATTTTCGACATTATGGACGGCCAGGTTGCCAGGGTCGGACGGCAAGCCACAAGCTTCGGCGCGCTTCTGGACTCAACGGTGGATCGATACTCTGAGATCTTCGTCTGGTTCGGGATCGCGGTCAGCTTTGTCAGGTTGGACGCGCCATGGACCACATCGGCAGTATTTTTTGCGCTCGCCGGCTCTTTGATGGTAAGTTACGTAAGGGCTCGCGTGGAGGGGCTGGGGGAAGAATGTAAAGTTGGCCTGATGCAGCGCCCCGAGAGGGTGATTGCAATAGGGGTTGGGGCGCTTATCGGTCAATTGGCTCTCACGTTGGTCGTATGGGCAATCGCCCTTTTGGCAAACTATACAGCGTTCCACCGGGTGCTTCACTTCCGGAAGAGATCGAAATCTTAGCCCTTCAGGCCAGAAGGGCCAGGTGGATGCGAAACGTTCAACCCGGTTAGTTCCGGGTTTTTTCGTTTCTGATGCTAACGTATCATCGATTCAGGAATAGGTTAGGGTGAACGAACGTTTCATTACATTCGAGGGCATAGACAAGAGCGGGAAGACAACACAAGCCGAATTGCTCACGGAACGATTGGAGGAGTCGGGTCATGAGGTAATTCTCACCCTGGAGCCTGGTGGAACGGCACTCGGTCAGAGCTTGAGGCAGATGGTTCTGGGTGACAAGTACGAGGTGTCGGATAGAACTGAANTGTTGCTGTTCGCNGCAGACAGAGCTCAGCACGTAGAAGAGGTAATCAAACCTGGGCTTCTGTCCGGAAAAGTTGTCATATCCGATCGTTTTACGGATTCAACGGTGGCTTACCAGGGATATGGGAGAGGGATAGACCCCGTCCTACTGAACCAGATCAAGGAGATTGTCACGGGAGGTCTGGAGCCCGCCTTGACCTTTTGGGTAGACATTGATCTGAAAATTTCTCGTGATAGAAAACTCCTGGAAAACCCGGACCGTCTTGAGACCGGGGGAGAGGCATTTTACGAAAACGTCCGAACGGGATACCAGAAACTTTACGAGTCCGAACCAAATCGGATTGTGCGTTTGGACGGGACACTTCCGATCGACTCGTTGTCAGACGAAGTCTACGAAATGGTATCGAGATTCAGAGATTTCTGATAAAATCCAGGACTGGGAACCACCAGGAGGTTGAAAGCGTCCAATTGATGGCGTGGCAGGAACTTGGATTGAATTAAAACAGATGTGGCTGGAGGTATGGAATGGTAATCGGAAAACGCAGAAGATTCTGGGCAGGTGTAACACTCGCAGCAGTTTTTGTAGCCTACATGACCCTTGATTCACGATTGGTAAAGGGTGAAGATGGCTACGCTGTGGTGGGACGGAGCATAGACGAATATGCAGAAACCCTCAAACTCCTCACCACGAGCTACTACAAGCCGCTCGCATCCGACTCCCTGACTACGTCTGCGATTCAAGGTATGCTGGAGGATCTGGATCCATATTCACAGTTCCTGGACCGTCGAGCGTATCAAGAACTGATGATCGACACTCGTGGAAAGTTTGGTGGGTTGGGCATTACAATCAGTCGATTGGACAGTCTGCCAGTTGTGATGAGTGTCATCGAGGGTACACCCGCAGACACGTCTGGTCTGGTGGTTGGAGACCGCATCATAGGGATCGACGGCAACCCGACTGTTGGAAAGCAGCTTCAGGAGGTAGTCGATGTTCTTAGGGGTGACCCAGGGACAGATGTGAAGATTACCATCGACAGGACCGGAAGACCTGATCAGTTCGATCAACCCATAGTTCGATCAAAGATTTCAGTCAAGAGTGTACAGTACGCAGAACCCGTTGACGGAATCGGCTACATTGCCATGTCTGGTTTGGTTAACAGCCGGTTTTCGGAAACTACACCGGAGGAGCTCGAAGACGCCATTCGGGATCTACTGGATCGAAATGTAAAAGGGATCATTCTGGATTTGAGGGCTAATCCTGGAGGGTTGCTGTCTCAGGCCGTAGCCGTTGCAGACAAGTTCCTGAAAGAAGGGCTGACAGTTGTAACCACGAAAGGTCGCATCACTTCTCAGGACAAAGAATATCGCACCGAGAATCCCGCCATTGCCAGGGGTGTTCCGTTGGTGGTTCTCGTAAACGGTTACAGTGCCAGCGCATCCGAAATCGTGGCAGGTGCGATTCAGGATTCCGACCGTGGGTTGATTCTGGGAACACCCACCTTTGGCAAGGGATCCGTACAATCCTTCCGCCAGGTGGGCAGGGACAAGGCGTTGAAGTGGACAACGGCCTTATATTACACCCCGAGTGGTCGAAGCATTCACAAAGGGTCCAGAAGGTTTAGACCTACTGAAGACCTGGTAATCAATATTGGCAACAAGAGAATCTCCGCATTCCACGCCATCGCTACCGTGGCTGAAACGGACCGTAGAGAAGATGCGATTGCGGAGTTGATGGAACGGTTCGATCTCGACAACCCTGAGGAGGCCGAACAGATCTTTGACGTTAAATTGGGACAGATGTTGGGGCTCAGCCACAAGGACAATGTTAATGACCCCCAGGGAGATGATCCCAACATGAAATTCAAGACCGCGGGAGGACGAACGGTCTACGGGGGAGGCGGCATTACACCTGATGTAGAGGTCGAACAAAAGAGGAGACCTCGAATCGTGGTGGCACTTCGTCGTGCAGGACTCTTTTTCGATTTTTCCGTTCACCAGGCTGCATACAATGACTTCCCGGATCATCCCGATAAATTTGTAGCAGATGAGGACATGCTCAAATCATTCCGGTCCTTTTTGGCGGATTCCTCTAATTCGAAGAAATTCTCCTACCGCACAGCCGGAGAGGTCCGTCTCTCTGAACTGGAGCAATCATTCACAGAAGCAGGGTTCGAGGACGATGCGAGGGAAGAACTGGATCGGCTGCGTGTCGTGATCGATAAGGAACGAGAAGGGGAATTCGACAAGGCAGAGACTTTTATTCGAATGGAGATAGAGCGTGCACTTGCCAACCGGTTGTGGGGTACAAACGGTCGACTCCTTATTTCGCTTAGAGGTGATCAGCAGTTTGAGGAGGCGGTGAGAATTCTCAATAATCCTCAGAGATACGAGGAGAGCATAAAGTTGGCGATGGCACCCACAGGGAATTAGGATGACGGGGTAGTAAAAGACCATTAAATGACAAAGGGCAGCCGATTTACTCGGCTGCCCTTTGTCATTTAATACAAGAAGCTAATGGTCTATTTGGAGTCTAAAATGTGAACGGCATCCCAGTCCTCGGGTGGGGGTGCCTGCATGTATTCCTGGCATCGCTCCTTGAATACACGGCAGGGCCCATCCAGAGGGTCAATCTGCAGACCGTTCTCAAAAGTGGAAATGGCTTCCGTCCATTTCTGTTTCTTGTACAATCCTAGACCTGCCTGATACATTTCCACGACTTCCATCTTCTTCTCGGCTACCTCTCCAGCCCTACCCAGGATCTCATAGACCCGAACCGGTTCATCTCTTCCGACAACACGAAGACTGTCGAGCTCTCGCACATCAATGACTTCCCGGGCTGCACGGTAGGTCGTCTCCGAAATCATGGTGGCCACATCATAGGCTTTGCCTGCGCCTTCAAGCCTTGCGGCGAGATTCACCGAGTCCCCCATAATCGTGTAATCCACACGTGTATTTGAGCCCAGGTTTCCGACCACCATCTCTCCCGTATTGATTCCCATCCGCACATGGAAGAAATCACCTCTACTTTGCTCAATCCACATCTCCCTGAGCTCTTCCATCTTTCCGGCCTCCACCCAGTTTTCCCGTAGCTCGGTTATCCTTGCTTGCATATCAACCGCTGCCAAAACGGACTTGACTGCGTGGTCATCAGTTTTCAAGGGGGCGCCATAGAATGCAATGATGGCGTCTCCTTCGAACTTGTCGATGGTGCCGGCGTTGTCGCCGATGATGTCGCACATCTCTGTCAGGTACTCGTTCAGCAGTTCTACCAGTTCAACTGGTGTCAGGCTTTCTGATATTGTGGAAAAACTGGCGACGTCCGAGAAGAAGGCAGTCATCACACGCTGGTCACCACCCAACTGTCCTAATTGCTCGGGGTTCTCAACCAGCTGATCGATGACTTTTGGATCCAGATAGTGACCGAAAGCGCCCTGCACGAACTCTTTCTCCTTCTCCTTCTGGACGTAGTCGTATATGGTGATGCTCAGGTAACCCAATATCAGTGTGGCTACCGGACCCAGCACATCGATCCAGTACCCCATTTTGATGAAGGCACTGAACGCGCCCACCACGTAGACAGAGAGAATGACGAATATGACTCCAGCACCGGGCAGTGCCTTAAATCGCGGGATGAGAATGCCCACCATGATACCCAGGACGAGCATAATAAGGACGTTTGCCCAATGAGGCAGCCGATCCAGAAAATTCTGTGTAAGGATGGTATTGAATACGTTTACGTGGACCCCGAGCATGGCCTCTCGCGCACCGAAGGGTGTGGGATTGAGATCGTGCGTCCCGGTTGCTGTAAGACCATAGAAGAAGGCCATGTCTTTAAAGTCCTCTGTGGTCACAATCTGATCTGATGCCTCATCTCCGTGAAGTCCGGCACTCGTAATCCGGTCGAGGAAGAACAAGGGATGATCTTCGGGTTTTACACCTCCCCGCCGTATGAGGTCTCGGATGATGCCAACACCAAGTTTGACCTCTTCAAGTCGGGTAACTCCCATCTGGTTGGCAACCTGCTGAAGAGAAAATTCAGAGTTTTTCTTCAGTATTCGGTAGATGTGAAGGTTGTTCTTTATTCGGTTAAACGATCCTGCCAGAACATCCACGACAAAGGGAACTTCCTCAGCAGGAATGCCGACCGCCGCGGCAAAGTTTGCGACATAGGTCTCGACAGTGAGTTCGGGATTGGCGGACAGCTCCTGTTCCATTGCGAGGCAGTCCGAAACGAGATACTTCATCTCCAAAAGGAGATCCGGACTCAGGTCTTCTCCACCTTGCTGTAAAGCCAGTTCCACATAAGCCTGGTCGTCATTGAGCAGGTCGGGATCCTGCGCGGCTATCTTTTTCGCAAGCTTGAGGGACCGATTTCCCGGATCGGTTTCTGCGAAATCGATGATCAGATTATAAGGCATATGTTTGAATGTACCATGGTAGGCGCCCGCCCAATTCACCAACATCTCACCCTTGTCTGANACNGGGATATTGATGTCGGCGACGGTACCATCGGGCAACCGGGCATTTGGCAGCTTTACAAGTTTACCCGGTACAAACTCAATATTCTCAATGGGCACCTGAAGAAAATTACAAGCCATCATCAAGCTGAGGGAGTAGAAGACACGTCCGTCATAAGCCAAGGCCAGACGGTATCGTCTTACAATGCCGTCGTGATCAGGTTGCGGTAATGCGAAGCCTATCCCCTCAGACGCTTCGATGAAGTCCAGAAGGGGGACGTCCATATCGATGGTGTGGAAGATATTGGGCGAAAGATCTGGAGGCAGTGGAGTGAACGACTTTGAAAGGGCCTCCAAAGCTGCATTCTTGTCCGCCTCACGTTTTCTGAGATTGTCTGCGGCGAAATCCGCACCTTTCTCTGCAATTTCGAAGGTCTGGGGAAGAAAAACGATGTCAGATTCTTTTATTGACCTCAAGAAATCTTGATCGTGATCCTTGATCATTTGGATCACCTCTTCCTTGGTCAGGGAATTCCTTTCAAAACCGGCGACATCATCCGGTGAAAGCAGGGTCTGAGCAGGCTCATAAAAGAAAATATCAAACCCGATCATACTTGATCCATACTTGTCAAGTATGTCCACCAGGTCGGCATGGCGATCACGGGTGAGTGGCCATCCATATGTCTGGAGTGCCAGATCGTCAATGTCGATGGTGGAAATGTATGGGGACTGAGTGGGTGCGCCGACTATGTCATTGCGGGTTCTGAACCGGGTGTCGTAGATGGACGCCTCCTGGTTCTGATAGAAATGTGTCCAGGATAAAGCAGCGATCACGACACTCGTAATAACACCGATGAGGAGGTGTGGTCCACCTCCAAAGTGCAAACCGCTCTTGCTAGTTTCGTCCATTGGAGACCTCATATGTTTAGGAGACGAACCAGTCGATTGGGGACTATCTAGAACTGACGGGCTCGAGCAAATTACAAGGAAATTTCAAAGAAACAAAAGGAAAAAAGAGGGAGGGATCGCCCGCGAAAGTTTGCTCACTTCTACTGGTCATAGAAAAGGCGGCGAAAGCAAAATCGCTTTCGCCGCCCCTGGGCCTCGNGATAGTTCTAGAACTATTTNTCAGTCATTTTGTCGATTTCTGATTGCGCCTGTCCTGCCCAGTCACTGCCCGAATGGTTCTTGATCAAGTCATTGTAGGTGGCCTTTGCAAGGTCGGTCTCACCTAGCTGGGAATGGCATTGTGCAATGAAGAACTTCTGCTCTGGTACCGATTCAGTATCCGGGTCTGCCTTGATAGCTTCCTGAAGCTGACTGATCGCATTCTTCAAGTCAACGCGGCTTGGATATTTCACGCCACCTTTGTAGTACAGCTGATCCAGGACGACGTCTTCGGCTTCGGCGCCCCGGACACCGGCCACGGTGCGGGTCTGCTGGGTTTCAAAGGCCTGCTTCTTAGTTACTTTCTGGATGTTCTTCCACCTGCTGAGGAAGGCATTAGAGACTTTCACCTTGGCAGTGTCTTTAGATGCCTTCTTGACTTCTTTTTTCGAGGATTCCGCCTTCTTTTCCTCAGCGCTCGCAGGCGATGCGATAGCAAGGCCTATAAACAGCAAAAAAAGATATTTGAAGATTCGAGAATACATGATATTTGCCTCCTTTTGGAAATCGATTCGGTCGTCAATGGGCAACCGATATGACGTTCTCTTGTATAGCGTAAATATACGGTAAGCAGGAGATCTTGTTGGTGATGCAAAATACAAAAACAATAAAATTTACGGAATTATACCTTACTTATCAAGACCGGGTCGATCTCGATGCATTTCGGACATAGCATGTGACTTATTCTAAATACTTATTTTTCCAGGGCCTCTAACTGTCCATCATAGGAAGGATCGAGGGCTATTGCTCGTTTGTATGATTTCGTCGCGTCCTCTTTTTTGCCCTGCAGATTATAGGAGATGGCGAGATTAAAGTGGAAACCACCGTTTTCAGGATCGAGCCCGACGGCGTGGTTGAACAGGCGAATGGCGTCATCGTAGTTGCGTTTCTGAGTCTGAATGACCCCCTGGGCATTGTATGCGTCAGCATTTCCTGGATCAAGGGCGAGCGCTCTATCAAAGGCGTTCATCGCTTTATCCTGGGCCTTGAGCCGCAGGTATGCGGCACCATCGTCGTAAGCTTTGTTCGATGACAGTTTTTGAAGTTTTGTGACTCCGGTCTGTAGGGCGGTCGGTGCCTTGCCAGATGTAACACCTTCGATAAACTCCAGTTGACCGAAGAAACTACTGTCCCTGTCGACTGCGTTCTGATAGGCTTCCTTGGCCTCTTTCTTCTTACCCTGTAAATGGTAGGTTATCGCAAGGTTCAGGTGGTATCCAGCGTTATCCAGGTCCATCGCACTGGCCTTGTTGTAGAGCTCGACGGCCGAATCATAGTCTCGCTGGCGAGTCAGAACTACGCCCTTTGCGTTATAGGCATCCGCGCTGCTCGGATCCATGTTGATTGCCCTGTCAAAGGCGTCCAGCGCTCTGTCCAGTGCCTTTAGCCTCAGGTAGGCCGCACCATCATTATAGGCCTTTTCTGCTGCCAGTCGCTGCAGTGGNTCGACTGCGGGAGCCGCAGCTCGTACAGCGGCTGAAGGTGTTTTGCCGATGAAGTCAAGGATTCCGGAAAAGTCCTGGTTAATCGCAATAGCCTCCTTGTAGGCTTTTTGCGAGTCTTCTTTCCTGCCCTGCAAATGGTAAGCGATCGCCATGTTTACCCGAAAACCCGCGTCGTTCGGATTCAATTCCAGCGCCTGCTCAAACATCTGGAGTGCTTCATCATACTTGCGACCACGGACCAGCACAACACCGTTGGCATTGTAGGCGTCCGCCATGGCTGGATCCTTGGCCAAAGCTCTGGTGAANGCGTCTGAGGCGCGATCCATCTGGCCAAGTCGCAGAAAAGTTGCACCTGCATCGTAAAGACCCTCGGCGGTGTCCATCGAAACACCTGAGGCGGTGGCAATTTGGTCGAGTCGATTGTCGAAAAATTCAAGATCTCTGCTGAACAACTCGTCTATGGATGTGGGAGATGGCACTGCGATCTCCACATCGGGGACGACTCCGGGCCGGAAGGATTGCTGGGCTTGCGAAACACGAATTTCGTTGATGAAGCCGCGTTNCTTNCGCAGATAGTACTCTTTCGCGCCATTCCGCCAGGCATCGGCAAAAGAGGATCCGAATAGCGTTGTTTCAACAGGGATCCAGATGCCGCCCTCCCAGATCACATACTCCTTCTCATTCGTAAAGAAATCGCCCGCATCGTCAATGCTTATGCCACTGTCGAACATCATATAGATGTGACCATAGACAGGGTCGTTCACATCCAGGATCGCCGTGGGAATATTCAGGTTCTCCAGCATGGAGCAGAATATTGCGGTACAGTCGTCGCAGTCGCCAATCTTGGACTGGAGGAATTCATAAGGGTATTTCACTGAATCGAAAACTGAGTCATCTTCGAAAATTTCCAGGTATGGTGTTGTCTGGTCTTGTTGATATCGAAGGCCATAGGTGCTCAGGGCATCGAAGACCAAAGCAGCCTTCCCCATGTTGTTGTGAGGAAATTTCCTCTGCAAAAGGTCGACATAGTTGCTCACGACGCCTCGAGCGAATGTTTCAACCGTNCTGCTTTCAGGCGTAATGAATGCCCCAATGCGCTCGGGGTTGGACCAACTCAACTTGCCTTTTCCGAGCACGTAGATACTGCTGAGTTTCTTTGTGGTTGCTTTTGTGCTGCGCCCGCTGGCGTAAGACACCTTTACGACCGGTTGGACCAGATTGTCGTAATAGGAAGCCTGTGTGGCGAGCAAATCCTGGGGAAAGGTGAGCNTGAAGCCGTAGCGCTGGGTACTTTGAGGTGGCAGCGTGACAGTCTCTTCGTGGGGAACTTTTGTGAGTGTCGGGATCTCGATGCTGACCGTTACCGGAAGCGGGTCCTGGGATACGTTCCGAATGACAACGTCTACGAAATCGCTTTCCTCATATGTCTTGTATAGCGACTTGAACACTGGTGCGGGCCGCACCAGTGCATCTTTTACTGAAATCAAAGAAGTGTTATAGGAGAATGAGACAGCAGCGTGGTGAGTGGCGGGAAGCACAGGATGATGCTCATACGCATAGTCGATCTTGAAGGAATTCCACCGTAAACCGAAACCAAGGGCATAGGCAAGTGTCTTGTCGGTGCCACTTGGTGGAGACAACCCTCTATTGATCCCGCCTCTTAACGCAATGGACGAAGCGGGCTGATACTCCGCTCCGAAGTGGATCAGATTGTCCACATCCAGTGCGATGGTGAGATTGTCGATGGGTTTGAAGCCTGCTCCCACTCGGATTGTCTGAGGAAGGAGTTCCTCCTTGGCCTGGGTGTCGCTGTCTCGGACATCGGTACCGGTTACGTCCTGCAGGGTTGCGCCAAATCGGAATTTTCTGAACGCTTGAGATTTGGGAGTAAAGAGAAGTCCGACATCAAATCCGATGCCTCTGGCATTTCGCAGGGTGGTGCCACCCAAGTCGATTGTCTGAGAGACGAATTTGCCACCTAAACCTATGGAAAGACTGCGATGGGGCTGAATGCCGTAGGCCATATTGAAGATCTGGAACGTGTCCGAGAGCTCAGGATCACTGAACCCTTCGCGGGACCAGTTGAATCCCAGAGCGTGTTTCTCGAATAGTGGGAACACGTATGCAGCCTGGCTGTTATTGAGCCCCATTCCATACCTGTCAGCCATTGAAAAGGTAAGTTCTTGACGTTGCAAACCCGGAATGCCGGAAGGGTTCCAGAAAATGGCCGAAGCGTCGTCCGCCAGTCCGGTCAGCGATCCGCCCAACCCTATGCTTCGAGCGGAGATGCCTACCTGCGGCTGCTCGCCAGCACNCAACATCTGAGGAAATGCCAGGAAAGCCGACAAACAGAGGTAACGGACTATGTGAGTGAATATTCGAGCCATAATTTGGATTCTATTGCTGCTGAATCTCAATTGTTGTGCCGGAAGAAACGTTGTTGCGAGTCACCGTTGAGCCGTCAGGAAAGATGATTTCTACCGTGAAAGAGGAACCGGCCTGGACTCCNAAGACTGCTTCTTGTGCATCAGAATCCGATGAGATTACTTGATGTCCCTGAAGCTGAGTGCCGCTAAGCAGTCGAACACGTGCACCAATACCATCGGCTGCATCTTTTCGTTTCGGTAGAACCTTCACAGTGCTCGTACCGGACGTGTTGTTGCGATAAAGTTGTCCCGGAGGATAGGTTGGGAACCTGCTGCCCAATAGGTAAAAATCGAGGTCGCCGTCAGCATCGTAATCCGCCGTTCCTGCGGCAACACCGAACAGCCTGGACGTGCCGATTCCGCTCGTGCCGGTATTGTCTTCAAAGTTACCTCCACCGGTGTTCAAGAGGAGCGGGCTAACCTGACCATCCTGAGAGTCTGCACCGTTAGCAACCACTGCGTCGAGATCACCGTCGGCGTCAAGATCGCCCCACGCACTGGACCAGCTTATCCAGGAATTGGACAGGGACTTTGTGTCGCCACTGGCAATATTGACGAACTGATCATTACCATCATTCCTGTATAACGCATTTGCACCAATATTAGTGATAAACAAGTCCAAATCACCGTCCGTGTCATAGTCAATCCACCTGGCGGACTTGCCAACATCGGTGTTGTCAAGGGACAGGGCGCAAGCGACTTCGGTGAACGACGTTCCGTCATTTCTGTACAATGCGTTGTTCTGTTCTCGATTGACCACGTATAGATCGAGATCACCATCCAGATCATAGTCACCCCAGGCGGCGTGTTCGCTGTCTCGAACGTCAGCCACCTGCATCCCAACAGCATCTTCGAAGAAGGTGCCGTTTCCGTTGTTCACAAAAAAAGAATTACGGAAGAAGTATTTGCAGAGGTAAAAGTCGAGGTCACCGTCTCCGTCAAAATCACCCCATGCCCCGGAAATTTCACTCCCTTGGGAAATGACATTTGCACCAGCTGAGCCCGTTACGCGGCTGAAGCTTCCGTTTCCATTGTTTTTGTAGAGTTGGTCCTGCTCAGAGAAGTTCACGACGTATAGATCCAGATTTCCATCGTTGTCGTAATCCGCCCAGTGCGCATCGATCGAGTTTCGGGTGTCTGTTACGCCCGTGGAACTTGCCACATCCGAGAAAGAACCGTTCCCATTGTTGCGATAGAGACGGTTTGTTGAAACCACCGGACTGATGGAACTCCCCCAGTTGGTAATGTACAAGTCCAGATCGCCATCCCCGTCGTAGTCACCCCAGGCTAGATTCGTCCCCAGTCTCACCTGGTTGCCAGAAAGTGAGTTGGCGATGCCAGCCTGACTGGTGATGTCCGCAAACTGCGGTTGGGCAATTCCCTGCGTCGGAATGCTCAGAGCTAGGACGAAAAATGTCGAAATTAACTGAATCATAGTAGATAAACCGGCTAGTCGTTCACTACAGCTAAGGTCTTATGCGATTTGGAGCCACCTGCATCGATAACCACGATGTATAAACCGCTCCGAACAATCTTCTGATCTTCGTCCTTTCCATCCCAGGTGACGACATGTCGTCCCGGTCCCAGCTGACGACCGGACTCCAGAATCCGTTGGAGTTGACCATTCCTGTTATAGATCTCGATGCGGACCGTGGCAGAACTGCCCAGGCCGAATGAAATATCTGTGGTAGCGAACAAAGGGGATCCCGCAAGTCTTGAAAGGGCTTTGCCAGAGGACCTGGGGGAGAATGCCCGGTTACTGAACTCGATTCCTGCCGCATTCCCACTGCCAGAGGCTGACTCCTGAAAAAGCCCGAATATACCCATCTGCGAGACTGGTACCCTGACTCTGTTTGAGTGCGTCTCGAATGTGCCACCGAGCCTGTTCCAGGTTGAACCTTCAAGTCGAAAAATCGCAAAGTTTGGATCGGCCGTGGAAACTTTGAATGCAAGAGTAGCGGCCTTATTGGGCGTGAAGGCTGGTGTAGAAACAATTTCATAGGCCCGGCCGACCAGATTACCAACCTCGGGTGTAACTACGAGCTCAATCGGGGTGATGCTGATGCTGGGATTCTGGGAAAGATCGCCGGCCTGCAGGCTGGGGAAGACCGTGAGACTCACAATGCCATCGCCGCTTTCAATCACCGCGCCGGTTCCGGGAAGAACCAAGGCTGGAACCACAGTTTGGTATCGATCCATTTCGTTTGCTTTTGAGTCCATAGCTCCTGATACCGAAACAACTACTGTTCCACTCGGGAACGGATTGGCCACGTTCGTTTCGCCAATCCACAGGTTGCCGCTGAAATTCAGTTGTCGGACAAGCAGTTCGTTTTCATCCGAGGTGAGCTTGAGTGTGACTGTGGGTGAAACGGTATTGTCAATACCGGCAGGTTCGTCCTGGAAGGTGACCACTACCGTGATTCTGTTTGCCGACCCGAGGGCTCTGGGCTGAACATCAACGCTGTCAACGACAGGTTTTATTGTGTCGACAATGAAAGCATTCAGGGTCGACCAATCGGAGGAGGCCAGACCGTTGTCAATTGCACGGACAGCCCATATGTAGTTTCCACTCTCCAAACCTTGCAAAACGTGGGTCGATTTGCGAATAGCACCGTGTCCGACTGAACGTGAACCGGATACGACACGATCCGGTTCGGCCTCCGTTCCGACACGGAGTGCATACGTGATGGCATGATCCGGAGTACTGTTCAAATCGGAACTGGGGGACCAGGAAAGTGTGACTTGGCTGCCCNGAGTTGAGGCAGCGGGGTTTTCCGGTACATTGGGCAAACGATTCGGATTAAACCTGGATTCCAGATTGTCGTTCGCCCGGGTGACCGGCAGGAAGGTGACATTGTCGAGCGTCGCCCGTCCGCTGCTGACGAGGTCCAAATCGAAATCATTATCGTAGTCGACCCAAGTTACCGTAGAGAAATCGACGCCAAGTAGAACATCCATTGGAACAGGATCGAAAGCACCTAATTGATTCCGATAGACCTGCAGAACTCGTCCGGTAGCAGCCTGGCCGCTGAGGGCGAGGTCCATATCGCCATCGTTGTCAAAATCACCCCAGGCAAGTTCGCTGGCCGCAGCCGCACTCAGATTANCACCGGCATTAGTGAGCACTCCTGTACCGTTGTTGATATACACAGAGGTTANGAGACCNGAATTTGATAGTCCGGTCATACCGAGGTCNAGGTCTCCATCGCTGTCAAGGTCTCCCCAGGAAACCCCACTAACCAGAAGCCCGGGCAACGAGGACCTCTCATCTACAAGAAGGATACCGCTGGAACTGTTTTGGTACAAAACGGTCAGAGAATTTCCCTGGTTGTCGGACTGGCCCGTGGTAACCAGGTCGAGATCGCCATCGTTGTCGTAATCGCCCCAGGCGAGATGTCCGTTGTCGAGACCGGTCATTACCTGAGAGGTGTCTTGGCTGAAACTGCCTCCCTCATTGCGGAATATCCCAGCGACACGATCGCCCGGAATGTTACCCATTAAGGCGAGGTCCAGGTCCCCATCATTGTCGTAATCTCCCCAGCCAACATGGCTTGCGGCCAACTGGGGGAGATTTTCAACGCTGTTCAGGGTGACCGCGAAGTCGTTGCTCTCGAGCCTGTTGCGGTATAGGTGTGTGTAACGATTCCCACTCTGATCACTGCCCGTGAGGGCAAGATCGAGATCGCCATCGTTGTCGAGGTCACCCCAGGCAAGCGAACCGTCCTGAACGCCCTGGAGACCGATAGAGCTGTTTTCCGACAGGATACCCGAATCATTTCGGTAAACAAGCCCTCGAGATATGCCGTCGACATCACGACCGGCAAGCGCGAGGTCGGCGTCACCATCGTTGTCGTAATCTCCCCAGCTCATGGTGCTGTTCTGGAGCGGTCGCAAACTTTGTACCGAACTCACCAGGTCATCTACGCGGAACTGTTGTTCAGAAGCCTCTGGCGATGATACAAGCCCCCCGTCCGTTGCACGGACACTCCAATAGTAGGTATCCCTGGCCAATGGAATGGCCAGCTCTATGGTTCTACTATTACCCACGTTTCCGGAAGTGGCACCCATTGCACCAGAGAAGGCGTCGTGGCCGTTCTCCTCTCTGCCAATTCTCAGCGTGTAGGATAGACCTGTAGAGGCGGTTTCTCCGTCCGTCCCATCATTCCAACTCAGAACGACCCCAGATCCCGTTACAATCGGTCTGCTGAGTTGCGTAGGTGCGCTGGGCCGCTGGTTGGTAGGTGTAAGACTACCGGAATACAGGTTGGATGATCGAACTCCATTCTCGTCCTCGCCTGTAACCAGGACATCGATGCCTCCATCTGCGGTCAAATCAACCCAGGAGAAATCGCCTCCCCTTANGCCAGTGAGCCCGAGTCCNGTATCCTCCTGCAACATACCACCAAGATTGTTGCGCAGTATGAATGCCATCCGGTCTGAAACACTGGTCTGGCCTGACACACCCAGATCGAGATCTCCGTCTGCATCCACGTCCGCCCAATCCAGGGCACCAATTACTCTGGTGGCACTGATGCTGTTTTCTCTGAGGATGCCGGCTGTGTTTTTGTATACCTGGAGAGTGGCTTCCCACTCATTGTTCCAGCCTGAAACTGCAAGATCAAGGTCGCCGTCATTGTCCATATCACCCCAGGCCAGGTCACCCGAGGATACAGGCGACAGGTCTGGATTTCNGTCATCTCTCCCCAGTGTTCCATCAACCTGATTGATATAGACCACTGTCTGTCGTGTTCCTCCTGAGCCGAATCCGGACATAGCGAGATCAGGATCGCCATCGCCGTCAATGTCGCCCCAGGATACCGAGCCCTGATTCNGGTTGATCAGCCTTGCAGTATTTGGACTGTCGAGCTTGAGAACAGCTCGACTTCCAAGAGGGCTACCAATACGGGCGCCATTGATCCGTTCATTGGCATAAAGTGCTGTGCTAGTATTGCCAGCGGGGGTCATACCGTTAACAATCAGGTCGAGATCGCCGTCTCGATCATGATCCGCCCAAGCAATATCGCTGTATCTCAAAGGAGATAATTCATCCTGGAGCACATCTTCGCTGAATCGGCCCTCGTNATTCAGAAATATCTGGAGACTACCCATACCCGCTTCTGTAAGACCAGAAAGTGCAATATCGAGATCACCGTCTCCATCATAGTCACCCCAGGTTGCGGCTCCAAGGTATATGCCTGTGATACTGGTGCCAATGTTGGTGAGTGTGCCACCATCATTTCTAAAGACGCTTGTTATTGGGATGCAGCTGTCCTCGGGGCCGGTTAGTCCGGTGAGGAGAAGATCGAAATCACCGTCCCCGTCGTAATCTCCCCAGGAGACAGAACCCGCCCAAACGCCAGGAATGTTCTGGTTAGAAAGTGTTAGTGTCTGTGCTGAAGCCGAACATACCAAGAAGGGTAGCAGGAGGAGGAACAGCCACGCATAGCTACAACCTGGGAGTATAGGATCTCGACCCGCAATATGAGGTCTGGAAAAGAGATTTCTATGGATTTGGAAGATTGGCATCGGATTAAGATTCCATAGGTAAATCCATCCTTGGAGAGGCATCAGAACACGGGAAATCTAAGGGCGAAATTTTGATAAGTCAAGGGATTTTCAGCCACTTACTAGGAACCTGAAATTCCTCATGTAGTTCTAGCAGGGAAGGCAGTCGTACACAATATCAGACACTCCCGCACAAGAAAGAGGCCACCCTTTTTGGCGGCCTCTTTCGTTGCCTGATGTTAACCGGGATATTGGCACACCCGGAACGTTGTATACACTTATTTTAGCAGCAGCATCTTGTGCACCTTCGTGAATCCTGCAGCCTCCATCCGGTAGAGATAGACGCCGCTTGCGACAGCTCTGTTCAGGCGATCCTTCCCATTCCACCTGACGCTGTAGTATCCCGCAACCTGATCATTGTTGACCAACGTGAGAACCTTCTGGCCAAGGACATTGTATATGCGCAATGTGACCTTTCCGGTCTCAGGTACGGCATACCGAATCGTCGTTGCCGGGTTGAAAGGGTTAGGGTAGTTGTGCTCAAGCGCGAACTCATCCGGAACGAGGGTTAGGCGATCACCAAGATTCTCGGCCCTGTTCAAATTGAATTTGCCATCGATGATTACGCCTTCCGCAATTCGCAGAAGATCACCCTGCGGATGATCGTCAAGGAGCCTGAATCGCAGTCTCGCAAGACCACCTTCGCCCTGGGCAACGTCCCCAAAGGTGACCGCGCTTGCCAGGAGGATTTCGCCTTTTTCAGAATCGTGGGAAAGTGTACCGAATACTTCGGCAAGTCGTCCATCCTGCGACAACAGATTGTCCCTTCCTGCGGAGGCAGAGGTGAATTGCAGCACTGCAGGATCATAATTGATCTGCAGAGCGTANCCCTTGAGGTCGGAGACATTTGCTGCCAGAGCATCGACAGTCAATATGGCACCGGATTCAGAAGAGGAGGGCCTGCCGACCAATTCCAACCTGGCTGAATTATCAATTCCGTAGGCGAGTGTAACAGGTGCCGCAAGTTTGCTGCCACTGTTGCCCTGTACGTATTTGCGACCAAATCTCTGAACAAACTGAATGAAATCTGCTAGGTTTACTTGATCATCTCCGGTGATGTCCGCCAGAGCCTTGAATCCGTCGTCCGTCGACTTCTTACCAAAGCTCTGAACGAACTGGATAAAGTCTGCAAGGTTTACCTGACCATCACCGGTGATGTCGGCAGGAAATTCCAATGCGCTGGCGCTGGCAGTGAAATTCCCTGTCAGCGAGGCACTATCGAAGGTGCCGTCGTTCGCAATAAACTTGTAATAATATGTTGCACCGTCATCAAGTGTGCGGTCAACGGTGAATGCCGTAACCCCGGAAGGATCCCCGGAGCCTGTGCCGGCGCTGGAGGCGACCCCAGAGTTCAAGACCAGGGCGTCCGTGAAGTCGTTGGTGCTGGACAACTGGAACGTGTAGGTCAGTGTGCCCGCTGCACTGCTGTTATTGATGACAAGTGTTGGGCTAATACCACTTCCCTGGACAAAACCAAAGGTTGGCGCAGCCGGTCCCTGGTCAGCACCGGGAGTAACTGCATCGGAGGCCTCGGAAGCATCACCCTGGAGTTGCTGCGATCCGAGGGAAACGACTCGGTACGAGTATTCGATGCCGTTCTCCACATTGCCATCCAAGTAGCTTGTTGACGCATCAACGGTTGCAACTGAAGCGTAGTCCGCACCGCCTGCAGACCTTTGGACGATGTAACCGGTTACTCCAGTTGACGCGCTGGCATCCCATGCAACGCGCACAGATCCATTGCCGGCAGTTACACTTGGTTTTGCAGGTGCATCTGGCGCTGGTGTTTCACCTTCTGCAAAGGTCGTGAAAGAAAGTGTCTCACTTTGGGTTGGTCCATTACCCGAGCGATCATAGGATTCAACCACGAACCCGTAATCGGTACCGGGAGTAAGATTCGTAAGGGTGAGANTNTGTTCTGTGACATCAGCGGCATCCCCCGAGTTGAATCCGAGGGTTCCACCAGACGGCCCATAATCTACCGCACTGTCCGAAAGTTCATCCGTTTCCCAGGTGATCAAAGCGGATTTGTCACCAGGCGTAACGGTCACGTTCGATATCACGGGATTTGTAACGTCGGGTGCAGAATCTGTGGTAAACTCCATTACGGAGCTTTGTGTCGGGCCGTTATTGTTCTGGTCCTTCGAAGCTGCCTGGAAGTAATACGTTGTGCTGGGGGTTAGGTTGGTTAGTGTTAAAGTGTGCTCAGTGTCGAATTCAGGGTCGCTGTTGACCTGATCCAAATCCGATTGACTGGTTCCAAACGAGAGTTCGGAATCGGCAGCTTCGTTGGTGACCCACTGGACTGTAGCAGAACGATCTGTTTTGTAGATCACAGAAGGTGCTGTGGATATTGCGGGTGCCGACAGGTCNACNTCGGATGGTGTGGAACCGAAGGCCACCTGGCTCTCAGTGGCACCATTTCCGGATGCATCGGTGGAAGCCACCTTATACGCGTAAGTGGTTCCCGCATCCAGATTGGTTATTACGGTCTTGTGTGCAGTCACGTTGGTCCCATCGACTTCTTCAGAATTCAGTGCGTCGGAGTCGGTGCCGAAGTTGAGTTTGCTGTTTGCACTTTCGTCAGTTTGCCATTCAATGGTCAGACTGCTGGTGGTGGATGCAACCACAGTAGGCCCCTGAGTGATCACGGGGAACTGGGTGTCCGCTTCTGTATTCGTTGTAAAACTGCCGAACCCTCCAGGTGGTGCAAACTTGGGTGCAACAGACGGATCAGCACTCGACGCGGTAAGACCTGACTCGTTTGACGAGGAGGCCTGGAACTGGTAACCCAGTCCAGGCACCAATCCTGTTACCGTAATAGAGTGATCCGTGACGAGTTCATTGTCCGGGAATATCAACTGGGAGAGTTCACCGAAAACAGGCGTTCCCTCAGCCTCAGTTTCACCAGGTGGTACCCCAATGGCAACCTGAGAATTCGACAACTGATCTGTTTTCCAGGACACGATTGCAATCTCGTTCGTAAACTCGACGATCGGACCCTCGAGGAATGTTGGTGCAACGGCAGCGGCCTCCGTTCTGGTTCGGAATGTATGATCGGCTGAAACACCAATGACCGTTCCTGAGGCAACAGTCGTTACAACATTACCGGATAGGTCCGAAGAACCAACGCCATAGTGATATATTGTGTTGGGTGTAAGGTCCGTCAACGTAATCGAGTGAGACCGGGATCCTGTTGCATCCTCCACGGTCTCGCCATAGTCCGAAGTAAATCCATACGAAACTCTCGAATCCGCCGGTTCATCTGTGGACCAGTCGATTGTAACCGATGTGGCGGTGATATTTCGAACAACCGGACCCAGGACGATTCTGGGTGGATCCGAATCCTCCTGCGAAGGCGTACTGAACGTGCCGTCAGTGCTGAGACTGGAGTTCCCGTCGGAATCGGTTGTCTCCACCTCGAACACATAATCCGTTCCAGGTTCGACCGCAATGGTAACCGAGTGTCGGCGGCTCCGTTCGATATCTTCCACCTCGTTGGCAAATTCTCCTGACTGCTTNGCTGCTNCGGCAGGTCCATATCGAATCACCGCGGAATGGCGCTCGTCCGCTCTCCAGCTGATTATAGCGGAGCTTGTTGTGATCCCAAGCGCCACCGGGCGGGAGAACACGACAGGTGGATCCGTGTCGGCCAATGCGCGCGTTGCAAAGGTAAGCTGGCCATCGTTTACGGTAGGTCCATTGCCGGATAGATCATTTACACTGACTTTGTAGTAGTATTCCGTATTCGTCTCCAGATTTGTTAGCAGGATCTCGTGTTTCTTTGTTGGTGTGGACGAGGACACGATCTCTCCCGCATCGTCACTCGTAAATATATCGGTGGTGGTGTCAAACTGGACCTCGCCCGTTGTGGGTTCGTTCGTCTGCCAGGCAATTACCACCTCTGTATCGGAACGCCTTGGCACGATCGGTGCCCTGACGATTCTGGGTTTTGTGGTGTCCTCGACCGCTCTCGTTCTAAAGTTGAAGGGAGACGAGAGTGCCACGTTTCCACTGGCATCGATGGTACGAACGCGATAGACATAGACGGTATCAGCCAGGAGGTTGGACAGACTGATACGGTGCTTGGTAACCGATTCCTCGACTACCACCGAATCCGCTTCAGAAGTAGATTGCTTGGTAGCGGCGAGCACACTCGCGTCAGCACTATAGAAGACGGCACTGTTCCCGGCCTCATCCGTGTTCCATCCCACCACACCACTGTTAAAGGCTCGTCCAACGATGGAGGGTCGTCCCAGGATTCTTGCTGGTGTCGTATCGGCCGAGGAGCGTGTGGTAAACTTGAGGGTTTTGGATTCAAATGACAGATCATTCAAATCTGTCAATTTGACCTTGTAGAAGTAGGTAATTCCACTCTCGAGTCCTGTAATCGGAATCCTGTGGATCAACACCGTCGATGCACGGGATGCCGTCTGGTCTAGAGATGCTTTGGAGGTACCGTAGCTTACCTCCACAGAAGCCGCTTCATCGGTCATCAGGAGGATTTCGGCGGAGTTGAGAGTAACACCAAATGCAGCAGGTCCCCGCTGAANACGGGGTGGGGCCGTATCGGTTTTCTTTCTTGTCAGGAAAGACGCCGGTCGAGGGGGGAAGGCCTTGGAAGTCCGATTCTCAGCATCGGTCGATAAAACCTGGAAGAAATACCGAGTGCCAAGGTTGAGCCCTTCAATCAGCAATCGATGTTTGACAACCAACGCGTCGCTACTGGCAACAAGGTCCAGTGTCCCGGCGTCGGTGCCGTAGTTGATCACACTGCTACTCGGTTTGTTCGTACCCCACTCGATGACCACACGGGAATCCGTGACGGTTACCGGAATGGGTGGATCGGTAACAATAGGGGCATCTGTTACCGAAGGCTGAAGATTGAGCACCTGGTTTGGCTCGATCGTGGTTGAGGATTCCGCGTCGGTGAAGACCACACTGGCAATACTGATTTGCGTACCATTGAACGCCGAGGTCGTTCTGAAGCGCAGGACGCCCAAACCACCCCCATTTACGGGAAATTCGGGATTGCCGCCTTCACGCAGTACCGCACGAGCGATGACAATGTTGCCCTGTATCTCGACTGTCGCCGGTGCGGGCGGAGGGGGAGGTTCACCCCCACTTTCTGCAATCGCAACGATCACGCCTGGACTTACATTATCCGAGGTGCCGTCAGCAAAGTCGAACCGGAAACTTGAAAGGGTTACATTCAGGGTTGAGAATCCCTGGGCGAGTGTAAGAGAGACAACCCCTACGAGCTTTAGGCCGGGGTCACCACTTTCAGTGGGTGTGGCCAACGTACCTTCGTTAAACACTATCGACGTTTCGCCGGCACTCCATTTTATCGGGTCGGCAGGAAAGCTGTATCCCTGTTTCTTTTCGCCCGATATCGCAGTGACTGCGCTCGGATTGTCCAAGTCGAGTGTAGCGGTAAGGCCAACCGTATTCGAAAATCCCGTGGCAAATAGCTCGACGAGCACTGTTTCACCACCGGCAGCCTCAATCGATTTGCCTGAGGTTAAGACATCGTCGGCAGCAGCCTGGACATCGATCGAAGCTCTGGATTCGTCTCCCGTGGTTGCGCCGCCGGAGTTACCACCCGACCCATTCACGGCCAGTGTGACTTCCGACGTTGCAGATTCAGATGTGCCATCTGAAAAATCGAATTTGAGGCTGGAAAATGTGATGTTCAGAGGATCACTCGTGGCCAACGTGATGGTAACAACACCTATGANTTTTAGATTCGAACCCTCCTCGGTAGGGGTTGCGAGGGTACCTTCATTGAAGGTGATTTGAGAACCTGACCAATTAATCGGATCGGCGGGGAAGGAAAACCCCTGTTTCTTCTCGCCCGTCACAGCGGAAACGGCATCAGGATTGTCCAATGTCAGCGTGCCTGTCAGGCCTACAGTGTTGGAGAATCCGGTGGCATAGAGCTCGACAACCACAGACTCCCCAACCCCAGCTTGTATCGACCTGGAATCGCTTAGAATATCGTCCCCTGCCGATTGGATATCTGCAGAGATCCGAGAGCCGTCAGTTCCTCCACCGTCGCCCGAACCTGTCCCGCCACCGGCCACGGAAACGTCAAATCCCGATCTCGGTGCGAACGTGATGTCACCTGCATCGATTGCGTCCGTATCGATCTGGGCACGAATCTCATAGGCTGTCAGGCTCTGCACCCCCCCGGCAAACATCTGCACAGGGAATCTTGCTCCCGGGTTGACACGACGCGACCGTGTATTCTGGTTGCCAGGCTTCGGATTGAAGTCTGCTGAAAAGATCTTAGGTAGGTTCCCCAAATTCGCTATAGAAAGGACCAAATTTGGGCTGGCGGTCTGGGTATTACCGTCGGCAAAGTCGAAGCGGAGGTCCGAAAACGTCAATTCGAAAGCTGAAAATCCTTGTGCAAGCGTGATTTGCACGATACCGATCAGTTTGAGATTTGACCCGGCCTCAGTGGGCACGGCCAAAGTCCCTTCATTGAACTTGATTTCTGAGCCCCCTGCACTCCACTTGATCGGGTCGGCTGGGAAGGAATAGCCCTGCTTTTTCTCACCCGTCACCGCAGAGATGGCATCAGGATCACTGATGGCAATAGTTGCCGTAAGGCCTACAGTGTTGGAGAACCCCGTGGCATACAGTTCGACAGCTACAGTTTGTCCACCTTCAGCCTGTAACTCTGTGTCATTGGACAGCGTTTCATCAACAAGCAGCTGAATGTCGGCGCTCGCCTGCTGTGCCTGTGCGGTTGGTGCATGGAACGATACCAGCGCCACAACCACAATGAAAAAAGTTGTTAGCTTCATTTGAATCGGGAAGCTCATCCTAAACCTCCAATAGCGTGACGGTTTACATAAAAATTTACTAACTAGATATAGTATAGATGCTCATTGCGGTTAGGCTCATACAGGATTCTAATGCCTACTAATACACATATATAATGTGGTCGAAATCTGTGCCTGCGGTCACAGTCGTAATTAACCTGACTCATCAGGTGTACTTTTGCTCGCAGTGGCTGAAAGTCTGCTTTGAATTAAGTCGCGGATCTTCCCAGGACCCCACCCTTGGAAGGACTCACAAGTAAGGATTGTCAGATCTCCGTGATTTGCGGGTGCCCAACGTGCCTTTTCACCCTCAGAAAAAATGCCTGTGATTGGAAGTCCCATCGATACCGCCAGGTGAAATAAATCCGTGTTGCAGGTTATCAATTGGTGGCAAGCTTCCAGAAGCGCTACGATTTTTGGCAAATCATCGGTCTGAAACAGGAGGACCTTTTGACCGAGTTCTTCCCTAATACGGTTGGCATTTTTCCGCTCATCATAATCAAAGAACACGAGTGCCCTGGTATTGGGCAATGCAATGATCAACTGAGCGAGGTTTTGTATTTGCTTAAAACTGGGNCGATGTCTTGCACTGCTGATATCAAGTCCAACAAACTGCTCATCCGCTGACCTACCGACAAGAAACCGATCCCTTATTTTTTTGGCTCCGCCCTCAGATACCGACCAGGATACTCGCTCCTTAACTTGTGGAATAAGGGTTTCTGGTATCAAGGACAATAGTTCAGGTTCGTAGCAAGTCCCGGGGCGGGGAATGATACGTATGTTGAAGATCGGAAAATCATCTCTATGAAAACCGATGCGAAACTGTGCACCACTCTTGTAACACAGGTACGCAGGACAAAGGTTCTCCTCACCGCTGAAGCAGAAGGCAATGTCGAACTCATGCTCACGAAGTCTCCTGATGACTTCCCTAAGCTTTTTACCTACGGGTATAAGAAAGTCGTCATAGGAGATCACTTCATCTACGAACGGTATTTCGCGTGCAATGTATTCTTTCTGGGTACGCACAAGCAAGCTGATCGAGGCATCAGGATATCGGTGCCTGATCGCCCAGAATTGGGAAGCTCCCAAGAACAATCCACCGGGGCGCCCATCGGGAATGATGAGCAGATTATTTGGTGCCTTCAATGCCTCTGCTACTGAGAAGGCGGGCTGTTGGTCTTCGGCTTTGCCCGAGGCGGATAGTCGGAATGCAAGTGGGCTGATCAGCCGCTGTTTTAGCCAGCCGCTGGCCTGAGCGTTCAAGGTGAAGCTACTCCTTCCAGAGCTTGGACTCTAATTTCACGCCCTTGTACATTCGCTTGTAGGATTTCTTGTCGTATCTCAGTTGCCTGTCGTGAACACTCATGTTGAAAAGTATGCTATAGAGACTCAAGGAAACTTTCGAGGTGGGCTCTTCAAGCAGGAATGGTCTCATATTCTCACAGGCGTCCACAACCCTTTCATCGTTTTCAATGTGACCAAGGTAGTCGATTTCCACATTAAGGTACTCTCTGACCAAGAATGTAAAACGTTCTGCATCCTCCATCTGACTCTTCTTGCGGACCTTGTTCATGATCAGTTTGGGGCGAAATGTCTCAACCAGTTTCCTGGCCTCGTCGCCATATTCCGGTGCATGCTCACCAATTAAATTGACCAAATCCCTAATCTTGAGCGCCCTATGGCCATTGTTACCGAAATTCAGGATGAGCTCTTTGAGGATGGTATTCTNNCCAAAGGCCAAGAGCAGCCGCCTGTAGACAGCATTTTTTACAAATGCATAGGCGTCGATTTTGGCCTGGGGCTCAGGGTTGCAGACCAGGATGCCTTCATTTGAGATGATGAAGAAATCAAGCGTGTTGTATGCGGTTCCTGCACCCAGATCAACCAGAATGAAGTCAGCATCGAGACGGCTGATGTGGCGCTTTATCTTTTCCTTCCGCTGGTAGGGAAGGTTCGCCAAACCAATTAACTCGCTGCCACCACAGATGATGCTCAGGTTTGCACTTCTGGTAGGCAGCAGAACGTCGCTAAGGGAGGACACCCGGCCGCTGAGAAAGTCGTTCAGATTGCGTTTGGGTACCGGCATGCCGAAGGACAGATGCAGATCTGCTCCCCCAAGGTCCCCATCAATTAAAATGACCTTGTATCCGAGAATTGCCAATCCAACACCCAGATTCGAGGTAAGCACTGTTTTGCCTGTGCCGCCCTTTCCACCAGCCACAGCCCAGATCTTCTTGTCCAGCTCAAACCGATCCAGAAGTATATCGGGAGAATCTTTTAAACGTTTTCCAAACATTGGGGTCCCTATTTGCCCCCAAGGGGGAGTGTTGGAATGGCAAGCCAGCCAGGATTCGGACACAACTTTCCAGCGTACGACCCCTATCCGCCAGCGCTGATTATAAAATAAAAAGCAACGGTACTTTATTTTCAATGGGTTGTCAACATTATTCTAGGTAACACGCTGTGTGTTATATCGGTCGGAAAGTATTATTTCAGGTCTGTCGGAATGGCATTGAAATCGACACTTGCTTATTCTCGGTATCAGGTGGAATCAAGTTTTCACTTGCTATTCTATTCTGTGTTTTTTATAGTTCNTATNTCCCCNACGTTTTATCCTGCCNGATCNTTGNTTTAAGGGAGNTCTTGCCTGGGGGGATTANTCTCCTGGGAGAAGTGTTATGGCGACATCGAACGGACGTCGAAGCAGCGTCTACGANCAGGTGCTTGATCAGGCGAGACGTGAAATTGACGAAGCTTCCTCGAAAATCGACGAAGCTCGGCGAACATTGCACCTGATGGAAGCACGGGCCGAGGCTGCCAAGGCAGTTTATGAGGCGGTAGCTGCCCGTCTCAATCTTGAAGATGAATTACAGGATGAGACGGTTTTTCAGGAAGCACCCTACCCAGACAGTCCCCCTCCGGTTCAGGCGCCAGAACCTCCGGAAGAAACCGAATCTGCAGAGCCGGCCGCGAATGGGCAAGAAAGTGGTTTCAGTATGAATCTCACTCGACGGCATCTGGAGCAAAAGGCATCCGGCACCCAGGCGGAATTGCCGCCACCAGTCGAGGAGCGAATCGTTCAGTCTGCTATCACCGAAGCTCCCAAGTCTGAGTCCGTTGCCGAGGATTCTGCGGAACCCAGCGGCGGGGCATTTCCGGAATTGTCGGAAGCTGAAAGACGTTTGATCGAAGAACACATGAGAATTCGTGCGGAGGCTGAACGCAAGGGCTAGATTTACCGGCCTGCCGGTGGCGGGTTACTGCTAATAATCAAAAATTCATAAAGAACAGGGAATAACATTGATTTAGGTTCCCTGTTCTTTATATTTTGGGTTCATTATAGTTAGAGATCAGGCCAGGCCATTATGGTTTCAGACATACGCCGCGAATGGGCAGCACCTACGGGATCGGATTTGGGAGACGGGTGAAAAATGGGCATATGTGCAGAGCAGAAGGCCGTGGAGAGAATGAATCCTAGAGAGAAATGCCTCTACATCGACAGTAAAACGCCCGAAGGCGGGCTCTACACAGATATACAAAGAGCAATACATCCGAACTCCAACAGCACCTGGCGAGTTTCACCGGAGCCATTCTGGATGCCAAGGAAGATTGTCGACCACTTTGAGAATCTGGGCCACCATTTACTCGGATTCTACAAGGCTGCAAACCTCCTGTATTCCCAAAGCTCGCGAGGAATTAAACCGAACTGGATTTCAACCTACCTGGATCAGGGCAAACCAGGCGAGGTCGTTGCCTACGGCAGAATGAACCGGTTCAAGAGTCAACTGCCTCTGGTGATTAGACCGGACATGATCCCGACCCGATCGGGGATGATTTCGACGGAGTTGGATTCCATACCCGGAGGGATCGGTTTTACGGGAAGCCTAGGTGAGCGCTATGGGCAGCTCGGGTACGATATTGTAGGCGGCTCTGACGGGATGGTTTCAGGCTTCAAAGGTATGGTCCGGTCATTGGCAGAGGTTGACGATCCGGTTCTTGGTGTCGTTGTCTCGGAAGAATCCGACGGCTACCGCCCAGAAATGACATGGCTCGGAAAAGCTTTGAACGAATCGGGTCTTGAAACATACGTGGTTACACCGGAAGAGGTCCTTTTCAGTGAGGCCGGGCTGTTTGTCGAGGGAGAAAACGGTCGCAAGCAGATCGATGTACTCTACAGGTTTTTTGAACTTTTCGACTTGAGAAATATTCCTAAGATTGATCTTCTGCTCTATGCCATACGGAAAGGTCTGGTAAAGGCGACGCCTCCGCCAAAAGCCTACCTTGAAGAAAAGATGCTAATGGCGTTATTCCACCACCCTGGGCTCAAGGGATTCTGGCTGAAAGAATTGGGCACTGAATCATTCGAATATCTTGCAGAAACATTTCCAAGAACCTGGATCCTTGACCCCAAGCCACTGCCCCCATACGGTGTAATCCACGGATTGGAGGTCGACGGAGAAGTGTTCTCGAATTGGGACGAATTGGGAAAACTCGGCCAGAAGAAACGTCATTTTGTCATCAAGCCATCGGGATTTTCAGATCAGGCCTGGGGGAGCAAAGGTGTGTCTGTTGGTCACGATATGGCCGAGGACGATTGGCAAACGGTGATCAGTGACGCATTGGGAGCGTACGAACATTCTCCACACATACTTCAGGAGTTTCATTCCGGGTCCAGGTTTACCGTAGACTATTACGATTTCGAAACCGACGACATGGCACAATTAAAGGGCAGGGCCAGGCTACAACCCTATTACTTCATCGAAGACGATGCGCCTGTTCTTTCGGGGATTCAGGCCACGATTTGCCCTTCAGACAAGAAGCTTCTGCACGGAATGGTAGATGCAGTGGTGATCCCCTGTGGGATTCGGGACGAAAAGAAGTGAGTTGTGCTGTGGGAAAAGGAGTCAGTTTGATTGCCGAAGCTGAAGAGATAGAAAAGAAGCTGTTACACCTGAACCAGACCCTGAAAAATATGGGCAGTGTGGTAGTGGCCTTCTCCGGGGGTGTGGATAGCACATTTCTGGCTGCTGCAGCATTTCGGGTTTTGGGAGATCAGACACTTGCCGTCACAGCGGTGTCACCGAGTTATGCTACAGGAGAACTTGAGCATGCCCGGGCGCTAGCTGATCAGATCGGCATAGGGATGGAAATTGTCTACACAAAAGAAATGGACAACCCGGACTATGTAAAGAATGAAACGGACAGATGCTACCACTGCAAGACAGCACTAGCCGACAAGCTTGACGAAGTGATCAACAGTTTCGACGGCAAATTCAAAGCAGTGGTCTATGGGGCTATTTCCGACGATGTCGGAGATTTCAGACCGGGTATGACCGCGGCAGAGCGTCGAGGAATCCGTGCGCCATTGATCGAGGCAGGGATGACTAAAGCGGATGTGAGGAGTCTGTCAGAGAAATGGGGATTGCCCACCTGGGATCAACCAGCCTCTGCATGCCTTTCGTCCAGGATTCCCTATGGTACGCCAGTAACCCTTGACGCCCTCTCCATGGTAGACAGGGCCGAGTCGATGCTCAAGCAGATGGGATTCAAGCAGGTGAGGGTTCGACACCACGACGCCATTGCCCGCATCGAGGTCCCACCGGAAGAGATGGGCAGATTTTTTGAGAGCGGAAAGAATGAAGAGATTGTACGACATTTCGAAAAAATCGGCTACCAGTACGTAACGATTGATCTGAAGGGGTACAGATCCGGCAGCCTCAATGAGGGATTACCGGCTTCGTTACTTGAAATTCAGGGAAAATCCTGACAATAGACCCAAAAGACGGAGAATCAGTAGAAGAAATGTCGCTTCTTGAGATCAAGACTTTCGGCTGTCCCGTGCTTCGCCAAAAAGCATCAT
Organism: Gemmatimonadota bacterium; assembly: GCA_002709665.1. Taxonomy (GTDB): domain Bacteria; phylum Latescibacterota; class UBA2968; order UBA2968. Next base: position 153,488 of record PAQK01000041.1, on the reverse strand, counting down.
CGGTTGAGGAGGTGACTGACGACATCAGAAGTCTGGTCCAGGAAATGTTCGAGACCATGTACGCTGCTGAGGGAATCGGACTTGCCGCGCCTCAAGTGGGGATGTCCATACGGCTTCTGATCATGGACGTGAGCCCCAGTGATCCGGAGGCAACGCCGACCGTTCTGGTTAACCCCGAGATAGTGTCCGCAGACGGAGAAATTACCGGTGAAGAAGGTTGTTTGAGCTTGCCCGGTGTTTCCGGTGAAGTCAAACGTCATGCAAACATTGCCGTCAGAGCACTGGATGAAAACGGATGCTCTGTTGAATATGAATTGTCAGAAATTCATTCCAGGGTCGCTCAACACGAGGTGGACCATCTCGACGGCACCCTTGTAACGGACCATTTCAGTACGATCAAACGCAATCTCCTAAGGGGTCAGCTGAGGAAACTCAAGAGAGAAGGTGTTCGCCAGACGCCGGGTTTGATATACACCACAGAGACGGACTGAACGAAGTAAGATATCGGGGGAAACGGACATTGGTGGCTAATAATGTCCGTTCTATATGGAACAGCACATCGATCTTCATCTGCACTCGACTTGCTCCGACGGAACCTTCTCTCCCGAGGAGGTCGCTTGGCGCGCAATTGAAGAAGATCTCGCTGTGATCAGCCTGACGGATCACGACTCGATAGAGGGGGTAGAAGCAGCACAAAAAGAAGGTGAAAAGCTTGGTCTTGAGGTAATACCTGGTACCGAATTGAGCACGCAGGCAGATGGCAAGGATATACACATTTTGGGCTACTTCATCCAGGGCGATCACCCCGGATTGATCGATTGCCTGGATACCTGCAGAGATGAAAGGAAGAACCGGGCGGAGAGAATTGTAAAGAAGTTGAACAGTATGGGCTTACGAATCCCATTCGAACAGGTCCTCGCCAAGGCTGGGGACGGCGCGATTGGGAGACCCCATGTTGCTGATGTATTGGTGGAAGAGGGATTTGTGTTCTCCGCGAACGAGGCTTTTTACAAATATCTGGGGTATGCAAAACCAGCATACGAGCCCAAATTTACATTGGATCCGGCGGAAGCTATTCAGGTGATACACTCGGCCGGTGGGTTGGCCTGTCTCGCCCACCCAGGCCTGTATGGCAGAGATGATCTGATTCCCGGATTGGTGGAGGATGGACTCGACGGGATAGAGGTCCGCCATACCAAGCATGGTCCAGCTGAAATAAAAAGGTATACTGAAGTGGCGGAGCAATTCAACCTTTTGCCCTCAGGTGGTTCCGATTGTCACGGGGATGGGAGAGGTAGTTCCGTGATTGGCACGGTGGACGTCCCCAGGAGCTATGTTGATGGGTTGAGCACACGGGCCCAAGAGATGTCGTCGGAGGTTCGGGGATCGTAGGAGAAGGCGATGTTGTGTCAAAGGGATTGAATTCGTCGAGTTGTATGAGGAAACTCGGCGTTTTTTTACGGGTATTACGGTATGGATGTGCAGGCCTCTGCCAGTGACCTGAACGTGTTTGTGGACGCCGATCGCTCCGATCAATATTTCTTGAACGCGCAGAAGGTTCTCAAAGCTGAAAACTTGAACCCAACAGTAACCATGGAGGTCTTCCCGAATGATCCCGGATTGCTGTGCGGCATGCAAGAAGTGCTAAAACACCTGGCGCAAGCACTGTCGCACAGTACGCAGGTTTGGGCCCTGCCCGAAGGATCTGAGATGGCCAGCAAAGAAGTGGTATTGCGAATCAAAGGCGCGTATTGCACGTTCGGACAGTTCGAGACCTCTTTGTTGGGTACGCTTTCGCACGAAAGTGGATGGGCTACCGCGGCAAGAAAATGTGTTGAGGCTTCATCCGGGATCCCAATAATCAGCTTTGGGGCGCGTCACGTGCATCCTGCGTATCGGACAAAATGGAGTATGCGGCGGTCGTGGGTGGTTGTGAGGGTTGTGCGACACCCGCCGGGGCACGACTCGCAAATCGAAAAGCGACAGGAACAATGCCTCACGCCCTGATGCTGATATTTGGGGACACCCTACTTGCTGCCGAGGCCTTCGATAGACGCTTGGATGATGAGACCCGGCGTATCGTTCTGGTAGATACTTTTTTCGGAGAAGCAGAGGAAAGTCTCAGAATTGCTGACGCCATGGGAAAACGGTTGTATGGTGTGCGTCTGGACACACCTTCCGAGTTGGGGGGAGTTACGCCCGATCTCGCGAAGGAAGTGAGGACCCGCCTGGACGCCGGCGGACACAGGGATGTAATGATCTTCGTAAGCGGGGGAATGAATCCTGATCGGATCCGTTCTTTTGCGACGGAGGGATGCAAAATAGACGGCTTCGGTGTGGGCAGCGCCATAAGTGGCGCAAGACCTATAGACTTCACAGCCGATATCAAGGAGCTTGACGGACATCCGATTGGAAAGCGGGGGAGATCGTTGGGCATAACCCCCAATCCGCGTCTGGAGTGTATAGACCTTGGCAACTGGCTTGTATAGGACATTGCGGTGAACATTAAGACCCTCTTTTTTGCTACGTGCAGAGATATTGTTGGAGAACGTGAGGTGTCCCTGGAAATGGCGGAAGGTACCACTGTGCGCGACCTCATTGAATTGATTTCGTCCGAGAACCCTTCGTTTCGATCCATGGAGGCCAGCCTGATGGTTTCCGTGAATCAAAAGTATGTCGATCGGATGGAGGTACTGAACGATGGTGATGAGGTCGCTTTTATCCCTCCGGTAAGCGGGGGATGATTTCAACTGTTGGAGGCAATAGCACCTATGAAAGGTGAGGTCTACAGAATACAGGAAGAAGCTATCGCGTTGGACGCCCTCTACGAATCCGTTCTCAGAGATTCGGATGGTGCGGTAACGACCTTTGCAGGCGTGGTGCGGGATCACTCCCTGGGCCGTGACACCGAGTATCTAGAATATGACGCATACAAGAGTATGGCGGAAAAGAAGATGGAAGAAATCGGAGACGAAGTGAAGGCACGTTGGGAGGCAGACCGTGTGGGTATCCTTCACCGTATCGGGAGACTGGAAATTGGAGAAATCAGCGTTTTGATTGCAATTTCCTCCCCACACAGAAAGGCTTCTCTGGAGGCATGCCACTATGCGATCGACCGTCTGAAGGAAACCGTGCCCATTTGGAAGAAAGAAGTCTGGACCGATGGAGAGGCGTGGGTGGAGGGAGATCCCTCTGCGAAGGAGGCAGAGAAACAGGAAGACTAGGGACAGGATTATGTTTGGATTCGGATGGGTAATCGAAGGGAAACTGGCTGGTATGGGATGCCCTGGATCTCCGCTTTCGGATCTTGGTCAGGACTTGCGCCTTCTGGCTGAGGAAGGGATCTCGGCAATTGTGACCCTAACAGAGGATACACTGAAACCAGAGCCCCTGAAGGCAGCTGGGTTTGAGCATATCCACATACCAGTATGGGATATGTCCGCGCCTTCCCAGGGCGACATTCAGAGGTTCGTGCAGTTCGTTTCATCTCTCCTGGAGGTCGGACGAGCCGTGTCGGTTCACTGTGCCATGGGTTTAGGAAGGACCGGTACCATGTTGGCTTGTTATCTGGTTTACTCAGGAATGGATGCACACCAGGCGATTAGACAAGTCAGGGAGAAGCGTCCCGGCTCCATAGAGACAAATGACCAGGTTGATGCGGTAGCTGCCTACGCACGTGAACTGTCGGAGGCAAGGATTTGATGGAGTTGGGTTTCTGGGTGGTGCTGCCTTTGATGCTAGCCAAAACTACGCCCTTATTGTTTGCAGCGCTGGGCGGTCTTATATCCGAACGCGCCGGCGTTATCAACATCGGCCTGGAGGGCATGATGCTTGCGGGTGCGTTCTCAGCAGCAGTTGGAGGTATAGCATCAGGATCTGCCTGGATCGGATTGATGTCCGGGGCGACAGGCGGCTTTCTTCTTGGCGGCGTACACGCATTCGGGTGCATCCGTCTAAGGGCTGACCAGATTGTAAGTGGCACGGTAGTGAATCTGCTTGCTCTGGGGGGAACCAGCTTTCTCCTCTACCGTATATTCGGTGTTCAAGGAAGCAGTCCAAGTGCACCGAAACTCCCCATCTTGGACGTGCTGTACCCTATCGCCAGTGGCTTCCTAAGACAGCCTATCACCGTGCCTCTTGCCTTTTCATTAGCGTGCATAATATGGATCTTGCTCTACCGGACACCATTGGGACTTCATATCCGCGCTACTGGAGAGGCGCCTGAAACGGCACGTGCAGCAGGAATTCGAACCAACCGAATTCGAGTAATGGCTGTTCTGGCGAGTGGCGCTCTTGCAGGACTAGGAGGAGCGCATCTTGCTTTGGGAGACCTAAGCCAGTTCGTCGAACGGATGACGGCTGGACGGGGGTTCATAGCCCTTGCTGCACTGATCTTCGGCAAGTGGCACCCGTTTGGTGTCGTTAGCGCCTGCCTTTTCTTCGGGTTTGCCGAGGCATTCGCCGATGGGTTGCAGGGATGGATTACGAAGATTCCATCACAGTTGTTTCTTGCACTTCCATTTGTATTGACGATGGTAGTGCTAGCAGGTTTTGTTGGGCGGACCCGACCACCTGAAGGCCTGGGCAAACTGAATTAGTTAAATGTATTCCTTCTACCAAAGGAGATTTCGAATGCTACCTGTTACCTGCATCGCGTTCGTTCTTTTGATTGCGATGGTCCCTATAGTTTCATTCGCAGGGGAGGCCCACAAAAGTGGCTGGGGCTATTCAGGAGCAACAGGTCCTAACCATTGGGGCGATCTAAAACCGGAGTTTAAAACCTGCAAATTGGGATTGGCGCAGTCTCCTGTGGATCTTGTTGCGACCAAAGAGGTGAGAATGGACTCCATCGATTTCAGCTACAGGTCTAGTTCTCTCCGAATACTAAACAACGAACATACTATTCAGGCCAACTACGACGCAGGCAGCAAAATCGTCATCGAGAACAAGTCCTACAATCTTCTACAATTCCATTTTCACAGACCAAGTGAGCATACTGTCAAAGGAAGGAAGTTCACCATGGAAGCCCATTTGGTTCACGCTACAGAGGACATGCAACTGGCCGTCGTGGGTGTCCTATTCGAGACCGGCGAAGAAAACAGTTTCATTCAGCATCTGTGGGATAACATTCCCAATCAGGTGGGAACGGAGAGAACCATTGTCGGTCAGATTCAAGCATTGGACTTACTTCCTGAAGATCGGTCGTTTCTTCATTATGCGGGATCTCTAACAACACCCCCCTGTATTGAAGGAGTAAGCTGGTATGTGATGAAGTCCAGTTTGGAGGTGTCCAAGGCTCAGGCAAACACGTTTGAGAAGATCATCGGGAGAAACGCAAGGCCTGTCCAACCCCTGAATGACCGAGAGATCATGTCACAGATGGGCTAGGCGTCTGTCGAATTGCCAATGATATGAAGCATAGATCCTATCTTTCTATATTTGCCTTTCGGACAACATGGATAACCGTTCTGGCTGTGCTGTTCGCGATGGGCAACTGTTCGTGTGAGTCTGGACAACGGATCAACAGGAGTGGGCCCGCGAGCGGGACAGCGCAGACGCCAGCAACGAATTCCTCGACATCGAGTGGTGATCAAGGCTCAGTATTGTCCGACAGTTCCGGATCCTCCGCAGATTCAAACCAGGTGGACTCCTCCGCAGTATCAGACTCTACGACTACTGATTCCACCGCCTTAAGTTTGGCCGATACCACAGCATCAGACAGTTCCACGACCGCCGCAAGTCAGGATTGGATCAGCGGCCTTCCCAGACTTTATACCTATCGGATTGTCGAGACATATCCGCATGATCACGATGCGTTCACCCAAGGATTGGTGGTTCAAGATTCGATCCTCTACGAAAGCACAGGTCTCTATGGCGAATCCACACTACGTAAGGTTTCACTGAACACTGGAGAGGTTCTGAAACGTGTGGATCTTGACTCACGTTATTTCGGAGAGGGGCTTACAGCGATTGGAAATCGGCTCGTTCAGCTGACATGGAAGTCCGAAGTCGGGTTTGTGTACGACAAGGCCAGTTTCGAGCAAACGGGATCCTTCACATATCCGACAGAGGGTTGGGGCATCACATACGACGGTGAGAGACTGATAATGAGTACAGGATCCTCTACGTTGTATTTTAGGGATCCTGAAACCTTCGAGGAAACAGGCAGGTTGGAGGTGACCGCCAACCTGAGTCCGGTTGCCAATCTGAACGAGCTGGAATTTGTTGAGGGTGAAATATTCGCGAATGTCTGGCAGACAGACCGAATAGCAATCATTTCTCCCCAAACAGGGCAGGTCACAGGATGGCTGGACCTTTCCGGTATTGTCCCGTCCGAAGAACGATTGGAATCGGGAGCTGTTTTAAACGGTATTGCTTACGATGACAAAGATAATCGGCTGTATGTAACAGGGAAGCTCTGGCCCTATTTGTTCGAGATCGAACTGGTGCCTTCAGAATGAAATCCGATCTCGTCTTATAACTGGAAGGTGTTTATGAAGGTATGTCTGGCTGGTGAAGGTGCTATGGGCACAAACCATATGAAGGTGCTACAGGGCATTGATGGTATAGAAGTGGTTTCGGTTGCGGGTGGGATCGAGGCTGACACAGCCGAATTCGCGAACAAATTCGGCATACCCCACTTCTCGCTGGACCTCGAGGAGTGCCTGGATCGGCCCGGGGTGGAAGCTGTGGTTCTGACCAGCCCTAATCAGATCCACGCAAGGCATACAGAAATGGCACTGAACGCAGGAAAGCATGTGCTTGTGGAGATTCCGATGGGCCTGTCACTGGAAGAATCGCGTCGTGTCGCAGAACTGGAATCCGAGACAGGCCTGGTGTGCATGGTTTGTCATACCCTCAGATATTCTCCACCTCACGTGGAAATGCGCAGGCTCGTGCGGTCCGGCGACCTCGATCTGCATCACCTGGTTTGGCAGACTTATTTCTTCAGACGCGTAAACACCAACATGTTCGGCAAACCCAGGACCTGGACCGATGATTTGCTCTGGCATCACGTGTGCCACATGGTCGACTATATGTACTGGTTGTTTGATGATCCTGATATGGAGGTCTGGGGGCAGAAGGGCCCCAAACACCCTGAACTGGGAATTCCGATGGATCTGAGTATTGGTCTACGCACTGCCAAGGACTGTTTGATTACAGGCGCATTCTCGTTTAACAATCATGGTGCTATCTCTAGTTCCTGCAGATTCATCGGGGAGCAGGAGTCTTACCGGATTGAGAAGGGAAGTCTTTTCGATCATGAAGACAGCGAAACTAAACTGGCAGGGAATTCACTCGAGTTACAGGACAGGGAATTTTTCGCAGCAATCGAGGAAGGTCGCCCCCCCCTGTCGAGCTGTGCGGAATGCCTGCCAGTAATGAATTTACTGGACAGACTAGAGCGTTCAATCCTAGGCGCAGAGGGGTAGAAGGAATAGAGCGGTGATGCCAGCCACAGTGCCTATGGGACACCCCTGTGTCTCTATTTTTCATGGGCCCATTTTACGAGAAGACCGATGTCCATGAGGGAGGTGTGGTTTTCCCCTTTGGCTTCTGATGTTTCGTTGAGTTTTCGCACTCGCGTAAGAATTGACCTGCAAAGCCCATTGAATATGTTTGGCGGCAGATCGATGCAGTTTTTCACTTTGTAGAAAGCCCGGATCAATTCGGACCTTGCCTGTCCGCTGTTTCCCGAAGGAAAACCCTCTTCGGTTACCTGGAAGTCTCGGTCGTATTCCCAACCCTGATGGAAATCGCCAGAGGCATTCTGGAGGAATGAAGCGAAGTTCAGACCCATACAAAGTCTTTTCTTGAGAGGCTCAGTAAAGTGATGGTCAGCCGGTAAGATATCGTAGAGTGACGCAAGACCGTTTACGGTAATAGACTGGTACCCGATATGGAAATTGTGTCCCGGCCAACCTCCCCTTGGGAGCTGGGCAAAGAACACACCACCCCTGGTTCTATTGATTGCGGCATCCAGGTAGTGGGACTCGCCGGTAAACTCATACAGAAGCGACAGGAACCACAAAGCGAAGGCGTCATAGTTATTGTTTCCAGTGTACGGACACGTCAGGGTCCAATCTGCGGCTCCGCGAACAGCATCGAGATACCTGGAGTCGTTAGTGACTCGATACCCCTCAGCAAGTGCCAATCCTGCCCAGCCGGTGTCATAAAAGGGAGCACGCTGGTTCATCACTCCATCAGGATATCCTGCTTTCCACCACCGGTATGCGCCACATTCCTCCTGTTCCGAGACCAGGTAGTCCAGCCCGCCTATCGCAAGCTCCTTGAGTTCTGTGGACCCCATTGCTTCGAAGGCATACAAGTAGCCCAAAGTCACGTTTGCAGGTGAGCGATACATGGCCTTCCCACCATCCTCGCGTTTCCCCCAGCTGCCGTCCGGATTCCTGCTTTTCTGGCACGCCTCGTGAGCCACCAGGAATGCGTCTTCGAGTTCACCGATTGCTACAGCGGCGAATTGATATGGGGCATCCACAAGGTGATCGCGGGGTGCAACAGGGAATTTGTCAGGGAGACGTTCACCAGGCGCGACAACCTGAAAGGACTCCGTCTGGATTGCCCTGAAGTTTTCAGAATGCGAGGCTACCTGCGCAGTGAGCAGATAGTGTCCGGAAGGGAAATCCGAATCCACCACAACGGGAATGGAAATGACGGTGTCCTCACCCTCGAGATCTCTCTCCTTGTCTCGAAGTGAAAAACGCGTTGCCCCCAGGGGATCATTTACGAGGAATCTGACCTGAACGGTTTGTTTGCCGAATCCGATTGTGTGAATGTTTATACCGACTGTCTCTCCAACCACAAAACCTACACTTTTGTCCGGGATTTCGATCAATATCTTCATTTCTTCGGTCATGCGAATTCCTCATGGTTAATGACACTGGAAGGTGCTGTTATTGTAAAGGAACAACCGGGAGCAGGATGTGAGAAGGATGTTGTCTTGAGTGATGTATGGTCTGTCTCGCCTGGCGTGGTTGGGTATCGGTCCCAGGGTTATTTCCAGTATTCAAGTTGCGGTCGAACCTCGGGAAGTTGGAAGAAGAAATCTCGATTCGAATTCTGTGACCCTTCTTGAAGACATTCCCCGTTACACCTAGTTCGATCTCATATTCATAGACTTTCCCCGGATCCAGAAGGGATTGTTCTTCGAAACCTTCTCTGTACCTGGCTCTGAGAATGCCGTCACAGAGGTTCATTGCATAGCCGGTTGGCGAAACATCGATCAGCTTGGCCGTCCAGTCTGTGTCCCTTCCATCCGTAGCAGCGTATAAGACTGCCTTGATTGGCCCGGTGACTTCCATGTTCTGCTCGAGTGTTTCGCTGGTATAGCACAATACGTCGCTGCGCATTTCCAATGGACGTTGATCGTGCGGGCCCCAAGGCACGATATCCGGTGAGCAGCAGTTGTTGCCACCCATTGTTACCACAGGGAAGCTCGGATCGTAGACATAGTGGTCCGGGGACTCATCCCCCGGTTGCTCAGTGGTAATCTCACCATCTCCGATCAGGGTGTTAGCATTGCCACCGGAATGCAGATACCATTTCTGCCAGTTGGTTCTGGCCAGGGGCCACTCGTGCTCGTCTCTCCACTGGTTGGTGCCCATAATGAATAGCCGAAGAGGTGCTTCGTCGACGAATCCATTCTCTATGTCATTCAGCCAGTAATCGAACCATTTGAGCTCCAGTGCGTCGAGGTCGACCATGGAGTTTGCCCCGAAATCTACATCGCCGGTTCGGGGGGACAGGCTCAAAGCGTGTGGCCAGGGACCAACGATGAGTTTGCTCTGTTTGGCCACATCGGTGAGACCCTGCGAACGAAGGCCGTTGAAGTTGGTAAACGTCTGAGGTGCGTACAAATCATACCAGCCGCCCATGTTGAACGCAGGTACCGCCACCTTCCCAAATCGCTTCTCATCGTTGAACTCTTCCCAGTAGTCACTATAGGTTTGGTGACTGACCCAGTCTCTCCAGAAACTCAAGTCACGTCCTGCTGCCCTGGCCATCTCTGAAAGCGGCAATGCACGGAAGGCCTCTGTCCAATTGTGAAAGTCTATCGTTTGCGCGGTGTGGGCATTCGTTCGCATGCCCCAGGTCATCATCACATTCAACTGAAACGCGCCTCCAGGGAATACCAGACCGCTGTAGTAGTCGGTGCAAATGACCCTTGGCACAATACATTTCAGATACTGACTTCTATGGGGGGCGCTGGTCCACTGAACCGCCCCAACGTAGGAGCCTCCGGCCATACCGATCTTACCGTTGCTCCAGTCCTGAACCCCTATCCATTCCTGGGTGTCGAACCCATCCTCTCCTTCTCTAAAGGGGTAGTAGTCGCCGTCTGAATCCCACCTTCCCCTACAGTCTTGAATCACACACACATATCCATTGTTCGCTAGCCGTCTTGCCTTTTCCACCATTGGGTCGGCATTGTTGCTGTAGGGTGTACGCATCAGTACGGTCGGGAAGGTTCCGTGCGTTTTGGGGAGGTATATATCTGCAGACAAGTTGACCCGGTCACGCATCGGGACTTTGATATCCAGCCGCATTTCTACGTCGTAGTTGGTGGCCATTCCTTCTCCTGAATACCATCTGTGAAACGGTTACCTCCAAGTCGTAAATTCTGGAAGAACCGCAGATAAATTGAATTACTTCAAAGTCGGACCCGTGTTCCAGTCCATGGCAACGCGATCGACTTTTCCGTTCGGGTGTAGTATTCTTACATTCCAAATATCACCACGGCGCGAAACTTTAGTGGTTACTCCTGCGGAAACCCCTTCCGTAAATGGCACCAGCGCATATCCTGTGCGGAAAGGCAATGCCGTCTGTTTCTTGTAGATGGCGACGGGAGCCGGGACATCCTGGCCACCGATCGCCACCCACCCTTGAACGGGATCATTTTCTCCACAGACGAGACGGGGTGTCATCTTAACCATCGGGACGATCTCAAGGTTTGGTGGATGCATACGCCCGGTGCGGACCGCACGTGTCTCAGGATCGATCAGGACGCGATAGGGCATAAAATGGAATAAGGCTTCATAGGTGTGTCGACCCTCTCCCGCAAGTTCATCAAACACCAAAAAGTAATCCGGTTTGACGAACATCACTGCTCGCATATGGGTCACGCGTTGTTCCAGCTCATCGTAGGGACCTTCAATTGTTGCGATCGCCACGTCTGCTCGTTTATTGGAAGTCCAGGTTGTTCTGTCGCGCGCCGACTCCACCCATTCTTCAATGCTCTGGGTTCGTCGGTTTTGTCCCTTTCCGTCGACCAAAACCGTATTGTGGGCTGCCGTGGTCCTGTAGAACGAGGTCCAGGCATTGGGAAAGTAGGAAGTGATCCCGGGATCAACAATAAATGGGAGTCCTTTTGCGTATAGATCGAAGCTGAGCATATCTTCGTGCTGGTGAAAGCGGCCGAACGGGCCGCCCTCAAACAGCAAGTATTGAGCATCATTCTCCCATCCGCTGCGCATTATGAAATATCCTGAATCCTGTCTGGCGATGGAGTCATATTCAGGAGGAGAACCTTCTTCACCTCTGGTCCCAACCCAGACAGCCGATTGTTCGGCCAGTATCCTGCCAGGAACCGTAAGCGATGTGCCGTACCCGGCATCCAGACTGCCGGCGTCGGAAACGGATGGACGCGTGTAATCAGGCCGGTTAATAGATACACACCAATCGTACATGCGCCGAATTCCCGCCTCAAGTTCCGGATCGATTTTCCGGTCGAATTTTCTTGCGACATTGTACGCAGCCAAGAACCAGGAAGCGATGGCCATCTGGTAACCTGGGGTCAGCTCATATGACGCTCCATCGGGCATAACCTGGATTCTCATATCTTCCAGCAGGCGGTCGCTTGCCAGCTTGAACCATTGTTCCGAATCGTGGAATTCCGGAAAGGAGCATGACGTTGCGAGCAACGACTTTCCCTCAGATATGGTCTTGTTAGAAGGGGGGAAAGATTCGAATTGAAGCAGATACTCGACATGCTCATGTATTGATTTCAGGAGATCGATAATGGTCTGATCCATGGTTTGTTCACATTGACACAGTGCAGTAAAGATGTCGACAAGCGTACAGAACGCCCTCTGGCTGACGATTAAGGAGTGCCCCCAGGCCAGTCCACCTGACCGCACGCCAAAGGGTACGGGAGTCTTTTCCATCCAGTCGCAAATTATAGCCTCAATTCCATTGGCGTATTTCGGATCCCGAGTTTCCTCCCATGCTATCATCAGGGGTCTCAAATAGGGAAATCCGTGGATGCGAATGGACCACTCTATGTATCCGTATGGATTTGCATCCCAGTCCACTCCCCGGGGCCAATGATGACCCATCATGTGCCCATCGAGCACCCGATCGGCTTCCTGAAGGTTTGCATCCAATTGGGGAACGGCAATCTCGTGCCGTCGGTCGAAATCAGATGCACGGAAATACCTGGCGACCGCTTTGAGTTGATCCTTTAAGGAACTTCCCTGGGATGCCGGACTCAAACCGGGTAATTCAAGGTTCAAGGATGCTAAAAGCGCCTCGTCAGTCATCCGAGGGCCCTTTTCGATCTCCCTTTGGATCAAACGGACGTTCCGGATCCTGCCGCCGGCGGGAACTCTAATGTTGGCNNCAACGGTGTTTCCCCAGCCTGAAGGGATACCCGNCGTGTAGTAGCACTCGGCCGGAAAACGGAATTCCTTCCACCCTTTCCAGATGTTTCCCCCGCGCGGAGATGCGATGGCATTGAACCGGTAACCATCATCTTCACTCATTCCCTCGGTTCTGACTCCTGAAGTAAGCATGGAGAGAATCTGGCCATCCACACCATCTGGCAGGTAGATCTCCGCTCTGATCTCGTTCGCACTGTTCCACTCTCCAACATCCGTTGGCAGATCCACATACNCATCACNTTCTGAATCACCCAAGATCCATTCAGAAACCACACGATCGTCGGTGTATTTGTTGAGGTCCATGTCTAAAACTCCTTTGGCGAACTGCGCTTGATTCCAGGTTTAGGTAAGCTGCTTGATGCGACCACCTTCATTTGTTACTTTAGGTATCGCTGAGTCAGTTCATGAATCCTACATTTCAACCAAATGCGTTGGAGAACCTATGGGAATTCGAATTGGAATATGTGGCGTGGGTGCTTTTGCCAACAGTTTTATCCCACTATTCAAGGCGCATCCAGAAGTAGAGCAAGTCATACTTTGTGATTTGGATGATGAGAAGCTAAAGGAAAAGTCGGATCGCTTCGAATTGCCCGACACCTGTCCCTCCCTGGACGACTTGTGCGAAAGGGATGTGGACGCGATTGCAATTATTACACAACATCACCTTCATGGACCTCAGGCTGTTCAGGTATTACAGAGTGGAAAGCACGTGTATTCCGCGGTGCCATCCGCCATAACTGTTGACGAGATCACTGAGCTGGTAAAGACCGTTGAAGAAACCGGTCAAATCTATATGATTGGTGAAACCAGCTATTACTACCCCTGTACGATTTACTGCCGGGAACGATACAATAATGGTGATTTCGGCCACATTGTTTACGGGGAAGCCGAATACCATCACGACTACGTTCATGGTAGTTACGCCGTCTCACAATGGCGTCACGGAGAAAAATGGAAGCAGTATTATGGTATGCCTCCTCTGTTCTACCCCACCCATTCCACAAGTATGATTGTCTCGGTTACAGACTCACACGCCACCCATGTTTGCGGTATGGGATTTGAGGACAAGCACGAAGATAATCTTTATGCCAGAAAAGACAACGTTTGGAAGAACCCCTTCAGCAATGAAACTATGATGTGCAAAATGTCCGATGGCAGTTATGCGCGAATCAATGAATTCCGCAGAATTGGCCACCCCGGTACAGTCGGTATGAGTCTGTATGGGACGGAGGCCGGATACGAGGAACAGGTCGGTGCGCAAATGTGGATCACCAAGGATCGCAAGAAATGTGTCGCTCTCACCGATGAACTGTCCTGCGAGGGCGTAGAGGCAGGACCGGCTGACGATCCTATGGGTAAGGTGACAGGGGAGGATGGGACGCACTCGGGTGCCTCAAGCGTGCATCCCGTTCATCTATTGCCACGGGAGTTCATTGGACTTGGCAATGGCCACAAGGGAGCACATCAGTTCCTGGTCCACGATTTCGTCTCTGCTTGCGTATCGGGAGAAACGCCGCCAAATAATGTGTGGCAGGCTGCACGATACCTCATACCTGGTCTGATCGCACACGAGTCTGCTATGCAAGGTGGCGNGTTGATGGAGGTGCCGGATTTGGGCGATTGCCCTGGTTGAGCAGCCGAAAAGCACAGGTTTCAAGGTTTGTTACAGGAGGTATGTTTTGGCCAAACGAACGGAAGGGGAAGGATGGGCATTCGTATCTAATGAGGTTCCGGGTGTAGAATCGGAAACCATTTCACTTGCACCGGAAGACCAGAATGCCAGAATTCGGTTTGAGAAAAGAAAGAAAGGGAAGGTGGTAACCATTGTGAGCAACCTGGTCCTCACAAAGGGGGATATGAAGGATTTGGCAAAAGAACTGAGGCAGACTTGTGGTACAGGAGGGACCTTTAAGGACGACGTTATTGAGCTACAGGGCGACTGCCAGGATCACGCACGCGAGTGGCTTCTAAAGAACGGCTGGCGCGCTCGGTAACCATAGATTCGAATGGGGACAGGAATCATCCGAGGCGGCTTTTAGGGTCGCCTCATTTTTTTTCCTTCTGAGCAGCATTGTGGTCCACCAACTCCTGTTCATTGCGACATAGCTCACCGTTGAGACGCAGGCCACCGTGGGAAAGGTTAATGCTGTAAGCCACGTGGTCTGTGGCTTCCACCCAGTGCGGTGTGAGCAGTGTATTCCACAGAACATCACCCGGCCCCATTTCGTAAGGCAGTGTGTCCTCCTCTTTGATTCNGGAAGGCTTAACCATTTCCCCTCCGGGAAGCATACGTTCTTCGAATGGCGCCCATTTGTCAGGATCTTTCACGCCAATGAATCGCTTGGTTCCGTGACGCTGCCAGGCGATGACGTGAGATTTGTCCATGTGGTAATTCGTAGCGGCACCGGGACCACTTATGAAAATGATGGGATAGCATCTGGTCCATGTGAATCCCGCTTTTGAGAGGGCCTCACGCCAGGGATCCATTACCTCTTGCTCAAAGTTGTAAAAAAGTTGTCCAGGGGCGTAAAAATTCTGCAACTTGAAATGGGACATCTGGAACTGCATGTCCAGCGTCTCGTCGATGGGAACCTTCCTGAATTCCTCGGCATTCCCGGTTAGAATGAGCCGGTCTCCTTTTGTCCCCGGAACTATACGTGCATCCTCATCCTTACGGATCTGGTCAATCACCTGATCCACTGAGGGCATCTCAAATGAAAAAGGGACACACTCCCCTACTATAAGGAAGTTGAACAGCCCGTCCCAAAGTTCAGACAGTTCCAACCAGGTTCGTGCCGTGCGGTGCAAGGTGTCGGTCATGCCTTGAATCTCCTATTTCATTATTCGACCATACTCCATCGATTCATTTTCTCCTTCAGGACTGCCGCCCTCGCCAAAATGGGTTGACCCTCGACCGTGCATTCCTTTACGACAGGGTCGTGATTCAGAAAAAGCATTTGGCATTGTTTCCCGTGGTGGATCCTCCAAGCCTGGCCGGTCTGCGGTTTCATTTTTCTACCTTTTCGCCGAACAGGAAGGCTTTCGACACGGATGCGGGTCCGATCAGATTTCCGTCGCGGATAGAGCAAGGCACAGATGTCCTGAGATTCCCCAGCCTTGATTGGCTGAGAGAAGGAAATGAAGTACCTGTTTGGGTAGTAATTCCGGTAAAAGCCGAATTCAATACTGTCATGCTTCAATTTCATCCGGTTATCCAGGCCTGTCTCCACTTTGTTCCGGGTGGTGAGAGGGACCACATTCAGTCGACTCTTCCTCCCAGATGAAACCCATTGACTCCCTCGGGCTACAAAGGGATTGCAGGCATGCAGGTAACTCGATGCAGACCTGGATGTGCAGTTCGTTCGTGCGGTTACCCGATCGTGCACAACCCAGAAATATGGTTTGACGAAACAGATCTTCCGGGTAACGACGGCACCCTTGGTTCGCTCATATCCTCTGTGCCAAGCCTGAAAGTAGTCGAATTCATCGTCGGAATGCCAGATCACATCCTGGCCAGTCCAGAGATCGGGGGGATTCCCTGTGGATTCGATGCTCTCGTTGTCCAGGACGAGCATATTATGTGAACGCGAGGATTGTGCGAAATCACAGCGGGGATCGTCATACCCACGCTCGACGGCAAGGTCCAGTTCCAGGGCCTGAGGCTCACCGAAGGCATAGCAGTTGAAGGACAAGGCCTCTCGATGCGCGTGACCCGCGATTGGGCCGTGATTGATGGCCATATAATGGTCGGTTGGTTTCCAACCGGTTCGCATTATTGTCCAATGTGATTTTGTCAGGTGGACGGAGGTCTCTTCAGGAAGATGGCTGGGATCTGCCGTTCTCTTCAAGAGGTCGAATTGTCGTGCACGATGGTTGTACTGCGTGGGCAGCTTCTCCCGTGCAATCCGTGACAGATTGGGTGACAACACTGCGTGTAAGACGTCCAGGTCTAGAGCGGCTATGCCGCCCGAAAGCATCGGTACTGCCGATCGAGTACGGGCATCTCCAAAGGGCGGAAATTCTGCCAGGGGAGTGATGATATACATGTACCATTCATATGCACGGTGGAGCAGCGGTTCAAGTTTCTTTCGTTCAGCAGCATACTCTGAAGAATCTGCCAGGAGCCTATACACCTCTGTGGCGAATCCAAGGGAAAATGAGGCGTAGCTGGGGCACCTCTCCACAAAGCCGCCGTCGGGGTAAACCGCATTCTGAAGATGGCGATTAAGGGACTTCAGGGTTTGCCTGATCCACCGTTTGGACTCCTTGAATTCCGGCATCGCCAGTGAGAGGTGCGCAAGGGCAAGCACTGCGTTGAACTGGGAGTTGTTTCCAGGTGTGCCCTTCCTGTTCACATACTCAAAAAGGGCGCGACCATGACCCAGCAGTGTGCGGAGTAAACGTTCGCGTGTCAGGGCGCACAAGGCCGGTTCGTTTCTGAAGAGGCTGTAGAATGCGATGAAGACATTGGTGCGGCAAAGGCCGAGCTCATACCAAATTGGATCCATGTTGCTGATTCGCCAGCTTACCGAATCACGCTGGTCGTACCACTGATTGAAAAGACGGTCGAAAGCCTCTGCGTATTTGGGATCGGGGTCCAGGGCATAGGAAAAAAGCAGAGGATAGGACCAGTACCAATAATGAAATCCATAGATTGCCGAGCGGTCCTCCCCCGGGTCGAAATTTACGATGTCACCGAACTGCTCTACCCTGGGTCCATACCAGTTGATTCGATGACGNCAGATCTCACCGGCCTCTTTCCGAAGTCGTGCCATCTCTCGAGGATTTGCAGAGACAAGCGTCTTGTAGTCGCCAGGATCGAAAAAGTCGAGATGTTTCTTCTCTAGTCTAAAATATTGATCCCAGAGCTCGTAGGCCCCCTTCCAATCACCATCTGCTATAGCAGGTCCCAGTTTTCTTAAACGGGGCAACTTCAGGTTCAATGACCTGAACGTGTCGCCGTGTGAAATGTGGACGATGTTTCTAAACGTCCAGTCGTCATGCAGATTTCGCAAATTCTGCGGACTCAAAGGTCATCTCCCAGATCGCAGGATCACTTCACTCCATTGGTTTTTATTACGAATATGTGGACCGACAATTGATAGATGTTTTGTCGGACCATTGCAACCCCTTTTTGTTCAATGGGACGATTTCGGTTTCGATTTGTAGGGATTGCCGCTTGACGCGTCCATACTTCATTCAGACGAGAGTCGGTTTTCAGATCATTTTCTTCCAAGGCCTTGATATGGAATCTAGAAAGCTAGCCGTTATCATGTTCACCGACATGGTGGGCTACAGCAGGAAGGTNCTTGAAGATGAGGCGAAGNCCATGCAGCTGCTTGCTANGCACAACGGGATTCTGGAAGGTCGGATCAATGCCCACAATNGAAATGTGATCAAGACAATAAACGATGCTTTCTTGGCGGATTTCGACAGTGCCGTCAATTGTGCCGTGGACATTCAGGAAGAGCTGGTAGACCTTAACAATGGCAATGCTGACCAGACCGAAGTCCGCATCGGGATTCACGTTGGTGACGTCATCTACAGAGAGAACGATGTCTTCGGCGATGGCGTCAATGTGGCAAGTAGGATTGAGTCAGAAGCTGGGCCCGGGCAGATTTCCAGTAACATCTTCTCCATTACGTATGGCAAGGTGGATTACAAGTTTAAAGATTTAAAGAGCAGAGAACTCAAGAATATCGATAGACCTGTCTTGGCGGTGGTGACTTTTGCGGATGCCTCGTGAAACGATCGGCTGGGAGAGGTAAAGGTCGGGAAGGTTATCGGGGATGCCGTGATGCAGAAGTTCTGTGAGCTCCCCTACGTATAGCTTGTGAGTCCATTGCAGATCATGAAAGTTAAAAAGGAGTTGCAAATACAGGATAAAGAGGTCGCAAAAGACCTAAGTCTGGCTGAGCAGGTCGCTAAGGGTGCTAATAGGAGCTTCATTGTATCCGGAGCTCTGACCAGGCAGGGTGAGAAGTTCGTGTTGTCGGCAAATCTAAATGACCTTGAGAAGGAAAGGCTTCTGGTGGCCATTCAACTTCAGGGCTCGACGGAGGCCAGCATTCTTGGGTCATTGGTGGATTCGCTGTGTCACAAATTCCAGAAGAAGTTGATCGCTGAACTGCAGATCAAGGAGGAAGCGGCCCACGAAATTGTGAATGTCGGTGAGTTGACCACCACTTCGCTTGAAGCCTATTCTCAATTTCTTCAGGGATTTAAGCTATACCAGAGCGGCGCGTTCCATCCGGGCATAGATATGATGATTCGGGCTACTAATTTGTCCTTGGCCTACTCGGTTATCGCGTTCACCTATTCTCTTGCGAAGAAGGATGGCCCGTCAGAGACTTACAGATTGAAGTCTTTAAACTACAAAGATCGATTCAAAGGTATCAGCAAGGAGTCGCTTATCTTTAAGGGAAACCCGGCCTAGTTTGACAAAGATTATGATACCTGCGAGAAGAATTACAGATTGATCACCTAGTTATATCCAGATGACCGCGAAGGCTATTACTACTACGGACTTTGCTTCGCATACCTCAAAGGAGACAATAAGAAGGCCATTTCACTGTTCCATGAGGCCCGTGATCTGAGCCCGGAATATTATCCCACCTACTGGGACCTGGCTTATTCCATCAACGCACAGTATGGGATAGACGAGGCAATAGACCTGCTTCAGGAGTATATCAGGACTTACGCGGATGACCAAGTTGTTGCATACGCCCGGAAGACAATAGCCGAATTAAGAGGTGTTGAGGCGGAGTAAGACCACAGACGAGTTTGCAAATTTTAAAAGGGGCGGCGTTTCTGGCGCGCCCCTCCTTTCGTTAGAAGTACTGACCCATTCCGACGGTAAGCTGCCAAGTACGGTCCTGAATCCCGTAGGCAACATCTGCCCTGAATACGGGTGTGTTGTAGACGCGGGTCAAGCTTATTCGAGNGCCAACCCCGGCAGCCAGGTTNAGCTCTGGTGAGGTCCGAGACGGCGTCCATGCGGACCCTGCGTCAAAAAAGACTGCTCCAGCTAGCACAAGGAGTTCGTGACGGTGAAGTGTGGGTCTGGCTTCCACGTTGGCATATACCCGCCGTGTACCGTCAAATCGTCTGATTGCATAACCTCTCAACCCCCGGAGGCTTCCCAAAAGGAACTGGCTACTGTCCTCGGGTCGACTGAGTGCGTCCCAACGCAATCTGAAAGCTAGTGAATGCGTCTCGCCCACCTTTGCGTAAGCCCGCAATGAACTCGACGCGACAAGGTTCGTATACTGGCCCCCCGTCCACCTTGAGCTCAAAGAGAGGCTGCTGAACACATAAGTTCCTGGTTGCACCACAAATCGGGGAACGATCTCCATCTGGTAGAACGAAAATGTTTGGTCCGAACCAAGTCCCTTGTAGGATAGACCGACTCGTGCAGCAACCCAACTCCCGATTTGTAGATCCTCCATCCTCCCGAGATCCTGTACATAACGAGACTTCACGTACCGGGGACGCCAAACTGTCAGGCCGATGCCGGGAAGAACTCTTTGCCGACCCGATGGTGCATAGGTGAATCCTGTCGCAGGGGAGAACTGCCTATCGGAGATTTCCAGTCGTAGATCCGGACGGACCTTTACCCGTTCTCCGTAGGAGCGCGTGTACCACAGGCTTCCCCCACGCAGGCGATCCGTGTACTTTCGGGCGAGGGTCTGGCGATTGTATTGACGCCGTATCTCTTCTCGAGTATAAGCGGTGAAGCCGTATGAGGCAGCGACGGATAGCGCGTAGAAGGGACGGGAAACGGTTCCCCAAATGTCGTGGCCCTCCCCGCTGACATTCAAATTCGCTGTCAGGCNCTTCCTGGATCCGGAGACGCGGGGAACCTGGAGGTATGCTTCTCCCCAGTTTCCTGATATCGCATCGTGACCAAGTGTGAGCTGCACAATCTGACCGCTACCTAGGAAATTATAGTCCATCGCAATGAGTCCGTAGCTCAACTCGCCGACTTCCCCGGATATCGATGGGGTCAAGGCCCGTGCGTATAGATCCTGGACAAGTACAGTGATATCCACATATCTGCCTTCTCTCTGTATCCTGATCTCCACATTCCCCAGAAAGAAGAGGCGCCGTAAGTTTCTGGATGTTTCGGCAACAATCGCAGAATTCAATGGTTCACCTGAGACGAACAGTAGCTCACGTTCGATGGTCGCGTCTACCGTACGCGTGTTTCCGGAGATGGAAATCTTTCGAATTGTGGGAGGTGGGTCAGCGCCAACAGCAGGTTGCGTCAAGAAGGNGCAAAAGGGAGAAATTAGGGAAAATANTATNAGCAGGACTCTTGCAAGTTGCAGGNAGGAATGATGGCATCGAAGGTGAATAAGCGAAGGGTCATGTCGCATTTAGGCACCATAAGCGTTTTTCTCAAGGATTTCAACTGTTTTGACGGACATATGTGTGGCCAGATCCTGTGCAAATCAGGATTGGGACTTGCGACTTATCAGGATCTTCAGGAGATCTATCGATTCGTCACACCAGGCCAGTTCTGAAGAGGCAGTATGGATCCCACTCCGCAGTACTGCATATTTGCAAAAGGTCTCGTCGTTGAAACNGTCCCATGAGTCGGTGGGCACTATCTCGGTCTCCTTCTGTTGAAGGGTCGCCAATCGGTCCGCGAATAGCACTCGAAGTTGGGTCAGGAACAGAAGGGTTCTTTGAGGATCCCCCAGTTCCCTCATGAAATAGAGCTGGGCTAGAAATGGCAGTTTTCGTACTCAAATTTCAGGACTCTCTTGAAGCCCTTTCCTGAGTTCTTCTCTACCAGCATCTGTGAGTTGATATACCTTCCTATCGGGACCTGTTGTCGAAGGTACCAGACAGCTTGAGAGGAATCCAAGCCCCTCAAGGCGTTTTAGTGCGGGATAGACCTGACTAAATTTTGCATGCCAGAAGGGATTCTCACCAAAGAAGACCTTGATGTCATAACCGCTTGCTCGAGCCTAGGTCTTGAATTAGACTAAGCCTGAATAGCGTCAGGTTGTCGGTGAGTTGGTGGAAATCCGGGGAAGGTGAAACCAAGAATACTTAAGAGGCTGAACACGATTCCTCTTTACCTTGTNGCTATATNNAACAATTGGTAAATGAGATCGTGTCTCTACGATTGATAAGTTTCCGCGAACCGATTAAGGATTTGTACCGGTTCGGCAGTTCCAGTTGTGCCAAGCTGTTGGATCGTAATGGATGAGGCAATAACCCCAAGAATCGCCGCATTGGCGTGAGTGGCCCCCGCGCAGAGTGCCGATACGATTGCAGCAGAAGCACTATCTCCAGCGCCCACAATGTCAATGGGATTGGGGACGGGGATACCCGGAATATGGTGGACCGATTCCAGATCATCGCACAGGATCCCATTGGCTCCCAAGGTTATGTAAACCGGTCGACCTGTTCGGCTGGATATGGACCGGATGCCTGTCTCCAGGTGAGATGGATCAGGGGATTCCTCCAGATCAGGAAACCACGCCCGGCTTGCCTCCTCGGAGTTGGGTTTGGTAATAACCCGGTTGAAATCACCAATGCGGGTTCTGGAGTCGGCAAAGAAAACAATATTCGGATATCCCGGGGCCAATGCGGCAATTGCATCTCTCACGCGATTGGTGATCACCCCGCAGTTTTCTTCCTGAACCTGATCGAGAACAATCACGCCATTGGTCTGTGATAGGGCTTTTTCAAGATCTGAGATGATCCGATCTTCAATCTCTTCAGGAAGAACAGCACGATTCTTCACATCCAGACGCTCCATTTCCTGACCGGACCGTGCTGAGATAGGTTTTGTATACGTGGGCGTGAGCCTCTCTTCGAGCTCAATCAGTCCAGCAGTGATTACGTTTGTTTTTTCCAGACCAACTTTCAGGTCGTGGCCGTGACCATCTGCGCCGATGACTCCCAGGGCTTGGATTTGTCCCACCTCCAGNGCGGAGAGGTTCGAGGTGACAGTGCCCGCTGCACCTGGCTGGTTTCGAATCTGGATCACCTGTCTGGCTTCCAGACCCGTTTCAAGCGAAGCCTCCGCCAACTCGGGATCGATGATGAGATAACGGTCCAGAAAAAAATCCCCGACCACGAGGATGGACAGGTCCTGAAATTTTTGGAGCAAAGATTCTAATTCGTTCAGGTTCATGCGGAGATCAGTTCCCGATGGTTCATTGCTCCCATCGATTCAGGATGCTATGATAGAGATTTGGAAATGTGTCACGATGGTCGCCGTAAATATAATAGCTTTCGCCACCATCTCGAACTGTGCGCACGAGGATGGTCTTGAAAGGTCGGTAATAGTACCTTGGATCAGTCTTTGGCGCCTCCGCATCCAGATCATCACCGAGCTGGATAAGGTCGAAGACAGCTGTTGTAAATCTGGCAATGGATTCGCCTTGCTGAGATGCTACATTGCGCACCATCGAAAGTGCCTTCAGATACACCTCCGGACCCATAACAGCTGTGCCGTAGTTGAGAAACACCCCGCCCTCCAGTTCGGAAACGGATTGCGTAAATACCAGGAAATCAGTATATGATGCCTCTCCAATCGCGGCACCGTCGCAGTTNGGATGCTCGTGAACGATGTCGTGACCAACACTAACGTGGACCGTAGCAGGGACACCCAGCCGAACAGCGGCGGCATATACACTAATATCCATATAGCTGGGCTGATTCCTGAGTAGATTCCTGCCCAATGCCTCGCCAAACCCTACCCCATCACAACGGGCCTCTACAGCAATATCATTCAGATTGCCTGTCTCCTTCCAAAGCCCAAATTGACCCTTCTGGATATAGTCGGCCACACTTTCGGTTGTCGCGCCGACGAGCGAGAGCTCGTAGTCGTGTATGGCACAAGCGCCATTTCCGCCCAAATGGGTAAGGATGCCGCGCTCCATCAGGTCAATCAGGTACCTGGACATACCACAGCGCAAGACATGGGCACCCATCAGCAGGATGACGGGTCGGTCGTTTTTCCTNGCCTGGATGATTTTTTCCGCCACAAGGCTCAATCGTCTGTCGGAAAACCTTGGGACAGGCGCGTTGAGCTCTAGGATCTGGGAGTGGTCCATATCGTGGCTTCGCTGATCCAGTGGCAACAGATTCAGGACCGATCTGTCGAATCGCTCAAAAGGCATACGTCAATCTCCTCATGTCAGGCGGCACTTGCATCGATGAGAAAGGACACCAGGCTCGCCTGCTCCGTATATTCAGGAATAATGATGTCGGCGCCTGCTTGAAGGAGCCGGTCCCGTTTCCAGGCATCAACTCCTTCGCGTCTTTCCTCATCGGAGGCCACCCCCACGGCAGTGCCACCAACTGATTTTACATTCTCAATCTCGACATATCCATCGCCAAATCCAAGCAAGCTCTCTCCCCGAATCTGTCTCCTTTTCAGAATGTTTTGAATTACCATAGCTTTAGAGAAATCCTTGTATTCATCGAGTGCACCAAATATCGAATCACCGAAAAACGAAGTGACCCCAAGAAGTTCCGCTTCCCGTTTCACGTACTGGATATCCGTTCCGCTGGCCAGAACCAATTGCAGTCCAAGACCCTGGAGATTTTGCAGCAGATCCACAATTCCGGTGACCATCCACTCGTGTGGTTGGGCCTCGCCAGACTCGAGTTTCGAAATACGGTCGTCGATATGAGTCAGCAGTCTATCGTGATACAACGTCTTGTACACGAGTGGATCACGGGGTCGACCGCCCCTTTGGCGAACTTCTTCACAGAGCCTAAGAATTTGATAAATCGTCTGTTGACCGGTTAGCAGATCGACAAAATCGGCGACCTTTTCAGAAAGCTCATCGGTAGATTCGTCTGTCCCAATATCGGCGATGATCTCGACCATCATTGGGATCATGATCTCCCGCCACCCCTGTCTGATTAGGGATATGGTGCCGTCGAAATCGAACAGGACTGTTTGGAAATCTCCCCTCCTCACTTGGAGGTTGGCCAACTCGAATGGATGTTCGGGAGCGGTTTCGGATGCGGAATTGGTCAGAGGAGGCATACTTATCCTTCAAAGCAAAATTAGTAATGATTAACGATTGCAGCGGCAGTAAGAAAGTAATCTAATTGTGGTATCGCATGTCTGTCAAGGACTTCGTCTTAATAACGAAGCCAACCGTCGAATGTGCTTGTGAAATTCCAAATTAATCCTATTTTATATACNCTCNANTTGCGGCAACTCAGACATCTGATGAACCTGTAGCGGCCACCAACGGAAGCCGGCACCAATGACGTTCAGCACAACCGATGAGAAGGAAGCCATTGAGCGTGCAAGTACACCCAATGGCGAACTTCACCTATTGAGAATGGAGGTAGAGGGGGAAACCTATTTTGAGTTGATTATGAACGGGTTTTTTCGGATGGCCAGTTACAATGCCACCAGTTGCAGAATACTCACAGACGCGGTGATGTCTGGAGCGGACCAACCTGGTCATATGGATCTTCTTATCGGTGGCTTGGGTATGGGTTTTGCGCTAAGGCGAGTACTGGAGTATTCAAACGTCCGCACAGTCTGTGTTGTTGAGAGGGAAAGCAAGATCGTAGAGTGGAATCGATTGTATCTCGGGAACAATGATATACTGGATGACCCCAGAACAGAGTTGGTTGTCGGTGNCTTCCACGATTACGTGCATGGGAACCCAAGGAGTTATCACGGCATTGCGATGGATATTGACAATGGNCCTNACNGGATCGTGCGACAAGAAAANAGNAGGGCTTACAGCCTGTCGATGCTTCAGGTGCTTCGATCGAGATTACGTCCCGGCGGAGTTTTGGCCATTTGGGGGCACGCGGAGCACGGGAATTACGAAAGAGCGCTCGAACAGGTCTTCGAGGAAGTTACCACGCATCACGCCGAAGACAGATATCCCAGTGGCAAGCCACTGTCCTGTATCGTCTATGCAGCAACATATTGAGCACATAAACCTATTATTGACAACGAATTAGACACAAATCCCCAACAGAAGTCACCTTGAAAGGAACGGCTGCGAATGGGCAAGGATTCGCTCACAATTACAGATAACCGAACCGGGAAGACCTACGAAGTACCCATTTTCCATGGGACCTATTCAGAATATGGATCTGCGATAAGGACAGCAGATCTGCGCCAGATCAAAATTTCCGACGATGACTTCGGGCTATTGGGATATGATCCCGCGTATCTCAATACTGCCTCCTGCCAGAGCGACATCACCTTCATCGACGGTGAGAGAGGCATTCTGAGATATCGCGGCTATCCAATTGACCAGATCGCAGAGCAGGGGAACTACCTCGAAACGGCTCTCCTGTTNCTGGAAGGTGAGCTNCCCAGTGCCGATAGACTTGCATCGTGGGAGCGCGAGATCATGTCCCACNNGATGATTCACGAGAGCATCAAGGTTTTTCTCGGTGGATTCCAATACGACGCACATACCATGGGCATGCTTGTAGGCGCATTGGGAGCGCTTTCGACATTCTATCCTGACGCGAGAGATATTTCGGACGAAGAGGTCCGGGATCGCCACATCTTGCGCCTGATCAGCAAGGTGTCCACTGTAGCCGCATTCGGTTACCGACACAGCAGAGGACTACCATTCATTTACCCCGACTGCGAATTGAGTTATTGCGGCAATCTTTTAAACATGCTGTTCAACGTACCGGGGAAAAAGTATGGGCCGGACCCGATTCTTGAGAGGGCTCTGAACATTCTGTTCATTCTGCATGCAGACCACGAGCAGAATTGCAGCGCAAGTACAATGAGGGGCATCGGGAGCAGCCAGGCAGATCCGTATTCGGCGATTGCCGGCGCAGCAGCTGCTCTGTATGGTCCATTGCACGGAGGCGCCAATGAGGCCGTGTTGAAAATGCTTGGCAAAATCGGTTCGAAGGATAACGTACCGGCGTACATCGAACGCGTGAAGAACAAAGAGGTTTTACTCCAGGGATTCGGCCACAGGGTTTACAGCAACTATGATCCCAGAGCAACGATCATCAAACAAACTGCATACGAAGTTTTCGAGGTAACCGGACAGAATCCTTTGATAGATATTGCGCTGGAGCTGGAACGGATCGCCCTGGAGGATGATTATTTCATCTCCAGGAACCTCTACCCAAACGTCGACTTCTATTCCGGCATCATCTACCAGGCAATGGGACTTCCGGTGGATATGTATCCGGTGTTGTTCGCCATTCCACGAACCTCGGGCTGGCTGGCACAGTGGAAGGAAATGTTGAACGATTCCGAGCAGAAGATTGCGAGGCCTAGGCAGGTCTACACGGGTGCAGACGAGAGAGATTATGTACCCATAGACAAGAGGTAGACTACAGCAAGAGGAAAGTTGCACATGAGAAAAGCGCGAGAGCAATAGCCCTCGCGCTTTTCTCATGTATTTCCGTTAACGATATGCTCAGGCGTCTGTATCCTTGACGGGAAACCGCAACTCATTGCGGTCCAGCTTCTTCTTAATGGCCTCGCTCACATCGATACCGGTCGCAATCGTGAAGCTCAGGCAGTAAATCATTACGTCGGCTAGTTCGTCGGCTACCTCCGCCTTGAATTCGGGATCCTGCATCTTCTCGCAACCCTCAGGAATACTGACCCACTGGAAGTGCTCCATGATTTCCGCTGCTTCGATGGCAATGGACATTGCGACATTCTTGGGATTGTGGAACGATTCCCAATTCCTATCTGCTATGAAGTTCTTGACTGCAGTCTTGAGATCCTGCAGGGTGGTTTCATGGTCCATTCAGGAGTCGCCTCCAGCTCTAGCATTCACGCTTTCTCCGTGGATCACCATGGGACTCTCCCAGACTGTGGATTCGTCCCTGGTAGAGGCGTCACGGTAGGTGGATATAAATGACCACCGGTCCGTCCCGTCCGTATTTGGAAAGGAAGCGTGGAGGGTCTGGTCGTGAAAAANGACTACATCGCCTCGTTCNNCTTCAAGCGTAGTTTCCGGCATCCCAGCGAACTCCTCGCTCTCTATTCGCCAACCAAAGCCCGTTTCCTCCTTCACCTGANTCACTTTGAACCGTTTCAGGTGACTTCCAGCGATCATCTTCAAGCACCCATTTTCCGGCGTGGCATCATCGAGAGCGATCCATACTGAGATCTTAGGAGACCCCTTCCAATAGTACCAATCCTGATGCCAGGGAGATCCGAATGTGGTAGTTTTGTTCTTGAACACCGCCTTGACACTCAGAAATTCCACGTTAGGGCCAATGATGTCGAGAAGAATCGGTGTGACTCTATCGTCCTTCATTCCGTCCAGGAGAAATGGATCCAATTTGTGGGCAAACCAGACTCTTACGCCTGATGGAGTGCTCAATCCGTCCTCAGCTTNGAGAATAGAAATAATTCGATGTTTCCAATTCAACATTTCATCCTGCGTATAGAGCTTTTCGACGACCAGAAAGCCGTCCCGGGTGAAGTTCTCAGCGTGTTCCGAGTTTCCAACGCTCATCGACTTCGTTCCTTCCTCATCAGATAATGTAGGTTCATCTAAAGAAGCGATCGGTAGTGTAGAAGTGTGAAGGAATCGTCCTGGATTCGGACCTGGTCCTGGAGACGTCCAATCTGTTTGAACTGGTTGGCTTCCAGTAATTCATGGCGTGCTTCCTCTGATGTGTCAGCGTATGCATCCAACACATTCAGTTCGCATCTGTTCAGTATATTGTCCAACAATGCCTGCGTTTGATCGTGGTATTCTGGGTGAACAAGCCAATCCAGGATTCCCTTGTGATTCTCATGCCGCCGATTTGAAGGCAGGATCGTTGCCAGCCCCAGAACCGTCTCTTCTCCATCCAGGATTGTCGACCCGTAGCCCTTTGTTTCTTCCATTCGTCTAAGTGTGTAGAATTCTCCTTCGAAATAGGACCCCATGTAACACCCCAGTGCGTAATGTTTCACAACACAGTCGTGACCGGCATTGAAAAGGGCGCAAAGATCTCCTTGGTCGTCAGGCTTTATGGATCGTAGGGCAATCGCTTGTCCTTTCCGAAAGAGTGTGCCGTCTTCTCCAGCAGGTTCGAGTGTAAGTTTAAAGCCGTGGCGGCGTCCCATTGCCCCAACAAATTCAAATTCGAACTTCCGGTACAACTGCCGGACCCATTCCTTCCCTGAAGCCAGGTACGCTGCCTTTGTACTATGACGGCGAAAGATGCCCACGGTTTCGTCCACCATTGCAGTTGCAATTCCCCGCCCACGGTAGTCGGGATCGGTGAAGACCTGGGATAGAATGCCCAGCCCGCGAGGAGAGATGGTATGCGAGGTCGTACCAACACACCTAGAGCCGTCGAACGCGGCAACGAATCCGTAGGTCTCATCACCCCACGGCACGGAGAGCCGAGAGCTGGTTGCCCAGACGTAGTCGCCTGTCCAAAACTTCAGGACTTCCCGCTTTTCGTGGTCTGATGAATCATGATTTATGTGTCTGAGTTCCCAGGACAAGACCACAGCCTTTCAGTTCAGTTGGCAACTATCTCTATCAGCCTGTCCGGATAGTTCGTAATAATGCCATCCACGCCCATGTCGATGAATCTACGCATCTCATCTCCGGAGTCGATCGTCCAGGCGTGTATTTCCAAATTGTGGGTGTGGGCGGCGGCAATTACGGAGGGGGTGAGTAGCTTGATGCCAAAGACGAATTCTGGTGATTGAAAAGCAAGGTATTTAGGAGTATACATTACATCCATGCCAAGAGCACTCGTTGCGTAAAATAGGAGTCCCTCTTTAAAACTGGCTGCAGTCGCGATATCCGGACTGATAGAACGGAAATCAACTATTGTGCTGTTGGAAGCGGAGACGAACATTACTTTATCCGACATTTTATGGCGTATGACGAGACGGTTAACCTCCTGTAGTATCTCACTTCCCCCGATCTTGAATTCAATATTGTATCGTGCGTTGGGCAGGACNACAAAGACCTCCTNCAACGCAGGAATCCTTATGCCACGGTTTCGGAAAGGGAAGGCCTGTCCACCGTTTATCGTCCACCTGTATCCTGCATCAAGCCGTTGCAAATCTTCAAAAGTCATGGCGTCGATTCTGCCACTACCATTCGTGGTTCTGGATACCGACGCATCGTGACACAAGACCGGTATTCCATCCCGAGTGATCCGGNCATCCATCTCAATGATGTCGACTCCCAATTCGTGGGCATTCGTGTACGCCAAAAGGGTGTTCTCCGGCCACAAGCCGGCACCTCCACGATGTGCTATAACTCGGCACCTCCTGGGCGCCAAATAGGGGTGGTCAGGTGCAGGCCCGGCACGATCAGAAAACATGAATATGATAGATCCCAGCAGACCCAGGAGGATCAATAATACCAATTTGGTTTTACTCATGGAAACCAAACAAGTCCGGCGTGATCAAGACAGGAATGGTCAGACGACTTCATCCAAGACCTCCAGAAGGGCTGTCATGTAACCGATCGCATAGGCGCGTCCACGGTGACACCAGGGCGTGTCCTCTACCATATGGGGGACGTGGTCCGTGATCATGAATCCTGTGAATCCTACATCATTGAGAGTGCGCACAACCTGGAAGGTGTTGACATTTCCTTCATTGATGAAGCATTCATTAAAGCACGGTANCTGACCCTGAACATCCCGAAAGTGGACGTAGACGATCTGTCCCTTCTCCCCGAAGTGGCGAACGGCATCGAGTACACCCTCCGGGCCCATTTCCGACCAGCAACCCATGCAGAAGTCCAGCCCATGCATGGGGCTCTCAAAGGTATTCATTGCACGCTTGAAGCCTTCGAAATTCCGAAAGATTCGGGCGACTCCCCCGAGCGATTCCACCGGTGGATCGTCGGGGTGCAGGGCAAGCTTCACGCTTGCCGATTCCGCTACCGGGAGTATGCGAGCCAGGTAGTATTCGTAGTTATCCCACATTTCCTCTGCAGTGTAAACCCGGTCATGTGTAAGAGGTGCGTCTGTATGCTCCTCGAGATCGAACCGAGTGGCTTTTGCACCCCCCCGCAGGGTTGCCATCTCAGGTGTTCGCCAGACAGAGTTGGGCATCCAGTGATATCCAAGGATGGGGATGCCAGCTTTGCCCATATTCTGGATGGTATTGCACATGTGATCAATCTGTTCATCGCGGCCCGGCAGACCCAACATAGCCTTGTCGTAGAATGACACCGGCACATTTTCGAGTGCCATCAACCTGAGGTCTGCCTGGTCCGCCCTCTGTTTCAGAATTGCCAGGTCTTCGTACTCCCACCGTTTGTCACCGGGCAGCTTGGGTGTATTCATCAGGAAATCATCCGCTCCGAGCTGCTTAATGAAGGCGAGCTTTTCGTCGGTCAGTTCATTAAATTGACCGAGGCCTATGCGCATTTTTGAGGAAATAGTGACCTCCAATCCTGGTGGCTTCCAGTGGACTCCCGGCTTCGTGGATCCATTTCTGCCAGGCACGAGATGATTCATGATAAATAAATCTCCGGTAAGAAATACGGAATTTTCAAGGTTTACGTATGAGTGACACGTTATTGTCTGGTGTTGCCTTTAATTTCAGGATTCGGTCGGAAGGATGGAGGACTTCCCCAAGGAGTCAAGCATGAAATTGGGAATGGTAGGTCTGGGAAAAATGGGTGCCAACATCATAAGACGGCTGCTCAGGGAGAGGCACCAAATAATCGCATATGACTTGAAGGAAGAAGCAATCGCTCAGGTAGAGTTGGAAGGTGCGAAAGGGGCACGCACTTTGGTGGAACTCGCATCGCGACTGGAGTCACCAAGAGTCGTGTGGGTTATGGTGCCGTCCGGAGAGCCGACCGAAGAGACCATCTTTGCTCTGCGAGATCACCTGTCCGAAGGGGACATCTTGATCGATGGCGGCAACAGCAATTATAAAGATTCGATCAGAAGATCCGGCGAACTGGCAAGTTCAGGCGTTCATTTTGTGGATGTCGGGACAAGTGGGGGGATATGGGGTTTGGAGGAAGGCTACAGTCTGATGGTAGGTGGCGAGAAGAAGGAGATTGACCAATTGAGGCCAATCTTCGAAACACTGGCACCATCAAAGGTAAGTGGCTGGGGTCATGTCGGATCCGCAGGATCCGGGCACTTTGTCAAAATGATTCACAATGGAATTGAGTACGGGATGATGCAGGCCTTGGCGGAAGGTTTCGCGATTATGGAGAGCAAGTCATCCTTCGATCTGGATTTGCATCAGGTTGCGGAGATATGGAGACATGGCAGTGTGGTGCGATCCTGGCTACTCGACCTTTCCGCCAAAGCTCTGTCGGAGAACCCGGATCTCGAAGGGATAGAGGCCTATGTCTCAGACTCCGGTGAGGGACGATGGACAGTAGCGGAAGCCTTAGAACAGGATGTATCAGCTCCAGTGATCACGCTGTCCTTGCTTGAGCGATTTCGGTCGAGGAACAAGGATGCTTTTGGGGACAAATTGCTCGCGGCAATGCGCAATCAGTTTGGCGGGCACGAGGTGAAGAAGAAGNGCAATGTATGAAAAGGGAAGGTGCAAACCGCGTTAAGTGAGGATCGGCCTAGGGAAGAATTCGTTCTTCTACAGTGAAGTCCCTGTGAATCGGGGCCAACCTGTACGGTTATTCCTGGGAGGGAATGTTGTGGATCTCAGGCTGGTGCCCTGTGATCTGAAAGAGTCGTTCAAGATCCGTGTGAGATAGGACGAGGGTGCTTGTGTTTACAAGAGGATGGCATTGGATGGACTCTGAAGCCCAGATGCTTTCGTCCACGATACAGCGGACACGGGCTTCAGAGTCATTCACGATTCCAAGAATTGAAACAGCACCAGGTTCCACTCCNAGAAANTNCTCAAGTCGCTTCGGTGAGGCGAGACTCAGATTGTTGATTCCAAGGAGTGTAGACAACCCTTTCAGGTCGACTCTTTTTTCGTGCCCGACAACGACTAGGAGATGCTGCGTTCCTTTCTTGTCCCGCAGAAAGAGATTTTTGGTCTTTGCTCCCTTCAAGGGAGGTACGAGTCTGTTGGACTCCTCAACGGTATATACGGCGGGATGGTCATGTCGTTCGTAAGTTATGCCGTGTTCAGTGAACAATTGGTATATGTCCAAGGTGGTCTCCTGATCGAGACAGGTGATCTCCAGATGAGATTAATGCGTACACTATTCGAATCGGAAGATAAAGGATAGCACAGGATATCGCCACGATAAATGGGAGGATCGCCATGAAGTTCGGTCAGTTCTACTTGCTTGAAACACCTCCGGGGAAAGATCACGTAGAGGTGTACCACGAGGCATTCAATCAATTCAAGTTGATGGATGAAACTGGATNGGATTCTCTCTGGCTGGCAGAGCACCATTTCGATCACAGAGCGCCAGACGCGAACTATTATTCTATCACACCTTCGATACACACGATGGCAGCCTATGCTGCGGCAATCACAGAACAGATCAAGATCGGGACAGCAGTTGTGGTGCTACCTTTCCACAATCCTGTTATTGTGGCGGAAGATTTCGCGACCGTCGACATTATGTCCAGGGGACGTTTACTATTTGGTGTCGGCAGAGGCTACCAGGTAGAGGAGTTCTACAACTGGGGTATAGATCCCGAGGAGAGCCGAGATCGGTTTCAGGAGGAACTGGAGATCATTTTGAAGGCGTGGGAAGGTCCATTNGAGTATGACGGNAAATTCCACAAAGTGAGGAAGATCAACGTCATTCCAAAACCGGTGCAAACACCGCACCCACCGGTTTATGTGGCAGCGGTAAGTCCTTCGACATACGAGTGGGTCATCAAGAAGGGATACAATGTACTGACGTCGTTCCTCCACCCTTATGATCAGGTTTTCGAATTATACGAAGCCTATCACAAAACCGCTGAAGCAGCAGGCTTTGCCGGTAAGCTGGAGTTCCCGCTTGCGAGATTCTTATACGTCTCAGACACGACGGCGAAGGCTATAGAGGAATGCCGAGAACAACTGATGTGGTATTTCCGCACATTGCTTGCGGAAGTGATAGCGCCCCCACCGGAGATCGCTCCGCCGGGACAGATGGAGTTCTACCAGGGGTTGAAGGAAAAATTCTCAACCATCACCTTCGAGGAGATTCTGGATCAGCATGCCATCGTAGGGGATCCTGACCACGCGATAGAACGAATCGAGTGGATTCGTGAGAACACGGGACTGGACCACTTCATGGGTTGGACACGAATTGGAAACCTGGCGCCCGATCTGGTCCGTGGTTCGCTCAGGATGTTCGCTGAAAAGGTAATGCCAGCCTTCAAGACCTAGATCGAGCGTCTATTCCCTCCAGGCAGGTTGCGTGACATGCAGCAAGAGGGCACGATCGGGTACTTTGATAACCGTTGTGGTGCCCTTTTCTATGTATCCAAGATCGCCAGGCTCGAACCTGGCAGGTTCCTGGCCTTCCGTGTGGACTTCCAGTGCACCACTGATCATGTAGAAGACTTCGTTGTAGTCGAAGGTCCACTCGAGAGTACCCGCGGAGACGTACTCCGTAAATCCTGCGGCAAAACCGTCGTCCTTTCCGATAACCGGATCGGAAACTTGAACCTGAATTCCAGGAACCTCAAACGGCTTCAGATCTCTCTGATCCGGTTTCACAATCTGCACCATTTCGCTGTTCTCCCTTATGTGATGTAGTCGGTAACAACACCAGCGATATCACTGCCTGGTTCCGGCGATCCTGATGGAAATGCAGCTAGTCCTTGAGAAAGTCGTGCACAATGCTTGCGTATCCTTCAGTGTAATTCATCTCCAGGTAATGTGCCCCCATATATTCAATTGGTGTGAGCCCAGTGAGATCGTAGGTGGGAGACGGCTGAAACTGCACCACGCCATCGCCAGACAGAGGTGGACCTCGACGTCTGTTGTGGTGTTCGAAAGTGTCGATCAGCTGCAACACATCGTGGCCTTTTCCATAGGCCCTCGGGATGGCTTTTAGCCGCCATGAGGGAAGGAGTGGAGGCAGGTCATCCGGATCGGCATCGAGGTACATTGTAGACCAGAGGCTTAGAATGGACGTGCCAGCCAGCCAAGTGTCGGTGAACATAACACGCTCATCGAACCCAACACCGACCTCTGCGTAGACTTTGGGCGTACCGTATATCTACCGACCTGCGGGAATGCTCGATCTGGAGTTTAGAAATACAACCGGTGCAAAATAACCCATCTCTCCCTGATACGTGCACCTGACGACCACCAGACTCTCCTGAAACGAACCGTTGTTCGAGGACTAGGGAACAGTCAATCCAATGGCCGCACAAAACCCATCGTCTGCTGGTTCGAAACAGGCCGGAAGGAGGCGACCGACCGCAGCGATCTCTGGTCGAAAATAGACGAACTGAAACTGTACATTCCGGTATCTGGCCAGTGGCAAGGGAAAGTAGGATGAGAATGCCGGCATTCCAGCTTGTTTGTCGAGTGCAATCGTCATGACGTTACCCCAGGAACTGTAGAATGAATCGTGCTTTCAGCGAACCTCGAAAGATTACTCACCGAAGTGTTCACGATACTCACGGTCGAATTCGTCCGACCCATCGTCAAGTCNTGCATCCAACGATACACCCGGAAGGAATCCCGGCAGTTTCCCGGCGAGGAACTGGTCCCGGTATNCACCNGTGGCATAATGGGNTTTTCGGCCGTCAGGCCAAAGAAGTGTATGGATCTGTCGTTGGACCGGTTTTTGGAAGTCGGGATCTACGCGGAACCTTTCTACAGCGTCCGGATCCAATTCGATACCCAGTCCAGGCTCCTGGGGTACCTCTATATGACCACCTTTGACCTGCAGGTCTCTAACAAGCGGATGTGAGTAGATGTTGATGCAAGGGATGGCGGGCCACCGTGCCTGTGATAATACTGCACCCTGATGAACGGAGAACATGGTTGTCAACCCGGTACCCACCAACTGCAACCAGAAGGGCATGTCCGCGTGTTCTGCAAGAACCCCCTGCTTCTTCACCTGGTTGGCCCCACCACTGATGACAAAACCGTCGCAGACGCCCTCTCGTATGGCGGTCATGATAGGAGGTGAACCAAAGTGCATCGAGATCGGGCTGCGGATCTTCCTTCTCAATGCAGCGTTCCCGGCTACGTCGGCCTGTGGTATAGGAGACTCGACTATAGCGAGATTCGGATACTTGTCTTCAAGACGGCTGATAAGCGGAGCGGCCAGATCCGGACCAAGGAGTAAACCATTGAAATCCATGTCCATTTTGAAATGGGGCGGAATAACTGCTGAGACGGCTTCCATCTGTTGATCGGGATCGAACCAGGGGCGAGCTTTCACTTTCATTGTGGTGAACCCGTGCTCGATTGCGGCTACGGCTTCTGCAGCCCACTCCTCCGGGGGCATGTCCTGTGCCCACCATGAAANCGGGCACGCATCTCTGTACTGAATGCCCAGGAGACGGTGACAGGGGATTCCCAGGTGCTTCCCGGCGGCATCAAACAAGGCCATCTGCAGTCCCGCACCTAAAGTGTCGTCCCAGAGGTGATCGAACAGGTTGTGACCTATTACCTTATTGAACAGTTCGTCCGTAGAACGCCTAAATGTGTAGTTGGGGAGGGTTTCTCCAACCCCAACTACACCGGACGAGAGTGTTACCCGGCACAATTCTACTACCGACCACCCAAAGACGCGGAGCTCCTTAACTCGCTCGCATCGAGGGTGAAAAGGGATGTTGAGAACGATACGTTCAATGTTTTTCACCGTGCAGTCTTTTGAGGTCATGCCAATATACTCCTTCAGGTAGAATGCTTAATTTCAACCCAAACTGCTCAAGGACTCCGTTATCTTACGAATTCTGGAGCCGAGGGTTTCGACCGCCCGGACGTATGTCGATTCCCATTTCTGTCTATTCTCCGTAGACCGGTGCTCCAATTCGTATCTCAGGTCTGGGAGCATCCAGGATCCATATCCACTTAACGGGTCCTCCGCCGTGAATAGAGAACGGTTCAAGGGACGATCCTGAAGGCCGGTTTTGTGAATGAAGGACTTCTCAAGATCCATGAGTTGACGGTTCATCCGGTCAAACCATTTGCTTGTAAGGCAGGTAAGGCTGGCATTGTGTATGGCGGTGATGAGTAAGCCNNTTGCGATACCAACAGACTCCGACANGTAATAATGCGGTGTCTTCCNCCCATCCGATGATGTGTCGTATCGCTGCGCGAATACTATATTCAGTTTGANGGCAGCAGTNGCTGGCGTGACTCGGCCTGTTGTGCGATCNTATCCCAATCCCATAATTGGGGGATGTATTCCACATTCGACCACTTCTCGGCCTGGTCGAAGTAATGCGGACTGCCCGGGTGTCCCGATGCTCCAAGCGGGACGATCCAGCGTGACTTGCTCCAATCTGATGGATCGTGGATATAGCGGTTGACCGACAGTCCCGTTACCGCAAATGGATTGTTAATCGCATACCCTCCAGCAAGGGGCACGTCCCCATCTCCGTGGACGGGTAGAGATGGCGGATCCAGGAAACCAGAGGCTGAGGGAAATACAGAAGAAAGGGGATGCGTAGGTGTGGTTCGATGCAGGCGTCCCCACTTCCAGGTGGTGACATCCTCTCCCAGTTCCTG
Source organism: Gemmatimonadota bacterium (assembly GCA_002709665.1). Classification (GTDB taxonomy): domain Bacteria; phylum Latescibacterota; class UBA2968; order UBA2968. The sequence continues at coordinate 116,255 of PAQK01000041.1, read as the reverse complement.
TTTGAGAAATGCTAGAGATTCTGCCAGGGCAGTGGCCAGGGTGTCCGCCCAGGTGACGCCTTCGGGTAGNAACGAGGTGTCTTCGTTCTGCAGACCGAGGATCATTTCGAGGACAATCAAGCGNATGTGCGCTTCAGCTCCCTGTGCACACGNAAGTGCTGCCGGGGCCATCTCACCCAGGTGGTAGGAGATCAAGTCTCTTGTAATTTGCAGCCGCATCTGGGAGTATATGGTGGGCTGAACCAGATCTCGATCCATGGATCCATCCCACCTCCTCAGCAGGCCGATGGCCTCCCGGCAAGTCTCATTCTCAACAGGAACTGAAACGAGAGCATCCCGAAATATCCGGGCGGGAATTGAGATATGATCCGCGTGAATGTCTTCCATATCCTCGGGGACAGCCTTTTCGAGCTCGAGAATGCGGGTCTGTATTCTCCTGGCTCGAAACTCGGGCGAGAAATATAGACCTACATAATATGGGTAGTCATATGAGGCGATCCGCTGATTGCAGGTGACAGCGTATCCACATTCCGGATTCAAGGCGATCGGCAGTTCGTTGTGAGGTATATAGCCTTCCCACTCGTAGTTTCCGGTCCATCCCGGTACAGCGCGCCACCCGTTCGTTTCCGAGCGAATCGGTATTCTGCCCTCATGTAGATAGCCGAAGTTCCCGTGGACATCGACAGCGGCATAGTTGTTGACCCGATCCGTCCACTTTTCGAAGGCTTGATGCAGTTCGGTCACCGATTTGCAGATCATTGCGTCATGTGCGGAGTCGACCCAGGGCGTTCCATCCAGGAGGCCCGGATCGCTGATGGCGATAACTGTTCCTGTAGACGGATCTCCGGCTATTACCGGTCCGTGGGGTGTAATCAGGATCTGGATCTCGACTGGATCCGTTCCACTCACGGTGATGGTTTCTTCAAGCACTTCGACAGGTTCCCATCGTCCTTTGTGCTCGTATTGCCATTGGCCCTCATTCTGTCTGACACGCTCGATAAAGAGGTCCTGCGTGTCCGCATTCCCGTAGGTCATGCCCCAGCCGACGTGCTGGTTGTGGCAAAAGTGGAGGGCCCCCGGCATACCCGGTACAGAGTGGCCGATGACGGTGAATTCGGGACAGGAGAGGTGCACCTGATAATACACACTGGGTGTGTCAAGAGCACGATGCGAATCTCCTCCCATTAGGGGGAGTCCAGACCTAGTGCGATCGCCGGATATGGACCATGCATTCGATCCTGCATCTGTCTCAGTGAGTCCCCGTGCGTCTTCTGCCGCATTCGCGAGGGCCTCAAGCCCACTGACTTGCGGACCGGAATATACCTCTCCAGGAGGGACCGTAAGAAGGTGGCCCTGAGGATAGCCCTTGATTATTTCCGCGGCCTTGTCAGCTCCCAGAACAGCAGCCAACCGAGTCCTAAACAGCTTTGGTTCAAACGTGCCCAGGAGGGTGTTTCGCATCTTGTAGACGGTTATACAATGCCAGTTTTCCCAGGGTTCAGGTTGCTGGTCTAGGAGCGTGTATTCTATTGGCAGGGTCTTCGTGGATGAGAGGAACGCGTTTACCCCGGCGGTGTATGCATCGATCATAGCCCTGGACCCGGATGATGCGGCTTGATAGTCGAGACGAGCCGTGCGTCCCATTCCGGCTGACCTGAGGAGACGGTCCTGATCTATTGCTGAGGATCCTGCAATTTCAGACCATCTGCCCAGCGCACGAAGTCGGTCGTAGTCCATGTGCCACAGGCGATCCTGGGCCGTCGCAAACCCCTGCGCGAAGAACAGGTCGTTTTCACACGCGGCCTGAATGTGAGGGATGCCCCATGGATCTCGAAAGATCGTGACCGGACTCGAGAGTTCCGGGAATTCGTATGTGGAAGTAAGATCCGGAAGGGCGTTTTGGAGGTCTTCGCTGGAAACTGATGGCATGTCATCCTCTTGGCGTAAACTTTTGAAAGAAATTACATCATCAATACCAAATCGGGCTTCGCCCTCCACCCGATTCCGGCGACTCCTTGTCGCCGAGAAACTTTCGACTTCGCCCTAAAAATTACCCAAAACGCGCTCGCTCAAACCGCGCAAGAGCTTTGCCGGAACACTGATCGAAGGTGGCCACAGGGGGTTTGCAGGTAGTTCGAAAGTCCTCCCAGCACCTTGGCCCACCTTCGCCGAAGCTACGGCGGGCGGGGTGGCACGGCTCGGTTCTTGGATTGACGTGGATTACTTGATGGACAGCAGTTCGATTTCGAAGATGAGGGTTGCATTGGGTGGGATAACATTGCCTGCACCTTGTTCTCCGTAGGCCAGGTCGGACGGCAGGACCAGTTGTCGCTTTCCGCCAACTGCCATGGTGGCCACTCCCTCATCCCATCCGGAGATTACCCCTCCTGTTCCCAGGACGAAGGAGAAGGGTTTTTTCTTCAGGACCGAACTGTCAAACATTTTGCCGTCGGTGAGCCATCCGGTGTAATGAACAACGACAGTTTGACCGGCCTGGGGCGTCGACCCCGAACCTTTCTTGAAATCGTAGAATCTCAGTCCCGAGTCGGTAGACGAGTAGTCCGCCTCCCTCACTTTTACGGGTGCATCCGGCGGATTGCTCGAGGAGCTGTCGCAGGCATTCAAACTCAAGGTGAGGACGAGACTGAGAAAGATTCGAACAATGTTCATGGTTTTTTCCCCTTCGCTTTGGATGTTGTGACCAATTCGGGCCTGGTGAAGAAGACTCCAGTGAGGATGAGAACGGCACCGGCAACAAAGGAAGCAGTCAGCACGGAAATGCCCAGAAATAGTTGCTACAACATCACGGTGAACAGGACCGTAAAGGAAATCAAAACTACAGCCAACAGACTGGAGATCCATGTGAGCGCACTGAAATAAAGATAGTGTGTAAGATTCGTGAACAGTCCACCAGCAAGCAAGAGCCAAAGAATATCGGATGTGTCCGGCAAAGTATTGGGCACAAAGGCGAGGCCGAACGGTAGCATAAATAGGAGCGCCATCGTGAGAAAAGCCGATGTATACCGGAGCCTTTCTGCGATATCCATCTGAGCGTTTGCGACAGGGTCCTTCGATAATGCAACGGAAAAAACCGCGAATCGTGACTGAGGACATCCTCCATCGCACCTGTAATGCCCAGGGAGAACCCGTGACGCGTGGTGAGTGATTTGGCGCCGGCGAGCACCTTTCCCGATTCCTGGTCTATCAAAGCGGCATCTGTGTATGTTCCACCGGTATGGATGCCAAGTGCAATGTTCATAGCATGATCCTGGTTATTCGAATGATAATAGCTTGTTGGCCTCTTCAACATTGCCCGGGATAAGGACAATTCTGCCCTTCACACTTTTGGTCTCGCCCGGCTGAAGATCACCCAGGGAAAGGTTGGAGTGAATGCAGGCGTGCCCGTCCTGGTTGTCCCAGATTTCGGATACGGTCTCCCAGGCGGTTCCGACGGTGTACTTTCCGCAGCTACTGGTTCGAAGTATCGCCCCCGTATCCACAGTGGTCCGGCTCAGGTCTCCCCAATATGTGGGAGCGTGGTATCGAATCGGGTTTCTGCCTTGCACGAGATAATGCGTTCGACACGGATCGCCTGTCCCACGATCTGTTCCTGAGAGCTGCGTCAACTCACCTCCGACACTGATATATGTGCGTTCAAGGTCCGGGTCCTGGAAGTTTTCGTCAGGGTAACCCAAGCAGACGATTCCCGACATGTTGTTCAGGATTGAATCGGTCGTATTTTTCGCTGTGAACTTGAGGTCCAGTCCATTTTCCGTGTGTTCAACCAGTGTTCGGTACCATAGTCCAAGTATGAATTTCAAGCCCAGTCGGGACACATTTTCATTGTCGTTCAGAATGTCCAGATCGTCATCATTGCCCTGCCACTCGTGCCACAATGTCCCATCCGGATCAGGACCATGCCAATCCAAGGTAGGATGGTAGTGTGTGAGAAAAGTGCCCTGGTCGCAGTTGATACCCTCGGGCAAGCGAAGCGTCCAGTGAGCATTGGCATAGTGAGCGACTACATTGAGCTCACGATCTCCGTCCACCGCATTGGCGCGAAGTGGAGAAGAAACCGCAGTGCCTATGCCTGTCTTGCCATACCCATTACCACAGTAGAACAGTCTCAGGCGCGTCTCCTCCCGGATGACCGAGGGATAGGCTACCATCTGTCGCTCCCAGCCGTCACCCGTAGGACCGAGTGTCAGGTCGTCACCGTAATGTTCTCCCTGCCGCCACGAAATGCCGTCATCGGATTCAGCATAGCAGATCGAGTAATACCCCCAGCGCGTACCGATAGCCGAGAGCATCATACGAAACGTGCCGTTCTCCTCCTGCCATACAACAGGCCCGGCCGCAGCCACGTCTATATAGTTACGATCGGGATCGCGACACATGACCGCTCCCTGCTTCTCCCAGGTGATCCCATCCGGCGATGTGGCATAGCAGATGGCTTTTTGCTGGTTGAGAAAGACGTCGTCTCCCAGGGTAGGGCAGCCTGTATAATAGAATCGCCACTCCGATGAGTTGTCCGGAAGCCGAACGTTGATCACAGACCCACCCGCCACCCCCTGACAGTCCGGATCACCTTCCACGTGGCTGGCTGTGAGGACAGGGTTATTCCCGTGTTTCTCGAATGTTCTGCCATCATCAGAGAATGCCAGACCAATTCCCGGAAAGGCGGAGAGGCCTTCACCAACGCCGGAATTAGCCGTGTAGTACATATGCCATCGGTCACCGAAATTGACTACGTGAGGCAGGACGACCCAGTTGTGGTCGAACGCGCCAGGTTCACCACGGTCAAGTACAACGCCCTGTCGATTCCAGTTGCGGGGATCGTTGACGGGCGCGGTGGCGAGACATATTCGCTGGTGGGCGTCTGCGTCTGCACCGGAATAGTACAGGTGGTAATGGTCTTCAATGCGAAGTACGAAGGGATTCATACAGCGATGGGCTTCATTTTCGCTGCCCGGTAGGGGTGGGAGGACGGGATTGGCAGAATCCCGAATCCACCAGAGGTTACGTGTCAGGGTTTTGTCGGTGTTGGGCATAGGTTCCTCGGGATCGGGCGGACACATAGGTCCGCCCTTACGAGCTGGGTGTGAGTGGATTTCTGGAGGCACTGGGGCTTGCCGCGACAGCTTTAGTGGCGTGTGGGATGGTACCTTGTCGGGTATTCTTGGGCAGGTATCTGTGTGCCACTGTGGTCCCACGAGCTCAACTGGCCTGCTTGGTGGCTAGGCACTAAAAAGGCCTATGCACAACGGAACCGCGCACAGCGCGATATCTCGATCCTGACGTAGTTTGGCAAATGTCGCTGGATTCCAATCTGGTGATAGGGACCCGATTGAGTTTTGGTGATGCCATTAAGTTACTTCTGGGTCGACGTCGGCCGAGTAGTCGATTTCCGGGATGCCGAAGCCGAATAGTTTCAGGAATTCCGATCGGTAGCCTTCGATGTCGGTGAGCGATTCCAGATTGTCTGTGTTGACGGTGTCCCATTGTTCGTTGATCGACGATTGAATGTCTTCTCTCATTTCGTAGTCGTCGATTCTTATTCTGTCGTGGTCATCGAGTTGAAGGGGATTCCCTGAATACAGCCGGTCGTGCATGAGTCGGGACATTTGTTCTATGCAGCCTTCGTGCAAACCTTTCTCTTTCATAACCTTGTAGAGTAACGAGATATATAGTGGGACGACAGGTATGGCCGCGCTTGACTGGGTGACCATGGCTTTGTTGGTGGAGATGCACGCTCTACCTCCTGTGCCGCCCAGACGGTTGTTGAGCGTTCTCGCCGTGGCTTCCAGATGGTCCTTGGCCCTGCCGATCGTTCCATCCCTGTACATCGGTCTGGTCAGGTCTGGACCAATGTACGTGTAGGCAATGGTTTGGGCGCCGCTTGCCAAAACGCCGGCATTTTCCAGTGAAGAAATCCACATCTCCCAATCCTCTCCTCCCATAACTGCAACTGTCGAATCGATTTCCTCTTCTGTAGCGAAATCCATGGTGACTTCCGAGACCTCGCCGGTTTGAACATTCACCGTCTTACCCGTATATGGCTGACCGATGGCTTTCAGAACAGCAGAGTATGTTTCACCGGTATCGGGATGAGTTCGTCTGGGAGAAGCCAGACTGTAGACGACCAGGTCAACCTGCCCCAGGTCCTTCTTGATGGTTTCGATTGTTTGATCCTTTATCTCGTTTGAGAAGGCGTCCCCATTGATGTTTTCCGCATACAGTCCATCCTTTCGGGCGGCGTCACGGAAGGCCACTGAGTTGTACCATCCCGCAGTTGCCGTGCGTTTTCCTTCAGCCGGCTTTTCGAAAAAGACCCCTATGGTAGAAGTGCTGGATCCAAAAGTCAGTGCAATACGTGAGGCCAGACCATAGCCTGTGGAGGAACCGATGACGAGGGCGTTTTTTGGACCATCAAAACCTGGTTGTTGTTTTGTCCAATCTATCTGTTCCTGGACTGCAAATGCACATCCCGTCGGATGGGACGTGGTGCAGATGAAACCTCTGATTCTCGGTTCTATAATCATTTTGAATTTCCCCTTTTGTTCAGGTTCTACGTTGCCAGAGTAAGTTGTTCGAGCTTGTCCACAAGTCCGGACAATACGTTAAAGGTTCTCTCGACCGGTTCGGGAGAAGCCATATCGACCCCCGCCAACCGGAACAGGTCCATCGTGTAATTCGAGCTGCCTGCGCTCAAGAACAAGAGGTAGTCATCTGCCGCCCCAATTTCTCCAGACAGTACACGCTCGGAAAGGGCGTTGGCTGCGCTGATGCCAATGGCGTACTGGAATGTGTAATACGGCACATAGAGATGGAGGAACTGAGCCCAGGTGATTGCGCTACGGTCGGGAATGCGGCGTGATCACTGGATTATATACGGACCTTCGGTCATGCTCGATCGTGGCCTTTCTGCTAAGGAACCTTTCGGTGGCCGGGCCCGTCGAATTCGATAGCCAGACACTCTATCGACCCCGTTTTGGAACAGATCGAGTGCTCGCAGACTCTACAGATCGGCAGAACGCTGGGAGAAGATGGGGTCACCCTACTTCCCGCTCCCGAAATTCAGGACGCCCTTAGACCCGGACAACCTGACAGCATAAGCAAACCGTCCTACTGACCAGACAAATAAGCTGCATATTCAGCAAGGATTGTCCCCCGATTACCCTCCACTTATCCAGGTTTGGGAGGCAGAATCGCCGGGGTAGAAGAGGAGGTAGATGAACACGAACGAAGGTACTAGGTATGCTCTCTCCACCTTTTCCCAAGTGAATAGCATTGTCCATACTCCTTAACGATCTGCGCGCCAGATGTACTGTGCCGACTCATTCTCCGATCTCCGGTAGATCCCCCTCCAGGTCGTCCAGGGGATAAATAGGACGTGAGAGCTTTTCCCAAGGGAACAACTTGAAGTTTGGGCTGCAAACACCGGGCAGGTCGGGGACAATAATCTCAGCGGCGAGGGGTCCGTAAGCTGCTCGAAAGGCGACGGGGGATTTGGCTACCACAATCTTCGAATCCATGGGTTCCAAACCCTGACTCCGGTAGAGCTCCGGCCCCCACTGGAACACAGGCTGTTCCATAATCACAAGTTGAATGCCTCCCGATACGACAACTGCGGTTCTTCCCATCCGGACCTTCACGCCCCGGAAGCCAGCCCCCTTAATCCGAAAGGTCCCGTCCGAAAGCGACTTGACATACGCGGCAAAGGTGACCGGCTTATAGAAGGTCGACGAGAAAGCCGCACCGACCGTAAGCTGCAGTGTGGCTCCAACGCCTGCCCGGTGCACAACAGAAACCGCCTCCGGGTCAACGATGTTGAGAAGAGCGGTCTCGCTGATATCCCGGTCGAGGAGGACCTTCAGCAAGGCCGTGCTGTCACCTGGGGCACCGGAGCTTGGTGCGTCCGCCGAATCGGAGAAGACGTAGGGACGCCGTTCATCGGCCAGAACGAGATCGATGGCCTCCTGCACCGGTGTCAAGTGCGGCATGAAATCCTTGCGGCGTTCCCAGAATTCACGTGCAAGATGTTCAGCCTCGGATTCTGCACGTCGTACGTCCCCATCGGTGACAACGACCACGCTGCAGCCCATTTCAGGGAGATCGAGCCACGGCTGCACGGTGTAGGCAGAGGCGGCCAAAACGCCGGGCTCCTGCTCCAGGCGAATCACCCGATCCATAACTTCTGAGAATGGACCCTCCGTGGTCCGCCCATTTTCTCCAGGGACGATCATGGGGATCTGGCGAAGCGAGAGTTCCGGTTTAACCTTTTTGGCAGCGATCTGCAGCAGGAGTTCCATTCCCCTGCGACCGGTATCCCCCTGATCGATGTGAGGAGAAGTGTGGTACCCAACAAGGGCATCTACGGCACGGGCTATCCCCCGGGTCAGGTTTGCGTGAAGGTCCAGGGTGGCTACGATTGGCACGTTCGGGCCTGCCACATCTCGGACGGACTGAAGCAAACTCCCAGTTGCGTCGTCGTGGTGTTCGGACGCCATAGCGCCGTGCATGGCCATCAGCACACCGTCCACAGGGAGGGCTTCCCGGAGTCGGTCCAGGATATCACCCGCGAGTCGATCGTAGGTTTCTCGGTGGATCGGTTGGCCGGAGGATCCTGCAGAGGCATAGGTGAGGGGGACGATCTCTTGGTTTGATGCAGCTTCAAGCGCGCCACTGATCTCGTGATTCAGGCCTGTAAGTTCCTGAGGAATCTCATCCCCATAGAGTAGAAATCCTGCCTTGAACTGGTCGAGCGCTGCAAGGGCAGGTGAGAAGGAGTGAGATTCTTGGTAGACTCCTGCGAGCGCGATACGCATCGTTTCCTCGTGCTATGGTGGTGAAGAGCTTCCGCCGGGCTTCAGCCAGCCTCATGCAGGCGTGTGACCTCAACCCGGACCGGAATCGCGCTGGACCATGCGCGTCGCCCGTTTCGTTCCTCTAGACAGATGGAAATCCAGTCCCGTATGCGGTAACCGTCCACCGCGAGATCGACCTCGAACCGGTCCGATAGAGGCTCCGCGTGGACACTGCGCACACCAAAGCCACGCGACTGGATGTGGCAGGCTGTAACAGGGCTGCACTCCACGACAATCGTGCCTCGGGATTCGATTCGGATGTCGTGGATCTTGGGGCCCTCGCTCGCGTATGTCCGGTGTGCCCGGATTCCCGCCAAGATTTCCGCCTCACCGAGGCGAGGCACCAGGACCCCCGTCCAGGTCTGCCCAGTAACAGTCCGGTCTGTCAGCACGGTCGCGTCGTCCACGCCGGTTGCGGCCAGTCGGACGCCCGCATTCAACAGCATCTGCCACAACGCCTCGGATCGCTCCTTCCCATTGATCTGCCAGGTTAGCCGGTTGGTCAACTCGAAGCCAACGACCCCTGACCGGGAGAGCGCGAAGGCCTTCTCCCAGGCATAATTGCTCCACGAGGGGTGTGCCAGAACCGCCAGACCGCCCTGGGACTCTGTATCGCCAACCAACCGGGAAACGTCTTCCAGCGTGTCCTTCAGCGGTTGGACCGGCTCTGTCAGACCCAGACAGATGATGTGGGTCAGATCGTCGCGATCCGGACAAAAGATCTCTGCACCGGGCAGCGTGACGAAGGTGTCTGTGGACTCGGGCAAGGTGGTGATGTCGAGGTAGTCGGTTGCGGCAAGAAAATCGAATCCCATATCATGGTAATGCTCACAGATCGCACGGGGATCTCCCATCTGTGCAACGTGGCTGTGTAGCCCCCCTCGAACAAAATGTCCGTCAGCTGCAAACGGGTTGTCCACCCCAATCTTCAGGTGGATAGGTCCCTCCTTGTCGCGTCCTTCGATTTCGAACTCAGTCATTCGGCTATCTCTCGGCAATCTGTCGATCTTGGTTACCTCTCGTCATCGATCCCGTCCAAATACTGAGATCTTCTCTTTGCACCAACATCCTTGGCGTTTTGTGCACGATCGGGTATTTGCAGATATGACCGTTAATTTACGGAATCTGCACTGTCTCGTGTAATGAACTTTATAGGGGCCTTTGCTGCAAAGACTTTGATACTCCATATAGAAGCTATGTTCTCTCTTGCATCGTCAGCACCAGGGAGACGATCACTGAGGCCTGTCCCTCGGGGTATTCTGCATAAGAAAGCTGCGGATGGCCAAAATCTCCCCGCACCGTGGAGACTCATATGGGATGTGATGAGAAAACCTGTGCCAGTCTACCAACCGGTGCTGGTCGCGGCTGCTGTTCTCTGCAGCGTTATGAGGTGACCCATTTGGACTGATCGTGTAAGAATAATGGGGCGTAAGCGTCAGAATGTGAGTACTTTGGGAGTTGAGGAGCTTCTGAGAAGGATACCTGGTTGCTTTCAATAATACTTGAGAGGAGTGCTAGAATGAGTATTACAAATCCCATCGGGAGCGCGGTGATCGGGTATGGAGCGACACATAATTTTGGGTGGATGCACGCTTTGTGGATGATGGAGTCGCCATACTTCAACCTGGTGGCAATATGTGACCGGGATGAGGAACGGGCAGCGCAGGCCAGGGAGGATTATCCGAATGTGCAAGTTTACACGTCTACAACCGACCTGTACGCAAATCGGGACGTAGAGATGGTGACCGTTGTGACTCCCAACTTCACACATCGGGATGTGGTTGTTGAGGCTTTGGACAACGGTCGCCACGCCCTGGTAGAAAATGGTATGTGTCTGAACGTGAAGGAGGCTGAGGATATGGTGGATGCCTCCGAACGGAATGGAAAGATGCTTGCGGTTCACCACAATCGACGACACGACGGAAATTACAGAGCGATCAAGGAAATTGTGGCGGAGGGCCGGATCGGGGATATCTACCAGATCGAACTCTCGCCAACAAGCTATGGCGATCCATTCAAAGGAGCAGACCCGGATCTCTGGTGGACACAAAGGGAGCGTTCCGGGGGGACATTCTTCTACTATGGATCCCAGGCGATGGACTGGATCCTGGACTTGATTCCATCTGAAGTAACCGGTGTGACAGGATTCTCTCAGAAGCTGATGTGGACGAGTACCTCGAGTGAGGATCAGGTGACAGCAATTCTGAAATTTGAGAACGGTGTCGTAGCGAATTTCACCGAGTCCTATATCGATTGTTCAGGCAAACCGTTCTGGCGGATACTGGGAACCAAGGGTTGTATCATCGACCAATACGGATCGGCTATTCCAGGCTATCAGTACCAGACCTCGACGCCTGCATGCGGTCGCTTCAGATTGATCGAGGCAACCGAGGATGGATATACCAGGGAGAGTCTTATTCACTACAAGGACTCGGATTGGACTGAATTCTACAATGATATGGGACGACATATCCGGGAGGGTGGTCCAAACCCGGTACCAGGAGAGGTAGGACGAAGGGTGATCGGGCTTGTCGATGCAGCAAGAGAGTCAATCGAGTCAGGCGAGACGGTCGTACCAAAGTACAATTAGTGGTAAGGAGGAGAGATGACTGAATCTGATTTCAAGGAATGGCTCGAGAAATATCTCCGACCTCAGGAGCAACGAAGTGCAGACAAGATCAAGGAGATCTTCGCAGAGGATGGTGTGTACTGGTGGGGTCCATACGGGGAACCTCGCCAAGGTGTGAAGGCGATATATGAACATCATCGAAATGCCCTCTCGCACCAGGAAGACATTCATTACAGCTACGAGATTCTCGCCACGACCGAGGCCTACGGTTTGGCAAGATTCTACTTAAAAATCAAAGACCACAATCCAGGTGCACCGAATAGATACGAGGGGATCTTCATGGTTCATCTCAATGAAGAGAATAAGTGCACGCTATTCGAGGAATGGTACAATTTTACCACGGTTGATGAGTAGGGCCTCAACATTCAAGGAAAGGGGGGAGCAGGGTGGGCGTAGAATTCTCCGAAGAAGACATTGCACACTATACAGCTCTGAAAGTAAATGAAGACATCTGTATCGATGGTTGTCTGAACAAGCCCTGTTGGAACAGAGCAAAGAAGTCGCCTCGATTCGTGGATCTTGTGACGGGGGAGCCCGCGTTTCTAGACACCAGAGCCGCCGTACTGTGGTCTGAAGAATGTCTTTACGTCGGGTTCTGGGTTGACGAGCCCAATGTGAAAGCCGAATTCACTGAACGTGATTGCATGATCTGTATGGAGAACGATGTTGAGGTCTTTATTGGCGGCGAGGATACGTATTACGAGTTCGAGATGAACGCGATCGGGACAGTGATGGAGATTTTCTATGTCTGGCAGGATGCCTATACGAAGGACAGTCCATTCGCCAAGGCAGAGGAATTCAATCTGGTAAGCCAGTCGGTGGATATCCTGGGTGGTATGTGTGACGAAGAGCGTATGGGCAGCAATCCCAGAGGGAGGCGATACGCGTTTCGCGACTGGGATTTTCCGGGATTGGAGATGGCGACTCAGATTGACGGGAATCTCAACGATCCTTCAACGATTGACAAGGGATGGACAGCCGAGATCGCGTTTCCGTGGAGGGGGATGGAGTGGTTGGCGGCAGGCCGAGCACTACCACCAGAGCACGGTGACACCTGGCGGATGGATTTCTCGCGATTCCAACACATCAGCGCAAATGGACGAGACATTCAGCCGCCAATTGGGTGGGCGTGGAACTCGCACGGTGCGTATAATTCGCATATGCCTGAACGATTCACGCGCGTGGAATTTTCAGAGGAAAACGTTTGAGCCGCGATTTGTCGGGCTTTTGTTCGCCTCTGAACCTGGGGTTGGGCGAGACAAGGTCAAGGGAGGATTCGAAAATGGCTGCGCTGAGTAGAGACGAACTGGCGTTCTGGGAGGAGAATGGGTACGTGGTGCTGAAGGGTGCGGTGCCTGCTGAGTATGCCCGGGCAGCGGAAGATGCCGTTTGGGCGTTTGTGGATATGGACCGGGATGATCCGGAGACGTGGTACCCCGACCCACCAAGACCTGGAATAATGGTGGAGATGTATCAGCACCAGGCGCTGTGGGACAACCGACAGGCACCACGCGTTCACGAGGCTTTCAGCCAAATCTGGGGAACGGAGAAGCTCTGGGTGAGTTTCGACAGGGCGAGTCTGAATCCACCAGAACGGCCAGGTTTTGAATTCAAGGGTCCGTACCTTCACTGGGATATGAGTCTAGAGAATCCCACCGGACTCAAGGTGCAAGGCGTGCTCTACCTTGCAGACACCGCTGCAAACCAGGGGGCGTTCACGTGTATTCCCCGTTTCCATAAGAAATTGGAGAGCTGGCTTGCGGGGTTGCCCGAAGAGGTGAATCCCAGGGAGCGAGTCAAAGAGGAATTCGCGGACGAGGCCACTCCGATTCCCGCCAAAGTGGGAGACCTGGTGATCTGGCACAGCGCCTTGCCACACGGGAGCGGTCCGAACTCGGCGTCCTATCCGCGGGTTGTTCAGTATATCACGATGACGCCCTCACCAAAGGACAACGAGGCTGCGAGGGAGAGTCGGATCAAAGGGTGGCGTGAACGGTTGACCGGCCTGGGGAAGAACGAGAAGGAGAAGGAGCACGCGGAAGGGGAGACTGCTAAGCTTACGGAATTGGGGAAGAAGCTTCTTGGACTGGAGCGCTGGTAACTCGGCGACGTACTGTCGAGGCTGAGTTGTGAGCGCCCAGGGGATGTGTGATTTCGGTTCGAGGGAGGGTGGTTCTTGTTCTGGTTGACGCTCTCAGTGCTGGCAGACTTCGTATTTATGCAGTTCTTCAAGCTCTCGCAACGCAGGGGATATCGCGCGCCAGTTGTTGTAGCTACGAATTACCTCGTGGTGGGTGCAACCCTTAGTGCCTTCCTGATGTTCAAGGGGCAGTTCGTGTTCTCGGATGCAGCGATCAGAACGGGAATAGTGACAGGTATCGTGTTTATCAGTTCACTTTCTCTGATGACACGGGTTCTTGACTTCGTGGCGGTTGGTGCGGTGTTGACGGCGTTCCGAACTTCGATTGCCGTACCCATCGTTTTGGGGGTCTGGTTCTGGGGCGAGCGGTTGGACCTGTCGCAGGTGGGAGGGATTGCGCTGACCCTCCTTGCTTTGCTCCTGATGACTTCAAGCGCTTGCAAATCTACCCAGCTAACAGGAATCAAGACGTTCGGGTTGTTGGTGGCTGTCTTCCTTCTTCAGGGCGGCAGCCATTCATGTTTGCGGTCGGTGCATTACTCTGGAATGGACGATGAGTTTGTCCAGATCATTCTCATGACGGGCGCTACGGCGGGTACGATCGGTGCGATTTTCATTTTGGCGAGAAGGCGATTACCAAAGCTACCTGAACTTGCAATGGGCGCTACGATTGGTTTCTACAACGCAGTCGTGCTGTGTGTTGTGATGATTACGCTGAGCAAGATGCCGGGAACCCTCTTCTTTCCAATTTTGGGATGCAGCGTGGTGTTGTTGGACAACCTGACCGCTCACTTTGTTTGGAAGGAACGATTGAATCGGCTAGCGGGTGTCGGAGTGGGTGTAGCGGTTCTCGGTATAGTCCTGGTGATCTGACTTTCTCAAACGATAATGGTGCATCTTTTCCGGGAGAACGAGCACGATTTGTGAATCTGTGGACCAGGAAGCCTGCAACGGAAAGCGGTCTGAAGCCGTCGAATTCTTGTCCACTTTGCTCCAGTGATCCCTCAACGGTGCACATAATGACCGATCAGAATAAGCTTGTCGCGAATATCTGGAAGCTCTACGCAATTCAGTCGTGCAGATGGTTTCTGCTACTGATGCCAATTGTGGTGCTTTTCTTCAGGGAGAACGGACTATCCCTGGAGCAAGTGTTTATCGTTCACGCGTGGTATTCCGCCTGCGTGATTCTCTTCGAGGTTCCCTCAGGCTATTTTGCCGACCGCCTGGGCAGGCGCCGGTCTCTACTCTTCGGGTCCGTCTTTGTTTCGCTTGGATTCGCGGCATATGCGTTCTCCTATACCTTCTACGAGTTTCTAGCTGCCGAGTTCTTTATCGCTGTTGGCGCCGGATTCATTTCGGGTTCAGATTCGGCTCTGCTCTACGACAGTTTGATTCAACTGAATAGGCAAGAGGAATATCAGAAGATCGCCGGACGATTGACCTCGATGAGCAGTTTCTCGGAAGGTGTCGCAGGAATCCTGGGCGGATTTATGGCGGTGATCAGTCTCAGGACTCCGGTGATCTGGCAAGCCTGGGTGATGTTGCTGATGATTCCGCTGGCGTGGTCGCTTGTAGAACCCAAGCGCGAACTGCTGGAAAAAGGGGAAAGCAGCTTCAGGGCGATCTTGAAGATCGTCCGCTATTCGCTTCACGGACACAAGGAGGTCAAGTGGTTGATTCTATATTCCTCCCTGGTCGGGACATCCACCCTGACAATCGTCTGGTTCGTGCAGCCTTTTATGGAGCTGGTCAACGTACCACTGGCGTGGTTCGGTATCTCCTGGGCCGTATTACAGTTTGCTGTGGGTGTGTTTGCAATTCTGGCGCACAGGATCGAAACGTGGCTGGGGCGGAAGGTCTCCCTCGTTTCTCTAATTCTGATTTCCTCTGCAGGTTATCTGCTCCTGAGCCAGCTGGAGGTCATCTGGGCCGGCGTTCTGTTCTTTCTGTTCTACCTTGTCCGTGGAATCAATGGTCCAGTGCTGAATGATTATATCAACCGTTGTGTCGAATCGAATATTCGGGCAACCGTTCTTTCGGTGAAGAGCCTGATTGGACGACTGATGTTTATGATCCTGGGTCCACTTGCAGGTTGGGTGGCAGATGTTTATTCCTTGGGGGCAGCGCTTCTGCTTTGTGGGGTGATTTTCCTCGTTTTTGGAATCACCTTTCTATTCTTCCTTCAACGACACCAAATATTGAGTCGGTGAATAGGGAAGCTGAATCTCTTTCCCTTTCAGTCACGACCGCAAACAGCCCTTTCAGTCGTGAACCCACAGGAGTTTCCAAGATGTCGGACCGCCCCCCCAAGGAGATCGTGAAGAGCGGATACGATCTCGTTTCAACGGCCTACAGAGCGGACTCTTTAGAAAAACAAGGTGAGGACTATCAGAAGTACGCATCGTGGGTCGCGCGGTTGAACAAAAATCTGGAACGGGGCTCCAAGATTCTGGAACTTGGCTGTGGGTGTGGGGTTCCTGTTTCGAAACTGGTGTCGGAGTCGCATTCCGTAAGCGGGATCGATTTCTCTTCAGTGCAGATCCAACGTGCAAGGAAGCTGGTTCCTAGGGCCACTTTCCTCTGCGAAGATATGTGTGATGTACGTTTCGATTCAGGTATGTTCGATGCGGTGGTCTGCCTATACGCGATCATCCACGTGCCCCTGTGGGAACAGCCTGGACTAATCGAACGAATCAGCCATTGGGTAAAGCCCGGCGGATACTTCCTGCTGTCCGGAGGACAAGACTCGTGGACAGGACAAGAAAAGAACTGGTTGGGGGTGGACGGTGGGGATATGTACTGGAGCCACGGTGGACGAGACACGTATCTCAACTGGCTGGAGTCATACGGATTCGAAATTAAGTGGGAGGAGTTCGTGCCGGAAGGGAACAGCGGACACCCGGTGTTCCTGGCATTAAAGGTTGAGACAAGCAAGGACCGAGGCCCACGCAACCCGGCTATCTAGAAGGACAAGTACGAGAAATGTTAAGATCTGACGCCATCATTTGGGATTTCAACGGGACGATTCTGGACGATGCCGATCTGGCCGCCTCGGCGATCGGTGAAATCCTGGCGCGACGAGGTCTTCCGCGAATCAGCACGGAGACCCATCGGAACTCCTTTGGATTCCCAATTGCCGAGTACTACCGCAAATTGGGTTTGGATCTCGAGAAGGAAGGCCTGTCCGACATTTCAGACGAGTTTCACGAGGTCTACCTCCGAGGTGTCGAACAGTGTTCGCTGAATGAAGGGATCCAGCAGGCGCTGGAATGTCTGAGAGAAATGGGCGTGAGACAGTTTGTTTTGTCCGCGGCGGAACAGGAAATGGTTGAGGCCTGGGTGATCTCGGCAGGCGTTCAGGATTTCTTCGAGGCCGTCTACGGGTTGTCCGATCGACTCGCGGTGACGAAAGTCGATCGTGGCAAGGAATTGATGGACACGTTTGGGCTATCGGATGGAAGGACGCTGCTGATCGGAGATACAGACCACGACGCAGAGGTGGCAGAGTATATAGGCTGTGACGTCATTCTGGTGCCCGCAGGACACCAGACAAGATCGCGGCTCCAGCGTGTCGACTGCAAATTTCTGGATTCGTTTGTAGACTTTTTTCAGTTGGTTAGAGAATGGGACAAGGGAAAAGATGAAGCGGGAACATCTGCAGGTTGAGAGCTGAGAGGAGGAGCTAGAGTGGCCAAGAACCGTAAACGCTCAGAGTTTCACACGTTGAAGATTGTCCTGGTTCGCCACGGGCAAGCTAGTGGGGAGGCCCGAAAAGGGGAGATTGGCGCGCCGCTGAAAGCCCTGGGAGAAAAGCAGGCAGCACGGGTAGCAAAGTGGCAGGCGAGCGATTCGAGCATATCTACACCAGCGATATGTCGAGGGCGTTTCACACAGCGAAGGCAATTCGGGAGATCAATGGTGCGATGAATTTGACCGGACGCGCTCCTGGTGGGAAAGCGGTTCAGGAGGAGATCAGGAAGAGACGGGCAGGAATTGCCAAGTTAGCCAGGGACTTGATGAAGACACACAAGTGGGATGATCAGGTCCTGATTGTGGCACACGGCAATCTGATCCGGCATCTGGTTTCGGTGCTGGCAGGGGTGAACCCGAAGGGGTCGGTCCGGTTCGAGACAAGCAACACTTCGGTCAGCGAGGTCACCTTCCTATGGCTGCAGAAGACGAATGACTTTAGCCATTTACTGCCCAGTCAGGCGAGTTGAAGGAGCGCTTTGTCAACGAACGATAGCACCACATATGAGCCCACGGGATTGACCAATTTGGGAAGGAAAAAAGACCCAACAAAGGAGCGTTGAAAGATGCCCACTGAACAACTGGAAAATGGATTCAGTTTTCACGGTCTGGGGACGCAGATAAGTTTCCCACGAGGTACGGTCGCGACCGTAGACGGCGACGGGCGAGATGTGGTTCTGGTCTGGCTGTTCGATTACCGTGGAGGCTATGCACTGCTGGTGATCGATGCGGAGACGGGGGAGACCGAGGAATTTCCCGTGCCCTTTCCTCCAGGAGACGACTGCCCCTACGCTTCAATTCTCTCGAGCATGAATCGGTTTTACACTCTCTTCAACGGCTACTTTGTGGAGTTCGATGTCCTGCGTCGCGAATACTCATTCTTCCACGAGACGGCCCCCAGGATGGCAATGGGGATGACGGAAGACGACGATGGACTGATCTGGTCATCGACGTACCCGCAAAGCGGAGTTGTTTGCTATAACCCTAAAAACGGCGATTTCACCGATTACGGACACGTGTATGAGCAGAATTGGCGTCAGTACCCCACCACGCTTGCAGCTGACGATACCGGCTGGCTCTATTTTGGAATTGGTACGACACTCAGCCAGATCATAGCTTTCGACAAAGAGTGTGGCACTGGCATACCACTGCTGGCTGAAGAGGAGCGTGTGAAAGGTAGCCCTTCGGTGTTCCGGGATATGAATGGGAAGGTATACGCGATTCCGCCGGATGATACTGCCTGGGCAGCCGAAAATCCTGGTGACGAAGGCTGGTTCGAGCTCTACAAGGGAGAGAGGAAAACTGTTGCCAAGCACGAATTGAAGGAGAAGCTGTTCATTGCCGGGAAGGCTTTTCACTTTCACCCCGATTTCCCGAACGGAAAGAAACTGGAGCGCTGTGACCTCGCCGATCGGGAGCTGGAGGTGTCGGATCCTCGCTCCGGAGATACACACAAGGTGTCCTTCGACTATTCGAGTGAGGGTGCGCACATTATGGGGGTGGCGAGAGCCCCCGGCGATACGATCTGTGGGGGGACGTTTTTCCCACGTCGTTTCTTCAGCTATAATCCCAAGGACGATTCCTGGATTCGGCGGGAAAGTTATGCACAGTGGAACACCGTGGTCACCCAGGGGGATCTGTTTTTCGTGGGTGGCTATGGGAGCGGGTTCCTGCTGGAGTGGGATCCGACCAGGGATTGGGTACCTACGGACAAGGATAATCCAGANAGTAATCCGTTCTGGCACAGGATCTGTACTCCGATTCTCCANCGGCCACACGACCTGCTGGCGCACCCTGACGGGAAGACGATCNTGATGGCGGGAACCCCCGGATACGGGTCCACAGGGGGCGGATTGCTGATCTGGGACCGTGAGTCGAGTACAGGTGAGTTGCTGGAGCACACAGATCTTTTGCCTGACCACTCTACGATGAGTCTGGTGGCCCTTTCCGGCGGAAAGCTGCTTGGCGGGACAACGACCGAGGCGGGCACAGGAGGCGAGAAGAAGGCGGAGGTCGCNGAGCTGTATCAGNTGGATCTGAGCACAAAGGTGATCGACTGGCGAGAGGCCTTGCTGCAGGGAGGTCAATCCTACACCGATCTGTGTGTTGGCGAAAGTGGGTTGGTCTACGGGTTCGTAGACCGCGCTCGATTCTTCGTGTTCGATCCAAATGAGAAGCGTGTAATTCAGGAGATGGATAGCGAGAAGGCATATGGATTAACTGCGTTCCAGCAAGGGCCCCGGGTGTTTGTGGTGGCACCTCGAGGTGAGATCTACATTCTTTTCGAGCGTGGAATCGGGCTGTTGGATGAGGGAAGTTTTGAGATTGACCTGGTGGCGGAATCCCCTGTGGAGATCAGTAATGGGGGAGATGTTCTGGAGGGTCGGCTTTACTTTACGAGCACTTCGGGACTATACAGCTGGGAGCTGCCCTGATTGGCAGGGAGCAGACAGATCACCCGCGTGTGGATTTGTTTGCAGAGGGTGAGGGACTCCAACCCTATGCGATTGCTCGCACCCGCGATATTCGCCCGGTCCGTCGCAAACCGAGACCTTCTCGGCTTCACCCCCTACCAGAATCCGTTTTGCCTACTAGGNTGGATTTCTANGCAAATAGTTAGCCTTGTGTATCTCTAAAACGAAGGAGTTTCTAATGAGTAGACAGTTCAACGTTCTGGCAAGTTTCGTCCTAGTCGCCGTCCTGGTTTCGGGAGCCGCTGATGCAAATTGGCCTCACTGGCGTGGACCAAACGAAAATGGTCTCGTTGACGCGGGAAATCCACCTGTTGAGTGGAGTGAAGAGAAGAACATTCGCTGGAAGACACCTATTCCCGGAGAAGGGCACGCGACGCCGATCGTTTGGGGCGACCGGATATTCCTTCAGACAACAGTAGAGACCGACAAAGTCGGAGAACCCGGGGGACGTCGACCTGAGAAGATCTGGCAATACAAGGTGATCGCCTTGGACCGGAACACCGGAGAAATTGTGTGGGAGAAGCTTGTCCACGAAGAACAGCCACACCAGGGGACTCACCGGACTGCCTCTCTGGCATCGACCTCGGGGATCACTGACGGGACAAACCTGTACGCCTTCTTTGGATCGCAGGGCCTCTACTGTATGGATATGGACGGCAATGTGAAGTGGGATAAGGATTTTGGGACGTATTGGAGCAGAAACAGTTTTGGTGAAGGCACCTCACCAAGCATCTTCGGTAACACGCTGGTGATCAACTGGGACCACGAAGAAGAGTCGTTTATTGTGGCAATGGATAAGAATAATGGGAGCGAGTTGTGGCGGAAGGAAAGAGACGAAGTTACGTCGTGGACAACTCCATTCGTGGTGGAACACAATGGCAGGACTCAGGTGATTGTTCCAGCCTCCGCCAAGACGCGCAGTTATGATTTGAAGACCGGCGAGGTGATCTGGGAGTGCGCCGGTCTTGGAACGAACGTGATACCGACGCCCGTATATGCGAATGGTGTTGTCTACGTGACCAGCGGACATCGCAGCCCGGCAATGCAGGCAATTTCGCTTGATAAGGCCAAGGGAGATATCACCGGTACCGACGCTGTTCTGTGGTCAATTCTCCAGGATACACCGTATGTGTCTTCGCCGCTTCTGTATGGTGACAGGATTTTCTTCCTGAAGAATCGCAACGCGATCCTTTCCTGCTACAACGCGAAGACCGGCAAGGCTCACTATGGTCCTGTTCGTCTCGCGGGACTTCGATCGGTATACGCTTCACTCGTAGGCGTGAACGACAACGTCTACATCTCAAGTTTGGAGGGGACAACGTTGGTGGTGAAGAACAGCTCCGAGTTCGAGGTCCTGGCAACCAACGTTCTATCGGAAGAGATCGCATCTTCACCGGTGGTGGTTGGCGACGCGCTCTACCTGAGAGGGTATTACCACCTATACTGTGTGGCCAAAGAGTAGCTGGGCTTCGAATTCCTTCAAGACGTTGTATCGGGCAGCAGGACTGAGAGGACTCAGGGTGGCTCTGAATATTTCCTCTAGGAAGCAACTGTTTATCGATCAGCGATTGGTTGCCTCCTCAGATGGGGTCGTCTTGGCGGCCAATCGCCCAAGATTCGAAGGTGTCGTTCTCGAGCCTGGACCTGATGGAGATTGGGACGACCGCGTGGTAGGTCCCTGCGGTCAGATAATGGAGGACGGCGGCATTTACTGAATGTGGATGGGGTGCCACAGCTAGGACAGCCCGCATTACAAGCTCGGGTACGCCGAGTCTACAGATGGTGTCAACTGGGTAAAGCCTGAGCTTGGGCTACACGAGTTTGGGGGAAGCCGGTCGAACAATATCTGTTGTCGTGATTGGGGATATGTTTTCAAGGCGCCCAAGGCGCCTGAGGAAGAGCAATACAGGCTTCTCGTCCAGGCCAGGCATTACAGTGACGTAGATATTCTGGACGGTGCGAAGGGCGGATTTCACATCCTCACCTCTTCGAATGGTCTCGGCTGGAAGTGGACCGGGCGACGTGTATTCCCCTTTCAGGCAGACACCCTGAATCAGCTCGACTATGACGAGCGGGTTGGCAGGTATGTCGCCTATGTTCGGACTTGGTCCCAGGGATTCCTCCGTGGAAGGGAGTTGCCCTATGGACGGGTGGTGGGACGGATCGAGATCGATGATCCGCTGGATGCCTGTCCTTATGAGGAGCTCGATGAGCCGTTTCTCACCAGGACGGATTCGCCGGACAGTATTCCAACTGTCAGCAGGGAAGTGCCGACAGTTCTGGAGTATCCTGGGTATGCTGATGCAGGGAACTGGGTAGATCTTTATAAACCCNCCATAATGCAATACCCCGGAGCTGAAGACGCCTACTTCGCATTTCCTTCCCTGAACTGTTTTAACCCGGATTCTGAAATCAGAAATCACAGTACCCTGAATATCGGAATGGCCGTAAGTCGGGACGGGGACAACTGGGATTGGCCGTCACTGGACCCATATATCCCACCTGCTGACCAGGGCAGCGGACGGTCGAAAAGTCTGTATATGCTGTACGGTGGAATCCACGTAGGCGATGAGATCTATCAATATCACGCCGGACCGGACGGCGAGCACGGTTTGGGCATTCCTACCGTCGAGCGCATTTTCCGGATCTCGCAGCGCGTAGACGGTTTCGCTTCCGCAGATTTTGATGCGTCGGGTGGAAGATTGGACACACCGGAAATGTCTGCAGTGGGCGACGCGCTATACCTGAATATTGACGCGGGGAGAGGTATTGGACACGTGGCGATTCTGGACGAAACAGGTCAGACGATCGATGGTTTTGGTCTTGAGGATTGTGACGACATCAGGGTCGATAGTGTCTCCCCACTGGTGACATGGTGTCGGAGATCACCCGGGACGATATTGAACGGTCGTGTAAGTTTTCAGTTTGAACTGCGTGACACGGTGATGTTCGCCTTTTAAATTTCGGCAATGTGAGTGATTCCGTGCCGGCAGCGAGCATCAGGAATTGGGATTGACGAATGAGCTACGGAATTTACGTAGGAAAGCATTTGACAGAAGATGGAAGTGTGTTCCTTGCAGGCTACGGGGATGAACCCTCGAGCCACTGGCTGGAGATTATTCCCGAGCGTGAACACCCTGAAGGTGCGACGATTCAAGTTGGCGCAACCGAGGCTGCGAGATATCCAGGGGAGCTGATCGAGATACCCCAGGTGGCGAAGACTGCTGCTTACATCACGATGAACTACTCGTCTTACGCAGGATACGTGGCGCCGATTACGAATGGCGGGTTGAATGCCTATGAGGTGGCCGCACGTGATATCTGGTCTCCCTCCAGGGAAGAGCTGAGGAAAATGACGCCGAACCCTCAGCATGGTCCACAGTACAGCGATCTGTCTCGAATCGTGATGGAACGTGCCAGGAGTGCACGGGAGGCGGTGGAGATCGTTGGCGAGTTGATCGACGAATACGGATACTCAACGTACGGTGGAAACTCTCATTTGTTCGCCGATCGGGAGGAGGGGTGGATCCTGATCGATTTCGCAGGCGGGGCAGGTCTCTGGATCGCCGAGCGGTTGGGACCGGATGATATCCGGGTGTCACGACCCGGGTATATCGGAGAGATCCCGCTGGACTACCAGGCGAGTTCGGATTTTATGGGGTCTGCGAACTTCATTTCATTTGCCGAGGAACAGGGATGGTTCGATCGCGAATCCGGGGACCCGTTTAATGTTAACAAGATCTACGGAGACGGTCGAATGCGTCTCGAGGCCGTAGAGATAGTGGAGGGTCGACTCGCCGATCTCAAGGGACGCATCGGGCTGGTAGATGTAATGGCCGAGGTGCGTGCGGATGAAGTGATGAAGGATTCGGCCGGGTATGGTCAGGTGGCTCACCTTCGGGAAGAGGCGAACTCAGAATTGACCACACTGTGGGTGGCCGCAACGACACCTGTGGCTGCACCGTTTATTCCTTACAGGTTAGGGGTGACAGAAGCCCCGCCGGAGTTCGGCAAGCATCGTTATCTGACAGAGGGAGAAAATTTCAAGTATGTGGATCCGGAGTTCCAGGGGATCGAGTCAACACACTACGCGTGTCGCCTGGGAAAACGGCTCTATTACCTGATGCTGGAGCATCGTGAGGTGTTCTATGAGGAGGTCGTGGAGACATTCCGGGGTTTCGAGAGCGGCTTGATCGCGAGGGAGGACTCGGTCAAGCGAACAGCCGCGACGCTGTTTGAATCGGACCAGGCAGATCTTGCGAGGGAGTACCTCACCTACTACAGCAAGTCAGAGGCGATGAACGGTCTCCGGTTGGTGGAGGCGCTGGCAGAGGGTATCGAGGCGCGGACAAAGGCATTGTTCGGGATCCGGCTACCGAAGGATGCGAATGCTCAGGATTGACGATGTACGGAACGCAGATGGTGTGTTGTGGCACTCAGGTGATTTGCGCAGGCGGGAACCTTTAGTGGCCGGTACAATTAGATAAGGGAGCAGTGTATGCACGAGTTTCGGTATTTGTGTCGAAAGATATCTGTGGTGGCTGTCGCGGCACTGTTGGCGGCCGGCTGTGGTGGAAGTGGCAAGGACGACAAGGCGGGATCCGCAAAACGCCAGTACCTGAGTGTAGGCACGGCTCCTCCTGGCGGAGCGTTCTTTGTCGTGGGGGGAGCGATCTCCCAGGTGGTTCAGGATCATCGGGGGGATCTGCCCTGGGAAGTATCGGCCGAGGCAACGAAGGGGACACAGGAGAACATTCGGCGTCTGTCTTCAGGTGAACTGGACTTCGCCCTGGCGAATGCCGCGATCTCGTATTTCGCTGTGCGGGGAGAAGGGGCCTGGGGCGAAGAGCAAGGTGTCCGAGCGGTGATGACGCTTGCGCCCAATGTTGCGCTTTTCATTACGCCCAGGGGCTCGGGCGTGATCACGGTTTCCGATCTGAAGGGTAAGCGCATTGTCGTGGGTCCTGCGGGAGCAGGGTTCGAGTATTTCCTGAAGCCCATTCTGAAGGCGCACGGTGTGACTTATGAGGATTTCACTCCGCTGTACAATACGCAGGCGGGGGCGGTGGATATGCTGGCCGACGGGTCTGCGGCAGCCGCATTCTTGGGTGGGGCGGTTCCAACAGCATCGATTACCCAGGCGAGCGCTTCTCAGGATATCCACTTCATTTCTTTTGGTGAAGGTGAGATGAAGCAGTTGTTCGAGGAGTATCCTTTCTTCTTCGGCGCGACAATCAAGGCAGGTACCTACCGTGGACAAGAGGATGCGTTCAAGGGAATGAACGTAGGTTCGATGCATCTGATCACCCGGGCGAGTCTGGACGACGAGACGGTCTATCAATTCACAAAAAGACTGTACGAGTTCAGAGCCGATGTGGTGAGAAAACATCCAGCAGGCAGGGCGATTAACCCGAAGAACATCGTTCGAGATACCGGAACCCCTTTCCATCCCGGTGCGGTGAGATACTTCGAAGAAATCGGGATTTGGCCAAACTAAATGGCTAGGATCAAGTACGGACTTTTCCGCATTTTGGCCATTCTGCTGAGCGTGTTCGTTCTGGTGGAGGTCAACTATCCGCAGCTTACGCCCCAAGCCCAACTGGCGTTTTTCGCGTTGTTGGGCTTGAGTCTTGTTTTCCTGAAGTATCCCGTCAAGCACGTGGTCGGGAAAAACAGCTTTTTGCACGTGCTTGATTACGTTCTTGTCGCAACTACGCTGCTGTGTTTCGGATATATCGCAACGCAGACTGATTCCATTTTTCAGTCGGTCTGGTTAAAGGATCTCTCATTGGGCAATCGGGCAGGGCTGGAGGGTTCGTTGGATCACGCCGTGGGGCTGTTAGGCGTGTTGCTGGTGCTGGAGGCGACCCGGAGAGCGATCGGGTGGACGCTGCCTTTGCTCGCGCTGGTGTTTCTCGGTTACGCCTCACTTGGGGCATCAATGCCGGACTGGCTGTTTCCCCATCGTGGGTACGATTGGGAGCGTATTGTTTCCCAGGCTTTTCTGCATTCCCAGGGGGTGTTCGGGATTGCACTGAAGGTGATGTTCACGTACGTGTTTTTGTTCGTACTTTTCGGCACAATTCTGGAGCAGACAGGCGCAACTGGGTTCATTCTGGATAGTGCGCGCAGGCTGTTCAAGGGGAGTACCGGAGGGTCTGCAAAGGTCGCTGTGATTTCATCTGGGATGATGGGTTCACTTTCCGGCAGCGCGGTCGCCAACACGGCAACGACCGGAACGTTCACCATCCCAATGATGCGATCCGCAGGATTTCGAGCAGAAGCAGCAGGGGGGATCGAGGCGGCCGCGAGTTCTGGTGGCGCGCTGGTTCCTCCCATTATGGGCGCCGGTGCCTATATGATGCTCGAGATGGTCGAACCGGCCGTAACGTATCTCCAGATCATCCAGGCAGCAATCGTCCCGGCCATCCTATATTACGTGGCGCTGCTTCTAATCGTTCACCTGCATTCGAGAAAGATCGAAGCGGTCAGTCAGGAGGAAGATCTGCCCTCTCGACCACCCAGGTCACGGGGCATCGTCTTTCTCGTGGCCTTCGTAAGTCTGATCTGTTTCCTGGTGATGGGTTATACACCGTTCCGTGCTGTGAGTATTTCTCTGGTCTGTGTATTTGTCGTGAGTGCGTTCAGCTTACAGACGCGCATCAGGTTGACCAATTTGCTCAGAGCGGTGGAGTCAGCAGCTCACGCAGGGGTGTCTCTGATTGCCGCTGCTTCCTGTGTGGGAATTCTGCTGGGGATCGTTACGCTTACCGGTATAGGAACTCGGCTGCCGAGTGTCGTTCTGCCCCTGGCGCAGGATAATTTGATCCTGGCACTGGTTCTGCTGATGGTGTCGACGATCATTCTTGGCCTGGGTTTGCCGTCTGCAGTGTGCTATCTTCTGATGGCGACGTTGGTGGGACCGGTTCTGGGTGACCTGGGCATTGTGCCTCTTGCCGCCCATTTCTTCATCTTCTATTTTGGTATGATGTCTATGGTTACGCCGCCTGTTGCCCTGGCCGCATATACCGCGGCAGCAATCTCGAAATCGGGTATCATGAAGACGGGTCTGGCGGCGTTCAAGTTTGCTCTTGTGGGTTTTGCACTTCCCTATGCGTTTGTGCTGCATCCCGAACTGTTGCTCTTGTCGTCGGACGTGGTGGACATTGGGGGAAATATATTGGTTGCGGCGATTGCCATCATTTCTCTAGCGGCCGCTATCACAGGTTTCGGGTTGGGGCCATTGCGGCAATGGGAACGGTGGGTGTTGTTGGCGGCCGCGCTGGTGCTTTTCCTTACGCCTTCCGGGGAAAACAGGATTGTGGTTCAGGGGATCGCCATTGTAGTCGTCGTCTGGATTGGATTGAAGGGAGCGTTAGGAAGAGCAGGTTAATCGGTGACCAGCCGTCACCTGTGGACGGAAAGTGTCCCGAATGCAGGAGCAGGAGCGATTTGAGGAATGCAGTCAGTGATTCGTAGTGGAGGGATTTGACGTGGAACTATCCATTGACGAGATCGAATTCTTCAAAGATAACGGATATCTGATTAAGCGGAGTGTTCTGGATCCCAAATTGATGGCACGAGCAAGGGACCGGTTGTGGGACGGGGCTCCGCCCTCGATGAAGCGGGACGATCAAGCGTCCTGGGTAGGCCCGATCAGGCCAGAGGAGGAGAGTGAGGACCCGTCGAACCGACGGAAAGGGTTCAGATGGCAATTCCGGGAGCCTGGCGGGGAGCCGTTTATGCTCCGGTTGTTGGCAACGGATCCAAATGTATTCGGGTTTGCCGAGCAGCTTATCGGGAAGCATCAACTACAGAAGCCTGTTCGAATAAGGGGGATATACTGCACCTTACCCTATGGAAAGAAGGATCCGGGATCAGGGGCAGGAGGTTGCCACGTGGACGCCCACCCCTTTCACCTTGGGGTGGTTGGGTATATCGATGATGTGGGTCCTGGTGGCGGTGGATTCACAGTTTGGCCCGGGAGTCACAGGACCTTCTTTGGTGACTTCCGCACGAGATACACGTTCAATCCCAATAAGAACTATCAAGGCGATCGGGAAAAGATATTGAAGCAATCGTCGGTGGAATGCCACGGAAAGGCCTGTGACGTCGTGTTTTGGCATCACAGGATTGGGCACACAGCACCTCCCAACCGAACAGGGAGAATCCGGCAGGCGGTTCTGTACGATTTTCGGAAAGTCGGTCTGGCGGAGTATCAGGACAGAAGGCCAACGAAGAATATGTGGTACGATTGGTCCGAGGAGTTGCGAAGAGTTTAGGTCAGGAACGGGTCTACGCCCATTGTGAATCTGGGTTGGCAGCACGAACGGAGGACGGTATGATAAAGCAGATTCTGATTGGTGGGACCGAATTCGAGTCGGCCAAGCCTTTGGGTATGGTCTGGGCAAGTTGCCCCCTTCAGAGGGATTCGTTGGTGCAATCAGTAAACTGGGGTTCCCATTTCTGGGTACCTTTGCGTGGGCGGCATCCTTCGGTGAGTTCGGCGGTGGACTGTTTCTTGCGCTAGGTCTCCTCACACGACCGGGTCGTTTCTGATGGGATTCACAATGCTGGTGGCCGGGCTGATGCAACACGCAGCAGATCCATTTGGCAAAAAGGAAAAGGCGCTACTGTATTTTGCTATTTCGATACTCTTCCTGCTGGTTGGATCTGGAAGATATGGCTTGGATTCGGCGGAAGTCAGATGTCTAATCGGTGGAAATTCGTGTAAGGAGTAGGCAATGGTCTATTTGGGCAATGATGCGTTCAGATACGAAGAACTGGCGGAATGGGCACGACTGCCCAAAGGGTGGAGCTTTCGGGAGGTGGTGGATGTCGAGGTGGATGAGAATGATCGGGTATATGTATTTAACCGAGGCGATCACCCGGTGATGGTGTTTGAGCAGGATGGAAGTTTCGTCTCCGCCTGGGGCGAGGGTCTGTTTGTTCGGCCACATGGATTGACGCTCGCCCCAGATGGGACACTGTTCTGTGTGGACGACCAGGGTCACTGCATCAGGAAGTCTACTCTTGACGGTGAAGAACTTCAGGTGATCGGAACACCAGGGGAAGGCGCACCCGCCCAGAGCGGGAAGCCGTTCAATCAGCCTACCAAAGTGGCGTTCGATCGGGATACGGGTGATCTGTACGTTTCCGATGGGTATGGGAACGCCAGGGTACATAAGTATTCGCCCGAGGGTGAGCACCTGATCTCCTGGGGAGATTATGGGTGTGAAGCAGGTGAGTTCAACCTGGTTCACAGCGTGTGTACGGACAGCACGGGAAAGGTCTATATCGCTGATCGAGAAAACCACCGTGTGCAAATTTTCGACGGCGAGGGGAATTACCTGGACCAGTGGAGCAATTTGCATCGACCGTGTGGACTGCACATAGAAAAGGACCTGGTTTACGTTGGGCAAATCCCGACGCATCTGGCCGTGAACGAGGCCTACCCAAATCTGGGAGCCTGCGTGACCATTCACGATCTGAGTGGAAAACAGTTGGCTCGACTTGGGGATAGTCGACCCGGCGAACGGCCTGGACAGTTTACAGCCCCACACGGGATCTCGGTTGATTCTAGGGGTGACATCTACGTGGGAGAGGTGTCTTACAGTGCCTACGGATCGAGGCTGGATCCCCCAAGATTGATGCGGAGTTTTCGAAAATTGGTAAAGGTGTGAGATCATTCAACATCACGGGTGGATGTGCATATCTGCCTACGCTAAGACAGTACAATTCCGCGTGACTTATTGCAACTTCCTGAGTCGGAGCATAATGTGTTGACTCGGATGCCCGCTTAGCCGATATTGGCACTGAGCGTGGGTTCAGTTGAGGCATTGAGCAGCGCCCCGTGAGTCAAGTTCCACCTGTAAATACTCCTCCTAAGGTGGTGTTTATGGTCAGGCACGAGCTCGTTCGACGCAACAAGATCATCGGGTACATTGTAATTGGCGCGATTATCGTTGGGATGGCGTATCTTGCCTACTGGATACTGCTCGCCAAGGAGCCCAACAGTCGATTCCAGAATATTCAGAAGTTTAGAGGTGGTCAAGCTCCGGTAGAAGTGATCTACCGCACGGTCTAAGGTTGGTGTTAACCTCCATTGAACGATAAATTTGTGAAAGGGACTGCACTTGGATGTGCGGTCCCTTTTCTATTCAGAAGGACTTACTCAGTCTCCCAATGATGTTGGCATATGCTCCCGGAGTGAACTATGTTTTCAATGGGTCTCACCTTCAAACTTGAGCCGGGAAACTATCCGAAATACAAGAAGGCCCACGACGAGCTGTGGCCTGAAATGGCTGAGGCGATGTCTGTAAACGAAGTGAATATGGTGATCTATTACTACGAGGACCGCCTGTTCCTGTATATGACCGCGCCAACCAGGGACCACTTTGAACGAAGTCACCGAGGCGAAGTAGCTGATCGCTGGGCCGAGTATATGGCGACGATGATGGTGACGGATGACGAAGGAGAATCGGTAGTTGAGGAACTCGAAGAAGCATTTGCGTTTGGGGAGTTCAAGGCACCGGAGTAGAGACCAAGTGTAAAGCACGAATGGGGGTTTGAGTATGTTTTCGATCGGCCTGACATTCAAGTTGAAGCCAGGATGCTATCCGGAATACAAGAAGGCGCACGACGAGTTGTGGCCTGAGATCGCTGAAACGATGTCCGATAACGAGATCGATATGGTGATCTATTACTACCAAGGCAGACTGTTCCTCCACGCATCGGCACCGTCGCGAGAGCATTGGGAACTAAATTATGCCAATGATGCGGCTGACCGCTGGGCACGGTACATGTCGAATCTGATCGAGACCAACGAAGAAGGTGAGTTGATTTTCGAGGAGCTGGAGGAAGCGTTTTCCTTCGGAAAATTCAAAGTATGAAACCTTCTGAACAATCCTGACTTGAGATCAAGCTTTGTACAACCTGCAGATTTGACAACGCCCTGAGTTTCCACACGTCCACTCCTTTCCTATCTCTCCGTAGTGGTTCACCTGCATGTGCTGAAACAATCCTGTTGCAGACCCCAACCGCCAAGACTATTTTCCGTTAAGCGTTTGATTTAGGGGGGACAGCGACACGTCCGTACCGGTGCGTCTTCTCATGAAATGAACACCGTGTGGAGGAAGGGCATGACCCCGAACGGTTCTTGGGCAAACAAGGAGATGGTATGACCAATGCGAATAGTGAGGAATTGGGCAACGGATTTCGGCATCATGGTGTAGCGACACCGATCAGTAATCATCGGGGCACTGTTGCAACTGTGGATGGAGATGATCGGAACGTGGTCCTCGTGTGGCTGTTCGATCACCGTGGCGGATATGCGATACTTGTGATCGATGCCGAAACGGGGGATGCCCAGGAGATTCCAATGCCTTTTCCACCTGGGGGAGATTGTCCGTACGCATCTGTTCTCTCGTCTAGAAACCGTTTCTACACGCATTTCAACAGCTATTTCACCGAGTTCGATCCAGCCAAGAGGGAGTTCACCTTTACCAGCAAGACAGCCAATCAGATGACAATGAGTATGACTGAGGCCGACGACGGTCGCATTTGGTCGCCAACCTATCCCAACAGTGGAATCGTCTCGTACGATCCAGGCTCAGGCATTTTTAGAGACTATGGCCACCTTTATGAGCAGAACTGGCGGCAATATCCACGTTCGGTGGCGACAGATGGAACCGGGTGGGTGTACTTTGCGATCGGGAGCACGTCGGGACAGGTCATTTCTCTGGATCCGGACAGTGGAAGGAGCTGGCCTGTGTTTGCCGAAGAGGAGCGTGTTCAGGGCAGTGGCCACGTCTATCGCGATGTGAATGGAAAGGTATATGCCACACCCCATTCAGGTGATGATGAACGGTGGGTAGAGCTTTATCAGGGCGAGCGTAAGGACCTGGGGCGACACGACGACCGGAATCCGAAACCTGAGATCGCCGATAGCCAGGGTCTCTTCCACAGGGAATTTCCGGATGGCAAAGTGCTCCAAGGGTGCGATCTTGTAGAGCGCGAATTGGTGGTATCTGAGCCTAAGAATGGTACCGAATCCCGAGTATATTTTGATTATTCAAGCGAGGGTGCCCACCTGATGGGTCTTGCTGCAGCCCCTGATGACACCATCTGTGGTGGGACCGCGTTCCCGATGCGATTCTTCCGGTATGACCCCAGAGCTGATGAGTGGACGAATCGGGCGGCCTATGGTCAGTGCAATACCGTCGTCCGTCAGGGCGATCGCTTCTTTGTGGGTGGATATGGGGGCGGGTTTCTCCTCGAGTGGGATCCCGCGAGCGAGTGGGTGCAAACGGAGATGGATCGCCCTGATTGCAATCCTGTATTCCACACGCAGGTTACGCCGGCCATTCACCGACCGCACAATCTTCTCGCTCATCCTGACGGCAAAACGATCGTGCTTGCGGGCACACCGGGATATGGATACACGGGCGGGGGACTGCTCTTCTGGGATCGTGAGACGAAGTCTCAGACACTGGTGGAACACACAGAGATTCTGCCGGAGCATTCGACAATGAGTCTGGTGGCGATCGCCAATGGAAAGCTTCTGGGCGGGTCGACAACCGGAGCGGGGACAGGTGGTGAACAGAAGGCGGAGGAGGCTGAGTTGTACGTTATGGATATGGCGACGAAGGCCGTCGAGTGGCACGAAGTGCTGTTTCCTGGAGCGCAGTCATATACGGATATGTGCTATGGCCCAGGTGGCGTAATCTATGGCTTCGTTGACCGGAACCATTTCTTCGTGTTCGACCCCGAAACGCTGAAGGTGATTCACGAAGCAAACACTGAGGTTGAATTTGGAGTCACGACCAGCCAGCAGGGACCGCGTGTATTTGTGAAGGGGCAGGATGGTGCTATCTATGTGTTGTTCGTTAAGGGGATCGCCAGGGTGAATGCGGATACGTACGATATCGAGATGGTCTCAGAGTCTCCCGTGCCGATTCAAGCAGGCGGTGATTACCTGGATGGACGAATCTATTTCGCCAGTGGATCGCACGTGTACAGTTATCAAATAAGTGACTAACCTATATGACGCCAGCCACGGAATAAGTTACCTAAGGCGCAATCGACAGTTACTGCTGGATGGGAAAGGATAGGGGGATGGGATCTGAAAGAGACATAGTCTGGACCGGTAATTCATTTGCTGAATATACCTACCGCGATCGGGGGAGTTGGAAGAAGACGCTTCACGCAAAGGCTGAGTATTTTGAGGCCAATACCGAGGAGCGACACAATATTCTGGGATCGTTCCCTTCATCAGTCCGATTGTTGCCCCCGAAGCGGTATGCCGGTTCCCAGGAGGGCGCGTGGCAGAAGATCATCGAGACGGGCGTGTTACCGCCCGGCTGGACCTTCGACCACGGGACAACCGGAGCATCGAATATTGCCCACACGAGTTCCTGGACAGGATGCCTCCTGACGTCACAGGCGTTCAAGGTGGCGTTCCTCAGGAAGACCTTGGGGNAAGACAGCGAGGTATTCGAGGAGGCCTACGTACGGGCATCCGAGGTGATTCATTCTTTTCGTATCCTTACGCTCGTGACCGGACAACCCGGCTATCTGGCACGGGGTGTGGCGTTGGGTCACGGGATATCGTACGAGGAAAGAGAAGGAGCAGGCACTCGGGATCTCTGGGCGCAGGGGGCGGGTGAATACTCCCACCTGCGTTACCGGGGAGGACCAAGCCATCACAACTACAATCAAGTTCTGAGAGGATTGGGAATCTATTACGTTGTCGCTGCGGATGACGTCCAGAAGGAGCAGATCAGGGCGATTGTTACGGATATGTCGAACTGGGCCCACCTGAGGAACAACATGGTGGTGAAACACCTGGACGATGAGCGGATCAGCACAGAGCTGATCGGAGGATGGCGGGAGACTGCTGGCACGGATGACCCCTCAGGCAGTTCTTTGATGGCGATCGCNGGACTGAAGGTGGCGAGCCACATTACGGGGAACAAGGAGGTCAAAGCGCTGCACGATACGTGGGTGGAGAGGCTGGGTTTCAAGGATCCGGGGAGGAACCAGGTGGACATTATGGGACCTTCGCGAGGGAATTACGATGACAGCGATCACCTGGCTGGCAATCTGTATTTTCTTCACCAGGTTGAAGAGGACGAAGAACTCAGGGCATTCTACACCANGTGNACTCAGGATGCGTGGGNGGCCCACAGGGGCGAGAAGATGGCCTGGCTCAATTATGTGTATGGTGCGGTTCTTGGAGAAGACTATGCCGACTTGAAGGGTTCCGTCTGGAATCTTCAGACGCACCCGACCTGCCGGATTTTTCAGCCCCAGATGAACAGTCTCAGAACAGACATAGAGTTTCACGACGGCGACAGGGGTGTTGAATCGCTTCACCCGCTTCCGGTGAATGAACGTTCGTCTGACAATGAATACGAATGGAAGGGAAGTCCCTTCAGACTGGACGGTTGGTTGTCGCGAATCACTTCTGTTCTTGAGATTTCTCCGCACGATCCCTATGTGCAAATGGCAGCCGACACAACCGGTTGCGCTTACTGGAGCAATTCACAGGGGGAAACTTGGCACGCAATGGTTGATCTCTCCGGGGTGAGTGACATTCTGTTCTCAACGGAGTATCCCTGGATTGCATTTGCCGCAGCAAATGAAGGCGTATCTCGAGCGCTGGACGGCGGCAATTCGTGGGAAAAGGTACTCGACGCGAAAGTCGATGAGCTGAGAATGAGCGGATCGAATCCTCATGTGATTTACGGTGTGGGGCCGGAAGGAGTCTACAGGAGTGAGGATCTGGGTGAACGGGATATGGGTTCGGTCTGGCGATGTGTGAGCGGCGAGGCACCGATAGGATCATTGTTCGCTGTGGATACAACTAGGGCGTTGGCGACGATATACGCAACAACCCGGCGCGGGTTGTTCAGGCAAGTGGAAGGGACAGGTTCCTGGGAAACCATCCCCCAGGTGGGCAGGTGCAGGGGGTTTGGCACAGTTGATCCCATTGGTGGTATGCCGCTCTGGCTCAGAACAGACGATCGAGTGGAGGGGAGGCTGTTCCGTGGCGTGCAGACGGAGCGGGGACCGCTTGTTAGCGTAAGCGAAGATGCCGGCGAGACCTGGTGCCCTGTTGTACGTGAATTGAAGGCGCTGACTGAGTGGGCCCTGGGTGCGCCGGACAGCAATCTGCACAGGGAGGAGCTGGGTCGACTGGTGGGGGTGATGGCGGCCTTCCCGATACGTGAGATTTGCGTACATCCTGGTGACACAGACGTATGGTTTGGCTTGATGGATACACAGGTTGCCGTGACGACCGATGCAGGCGAGACCTGGAAAGTGAGCGAGGACGGTCTGGATATTCCTCAGGTCCATGCCATCTGGACACCAAGACACGCCGCTCTGGGAGTTGCAGGGACTCCGGCGGGTATGTACGTGAGTGGTGACAAGGGGGGGAGCTGGACGGATACTTCACTGATTCTACAGGAGGAAGGTGCGGTACGTGCAGAAATAGGCGGGATCGGGTATCTTACTGCCTACTGGATGGGACGACATCACGGGTTTATCGGTGAGGAAGAGGCAAACAGAGAGTGGTGGACAGCCTAGGTTCGCAAAGGAGGAAAAGTTGCGGGAAGCTATAACAGCTGTTCTTGTACCTTCCGTGGTTCTGGGACGTGGATCCAGGGAAACGGCAAAGAAGGTAAAGCCCATCACAGACCAGACACTGGTGATCGATGTCAGAACGGACCGAGAGTTCAAGTCTGGTCCATTCAGGGTGCGATCAATATAACGCACGATGAGATCGGAAAGCGAATAGGGGCTGTTGCAGATGACAAGGGCAAGGACATTGTGCTATACCTGTTGAAGCGGCAAGCGCTCGGGAATTGCCCTGAAGACACTTAGGGAAATCGGCTATAGTGAAGTGGAAAACGCGGATGGATTTAAAGAATTTAAGAGGTGGCTAAGTGAACGAATCTATGTAAGTTGACACATATTATTTATGTGGTATAGTACAGCTATATATACACATAGGAGGCTGCTTATGCGAACAATTCAGATGACACTGGATGATGAGCTTGTTGAAGGTGTCGACAAGATCGTCCTTGAATTACAGACTAAAAGATCGGCATTCACCCGGGAAGCACTCAGGGAGGCAGTTAGGAACTACCAGGTTCGACAGCTCGAACTCAGACATCAGN
The DNA here is from genome assembly GCA_002709665.1 of Gemmatimonadota bacterium. GTDB lineage: Bacteria > Latescibacterota > UBA2968 > UBA2968. Next base: position 80,211 of record PAQK01000041.1, on the reverse strand, counting down.
AAGGATATGCNGCAAAGCCAGTTGGCAAGAAAGAATTCNGTGTTTGGGAATCCGAGCAGGAATGGGGGGATGAATGAAGCGTGGAGAAGTCCGGTGCTCATTCTGACCAGGGATTCTATCCTCAACTATTTAGGGGAAGTAACCATCGCTCCAATTACATCCAGTGTTAGGGACATCCCAAGCGAAGTACCTCTATCGCAGAATGACGGCATGCCTAGAATTTGCGCGGTCAACCTTGATCATATCCAAACAGTCCCCAAAGCCAAATTAGAATCAATGTTGACCNTGCTCTCGAGAAACAAACTTGANGAGGTCAGTGAGGCCATTAGGTTTGCGCTGAANCTGGAATAGACACGTCNCCANATTCTTGGAAGGAAGCTTATGACAGCAGAATCGAAGATTTTTCCAACCCACAGAAACGACAAATCAGTGGAGGAGCTGAAAGAAGGATTTGAGTCATTCGACCGTAGGTTTGACGTTCTGTTGTCCGAGAATCCAGCACTGCTTCACCACTGGAGAGGGGCTGAATGGGCCGAGGGCCCAGTTTATCTGCCGCGACAGAAGGTCGTGTTGTTTTCTGACATTCCAAATGATCGCATGCTGCAGTTTGATCCCGCTACAGGTGACACAACGGTTTTTCGCGAACCGGCGAACTTTACGAATGGACATTACGTTGATCTGGAGGGTCGGCTGGTAAGTGCCCAGCATCTGACTCATGGGATTACCAGGACCGAGCATGATGGTACCTTGCGGATGCTTGTGGACCGGTATGAGGGTAAGAGACTCAATTCTCCTAACGATCTGGTGGTGAAATCCGACGGCACGATCTGGTTCACGGATCCCCCTTACGGTATTCTGTCTGATCGTGAGGGGGCGAGGCGAGAATCAGAGCTGGGTGGGAATTTTGTGTTTCGGTTCGATCCGGGTTCCGGCGATCTGGCGATAGTAGTGGACAGTATGGATCGGCCAAATGGGATCGCCTTTTCCCCGGATGAGTCCGTCCTCTACGTAGCGGACACGGGTGAGCCGAAAAATGTCCTGGCGTTCGACGTGTTATCAGATGGTTGCTCGGTAAGCAACTCAAGAGAGTTCATAGTGGTGAGACCTGGCGCTTCNGATGGATTCAGGTGCGATGTGGAAGGGAATATCTGGACGAGTACAGGAGACGGCATCCATTGCTACACGCCTGATGGAGAGCTGATTGGCAAGATCCTCGTCCCTGAGCAGGCAGTGGCGAACTGCTGCTTTGGAGGAGAGGAGTTCAAGACGCTTTACATTGCTGGAGATACCTCGTTGTATTCGGTTAAGCTCGCAGTGGTGGGCGCAAGGCCAGTAGCTTAAGGACGAGAAATCTGAACCACAAATGATCTTCATGGAGGAGAGACGATGCATGAGCAAGTAAAAGGACCCGATTGGGTGCTTGTGAACGAAAAGGCTGATTGGGAAGCGAGGGATTCCCAGGGCATGATGGTGTTTGAGGACCATATGTGGATTTATGGAGGATGGTTCACTCCCCAGACCCCGAATCCGCGTGATGTCTGGAAGTCGAACGACGGCATCAACTGGACCTGTACGACTGAGGAAGCGCTGTGGGTGCACGGAGATTTTCCGGCCACCATGCCGCTCAACGGAAAGATGTGGTTGATGGGTGGAAGGAAGCTGCCGGGAAAGGAGAATTCGAACAAGGTCTGGTCTTCTCCCGATGGTACGGAGTGGACGCTGGAGACGGACGACCCGGGTTGGTGTCCGCGAGTATCGCCATCCTTCGTGGTGTTTCAGGACCGGATGTGGCTTATGGCCGGCACGGAGAATTTCTACCAGGATGATGAGACGACCATGAAGAATGACGTATGGTCGACAGCAGACGGTGTGAACTGGCGAATGGAGACGGACAACGCAGATTGGTCTAAAAGGACACACGCTCAGGCTTGCGTGTTCAAGGATAAGATGTGGATAATGGGCGGTGGGGCATGGCAGCCGGAGACGATTCCCCTGAACGATGTCTGGTGCTCGGGGGACGGAGTGAGCTGGGAACAGGTCACTGCTGCGGCGCCCTGGACCAAGCGGATGTGGTTCCAGCTCGAGGTGTACCGAGATCGGATGTGGCTGCTGGGAGGGTGGAACCGCGATGACGGTGACTTTGGGGACGTATGGTTCACCGAAGATGGGGAGAACTGGACAGAGATGACCCACGACGTGATCTGGAAAAACAGGCATGCTCCTTCCTCGTATGTGTTCGATGACAGGATCTGGTTGTGTGGTGGTCACGCAAGACCACTAACCAGCGAAGTGTGGAGTCTGGAAATTCCTGAGGCTTTCTTCGAAGGCTGACCGTGTTAGGCAGAGAGTTTCTGTGATGGTGTGCGAGGAGGAGCAATGGGACTGAAGGCTGGAGCTGCCAGGGTAGACGTAACGCCGGTCTCTCCCTGCAATCTGGCAGGCTATGGCGGAAGAGACCATACGCACGAAGGCGTGCACGATCCGATCTTTGTCAGAGCTCTTTATGTGAGGGGAGAGCAAGGGGAAGGTCTAATTCTGTCCGGGGACATTCTGTGGTATCACGAGGCATTTCTTCCACGGTTGTTGAGTGAACTGGAGAATCAGCTGGGTATACCGGAGGATTGTGTTTTCTCTTTTGGCACGCATACACATTCCGCTCCGGCCGTCAGCAGAGAGACGGCCAACCGTCAATGGGTATCTACATTGGAGGCATCCGTTCTGGCCGCTGCCGCACTGGCCAGAATGAGGGCAGAGGACGCTGTATTGTCCGAGGGTAGAGGCTCCTGTGGTATCGGGATAAACCGAAGGCAACAGGTTGAAAATGGTTCGATCATCCTTGGGAAGAATCCTGATGGACCGATCGATCGTGAGCTGATCTTGCTATGTGTTAACACATCTGAGGGAAAACCGATTGCGAGACTGTGCAACTTCGCGTGTCACGGTGTGGTGTTGAGTGGTCGCAACTACTTAATTTCCGGGGACTGGCCCGGACACGCCGCAACGGTCCTGGAGGAGAAACTGGATTGTCCGTTCCTGTTTTTCAACGGTGGTGCAGCGAATGTGAACCCGGTGATCGGGCCACAAGAGTCGTTCGAGCCCGTAGCCGAGCACGCAACCGAATTCGTCTCCTCGGTGGACGCAGCTGGGGGTAAGGCAAAAGATGTCGTTGGGGAGCCTGTGGTTGCAGGAACGGTCAGAAAGCTGGAGTTGCCCCGGAAAGCGCAGGATGTGCAGGGTGGTATGGGGAAGACCCGGTCGATTGCGATTCAGGGTCTGCGTGTTGGACCTCTCAGAATGGTGGGTTTTCCTGGTGAGGTGTTCAGTGAGACGACAATGGCAGTGAAGCACTCCTCCCCGCACGATCTTACAATGGTGGGTTCCTACGCCTGTGGGGGATCTGGGGGTTATGTCCCGGTAGACGAGGCTTACGATACTGGTGGCTACGAGGTAAAGGTGTCGCCATATTCAGAAGGTGCAGAAGGGATCCTGCGCCAGGGATTTCTGGATGTTCTTTCAGAACTTTCTTGATTGGGAATAGATGATGACCAAGACTGAAGTAATGACACCGCTTAAAGAGAATAAGAACTGGGTGAAGGCCGCCCTTGAGGCCCTCAAGAAAGGCGCCAAGTAAATCCGGGGGTACAGATGCTTCCTTCCCAAACGACTTTTAGCGACGTGTGCGGCACGGTGGACGAGTTCAAACGGCGGCTTCATGAGGATGACGAGTCTGTGGCTTCGAATCCCATTGATACTCTCAACCCATTGTTGTCTGATGCGGAATTCATGATTGGGCGGATGCAGGAGAGGGTAGATGCATACCAGGCATTCAAGGACTCTCTCCGGGAAATCCTCTCTCAGCTGGATGACATAGATGAAGTGGAATCTGGGATGGGAGTAGAGGCGATTGGAGTTCTACGCGATTCTGCCACTTCAGGTGAATCCATTGCCAGGCTGGATGTTGAGAAGATGTGTGAGTTGGCGGAACAGGTCCGCACTGTCGCTGGTGCGCAGGAGCATTATTTACGTTTGCACAAGGACCTTGCGTTGAGGGCCAACCAGGCGTTCGTCGACTTGAAAGGCAGCCGCCCCTGGGTGACAACCGAAAAGGGTCAGTCATCGCTGGTTGAATCTGTAAGGAGTCAATACCAGGCCTGGTTGCCACCCGAGCCTTACAGGGATCGGCTGTTGAACTGGCTTTCGAGGTCAAGGGCGCACTTACCGAAGGAAACAGGTCCTGGGGGTGAACCGTATGTGCAGTTCGAGGATGGAGGGTGTATCCTCATGAGTCAGGTGAGATGGAACGAGGAGATCGGCAATTTCCAACCGGCCTCAATGAACCCGAAAGCAGTTAAAGGAGATTAATCTAACCAGCCAGAATGAGACGGAACGCAACGGTGTGGATCCTATCTTCCTCCGAGGATATACACGGCAGTCGCAACAGATTCACAGAGCTGAAGACTCGATAAAGCGAATACCCCATAGGAATCGCAGAAACAAAACTCAAATTGTTGATCGGAAGCTGCGGTAATTTGCTCGGGTCGATGTGGGGATTGGGTGAGCGAACTCAAGTGACCCGGGTGATTGCTTCCGGCAGGATAATTGAGGGGTTATATAAGATTTGCTGTGTTGCAGATCAGAACACAAAATGGCTTGTAAGGGTGGGTGAGGCGATACGACTCGGGCGAAAGATTGGACCCCGGCTAGAACAGGTCAGTGTCGCATGTTCAGGATCGGAAGATGCCAGGCGATTAATGAAGGAAGTGCGTCATGCAGCATTAGAAATCCTCCCTCCACTGAGTTGGGACAGGGACTGGGTTCGAGACCCCTCTGCTGCAGTGTCGGAGTCGCTGAAAAGTCATTCGCCCTGATTTTTTATTCGCACTTAACGTATCGTCTGCTACTTGGAAATCGCACGGGATAACCCCGACTTGACAATCCCCCCAGGCCAGTCCATCTATTCTGGTGGATCGAACGTAGACACGCACCTATTCGTGTTGACGAAGTTTCGCAAGTAATTCATATTGTCCTTGCGACTGGCTGAAGAAAGACATTGGTTTACGATTTTCGCTGGGCCGCATCTGTTCGGGTGCGGCTTTTCATTTGAAGCTGACGTCTGATCTTCGAGTTAGGATACTACAGACATGCCGACCCGTCGAACACTTCCTGGGACCAGGCGATTGACCCTGGAAGGCGATCTGGCAGCTTTGATGGTTGAGGGTATCGATCAGTATTTGACCCGGGAGACTCAGAATACCCGGAAAAGACGTGGCCAGGCAGCTGACCCTGGTACATCCTCCGAGCTTCGAGCGAGACTGTCGGAGATTCTGGGTTTGATGGATACACGTCAGAGTGGGTCGATTCAAGCCGTTTCCCCTGTTGACGGACCCGCCGAAGTGGCGAGAGGATCTGGTTCCCGAGGATATGAAGTACGTTGGCCTGTTCTGAAGGGCGTCGATGGCGAAGGTCTTCTCATAAGACCTGAAGACTTGACAAGGGCAAACGTCATCCTTTTGCCCGACTGCGATTTGACGCCAGAGCAATCCGCCGGGCTCAGGGATGGATCAGCCTGCCCATATCTTGCGGATCGATTGGTTCAGTCTGGTTGTCAGGTGCTTATCCCGGTTCTAATGGACAGGAGGTGCACGTATTCGGGTAACCCTGATATCGCCATGACCAATCAACCCCATCGGGAGTACATCTATAGAGCGGCTTATGAATTGGGAAGGCATGTCATTGGTTACGAGATACAGAAGGTTCTGGCCGCGGTCGATTCATTCGAGGAAAATGGATTGCCGATTGGGGTCTTTGGGCACGGTGAAGGAGGGTTGATCGCTTTCTATTCCGCGGCGATCGACCCACGGATAGGCTCGGTTGGAGTCTCCGGTTTCTTCATGCAGCGGGAGGATCTGTGGGCCCAGCCCATATATCGGAATGTGTTTGGACTGCTTAACGATTTCGGTGATGCTGAAGTCGCATCTCTGGTCAGTCCGAGGAAGCTCGTGATCGAAATTGCGGGTCATCCCGAGGTGCAAGAGCCTCCAAAGGTAGAAGGCGTGAGTCAGTCTGGCGCTCCTGGACGTCTCATGACCTCGGATCCGGAGGAGGTGGAGATTGAGTTCGACCGGGCTAGGAGTCTGAGTTCCGATCCTGAGTCCCTGGTGCTGACGCGGAGCCGGAGTGGGAACCCGGGGGAGGCTGAAACGCTGGAGGCTTTCTCGGCAGGATTGGGTGTGGCTCCGACACATACTGACCGCGACGACGTCCCGAGATATGTCCGCGAGGGTGTTTGCCCGCAGTTAAGGTTCAAACGGCAGTTCGATCAGCTGGTTGAACACACGCAGGTCTCGCTAGGGGAGGCGGCTACCCGTCGTGCGGAGTACTGGAGGGAAGCCAGAGATGAGGAAACCACGGTTTGCAGCAAGCACGCGGAACTCTACCGTGCACGACTCTTGGAAGATGTGATTGGCGCGCTACCCCCGGTGGAGATGCGGCCGAATCCCCATTCACGACTCTTCTATGAGGATCCCAAGCTAAATGCCTATGAGGTGACGCTCGATGTCTATCCAGATGTGTTCGCGTATGGGATTCTACTGATTCCCAAACGGATTCGGAAGGGCGACCGGCGACCGGTAGTGGTCTGCCAGCACGGTCTGGAGGGTAGACCCCAGGACGTGGTAGGACCTGACGGTCCTCGGCATCCCTATGGGAATTTCGCATACAATCTGGCCAGAGAGGGATTCGTAACATACGCTCCCCAGAATCCGTACATTGGGCAAGATGCATTCCGTGTGCTTCAACGAAAGGCGAATCCACTCAAGCTTTCGCTTTTTTCTTTCATCGTGAGACAGCACGAACAAACGCTGGCATGGCTTTCCACATTACCATTTGTGGATCCGGAGCGAATAGCCTTCTATGGATTGAGTTATGGTGGCAAAACCGCGATGAGAGTGCCTGCTCTGATTAAGCAATACTGTCTTTCCATTTGTTCAGCGGACTACAACGAATGGATTCGGAAGAACGTGACCGTTAACCACCGGTGCACCTACATGTTCTCCGGCGAGTACGAGATGCCGGAGTTCAACCTTGGAAACACATTCAACTACGCAGAGATGAGCTGGCTCATTTGTCCACGACCCTTCATGGTTGAGCGGGGACACCATGACGGATGTGCCCCTGATGAATGGGTTGGCTACGAGTACGCAAAGACATATCGACATTATGCACTTCAGGATCTTGGGGATCTCACTGAGATCGAGTATTTCGACGGTCCCCACACAATCAATGGTGAAGGTACGTTTTCCTTTTTGAGGAAACACCTGAGAAGGGGCGCTGGGTAAGATGAATGAATCTTTTTTGGCGAAGTTACCGGCAACGCCGGCAGCTATGTATTGTTCGTTCCTGAACTCACCTTGTGCGCAAGGAGAACAGGACCCTTGGGAATCTTCCTGAAAAGTGGAAGGATGCAACCTTAGCGGAAATTGCTGGCGATCTGGGTGTGGCTGCCTGGTGTGTAGCTCGACCGTGGCGAATCGATACGCCCGGTGTCGAGGTCACGGAGATTGTTTGAGGAAGGGCAAATCCAATCTGGCCGCCGAACTGGATTGGGCAAGTGCACGTACCTATATACTCGAACCATCCGTACTTGAGGAAACGACATCAGCAGTTGGTGACCGTGGAGATTCCGACCCGACCGTTTGCGGATCTGCTTTTCGATTTCCTGGGTCTCACCGAGGGCCCGTTTCTTCTCGCGGAGGATCACGAGGAGATAGGAGAAATTCTCAGGATTCTTGAGTCCAAGCAGCAGCGGATGTGAAAAAGGCGCTTTCTTCCGTGTTCGAGATGTTTCCGGATGCTTGTTGGTCAGAGGACACGCACTTTGTCAGTGGTGATCAGGGTGTGCCCGAGTGGACGTTCTCCGGCACGGATGCGGAAGATGGTGAGGTGGTCGAAGAGCGAGGGTGCGATGTGTTCACGTTCAAGGACGGGAAGATAGTGGTCAAGGATACTTTCTTGAAGTGAGGAAAGGGCCAGGGTAGCATATATGAAGATCACCGAACTGAAAGTGACAGTTGTAAAGCAGGAATTGCGGAAACCATTTTGGAATTCCATCATTACAACCCGTTCAAAGGGGCAGTCCCGATTGTCGATATGCACCGACGATGGCATTGAGGGTACAACGCTCTGTTCGGGCGGGGTGTGCAGGAATCTTGGAACCCTCCGGGAGAAACTTATAGGAGAGGATCCGATGCGTATCGCTCATCTGTGGCAAAAGCTGTATATGGGTGGAACACGGAAGCCCGTAGCGAAAGGTGAATTCATCCCGGTGATCAGTGCGGCTGACAACGCGTTGTGGGACTTGAAAGGAAAGGTATTGGGTCAGCCGGTATGGAAACTGCTTGGGGGCGTACAAGACAGACTGTGGGCTTATGCGGCCGGTGGATACTATGAGGAAGGCAAAGGCATACGGGAATTGTGTGAAGAAATGGAGACCTACGTAAGCCAGGGATTCACGGCGGTTAAGATGAAGGTGGGCTGGCCTGGCGCCGGGCTGAGAAAAGATGCCGAGCGTGTCCGTGCTGTTCGGGGGGCGATAGGTGAGGATGTTGCGCTTATGGTTGATGCAAACAATGCCTGGGACGCGCATACCGCAATCCGCTTCGGCAGAATGATGGAAGATTGTGACCCCTACTGGTATGAGGAGCCCGTGCAGGCAGATGATCTAGATGGATCATCCAGAGTAGCCGATGCGCTCGATGTCCCTATCTCCAGTGGTGAAAATGAGTTCACACGATGGGGATTCCGAGACTTGATCCAACGAGGAGGAGTTGCAATCGTTCAGGCCGATCCCAACACATGCGGCGGCATAAGCGAGTGGATGAAGATTGCGGCTATGGCAAGTGCACACCATCTTCCGATGTCACCCCACGGCCAGGGGATGTTGGGATCCGTAGTTGTCGCGGCTGTTGAAAATGGTCTGGTGGTCGAGAATTATCTGAGGAATTTCAGCACTGATATAATGGCTGGTCCGGAGTTCAAGGATGGATATGTGATTATGGGAGAGTCCCCCGGCCTCGGGATTGAATGGAACGAGGAGTTGATCAAGAGGGAAGGTGAGACGTTCTAGAGATCGGACTAATCGGACTTAGCAGAACACCTCACGTTTGACACAGCCAGGACCGAAGAACCGAATTTGCAAGGGCGAATCCCGTATTCGCCCTTAATCGTATGTGGCACCCACACTCCAGGCAAATCGGCGGAGCTGTGGATTATTGACGAGCATCTGAGATACGTGCATGGAAATCAAAACCCCGAAATGGATATACGAAGGTTTCACTGCTGTGCAGGCGATCGAAAATGTGCCACATGGTTTGCGTTTGGGATTGTGCACAGAAGAGACAGCAAGGTTGGTTCGAGAACAACGCGATCCCAAGATGGCCGAGGTCCTCGGGGACCAGGGAATAAACTTCGTGATACTGGACGGAGTGAGAGGATTGGGTCCAGAGATCGATATGGCTGAGGTCAGGGCTAACGTGGAGATCAGCCGCGCGCTAAAGGAGAAGGGGATCCGGCGGGTGCTCTATACGCAGACGATCGGGCAAGTCATCTCCGAGTCGTTCTTCCAGGAGATCCCAGAGGCGACAAATTGGATGCAAAGGGGTCCTGATGGACAGGTGCCGACCTTTGGACCGAAGTGGTGGCAATACATTCCATGCCTGAACAATCCTGATTTCATGCAATACGTAAAGCAAATGGTGAGGAGTGTGATGGAGATACTGGACCTAGACGGCATCTTCACCGACCTCTTCGGGTATTTCAGTTATACGTGTGTTTGCGATCATTGTAGGAACCGGTTCAGGAATTATGTGGATCGGAAGTATCTGAATCCGGAAGCCCGTCGTGCTCGTTTTGGGTCGCTTGCGGTCTTCGATCCGCCACCATTCAGGACACTGGGCTATACGGATTACCGGACAGGGATCCCTGATCCCTACACCATTCTTGATCCAGTATCTCAGGAGTGGATTCAATTCAGGTGTCATCGACTGGGAGAGGTGACGCGAGAACTGAACGAGACGATAAAGACGTGTAATCCCGAGGGGATCTTGTATGTGAATTACCTGTTCGGCGGTGTCCCTGGACTGAACAATGCTGCATTTCACGGAGCCTGGCCGGAGTTCATTCTTCCCGAATGCGATCTGTTCAGTGCAGAAGTCGCGGGGAAGCCAGAGTTGTTGACCAATGGCATTGTGAAGAGCAGGATCGTGCAGATGAAGGTTGGAAAATCATTCGGCATACCGGTTACGCCCGCAGTAACGCGTACAGATCTTGCGGATTTCAAACGGCTTTACCTGGCTGAAGGAATGGCGTTTAACACCAGCCCATTTGATTGGGTGGGGCAGATCAAACGGGATGACCCGCCGAGCTGGATGGCAAAGTATTTGGAGTTTTCCCGGGACAATCGCAATCTGCTGAGTAATGCCGAGACGATTGCAGACTGTACGGTACTCCACTCCTTCGAGTCTCTATCCTATACCTGCGAGTATCCTCATCAGAGCGCAGTATTGTGTGAACAGAGTTTGATGCAGGAGAATTTCACCTTCAACATCATATTCGATCGGGATTTGAATTATTTAGGAAAATACCGGTGTCTGTTTCTGCCCAATGTGGTTTCGATGAGTGAGGCTCGTGCAAAAACCATCGCCGAATATGTCAAGAGGGGAGGGTGCCTGGTTGCAACAGAAGACACAGGTGTACTCAATGAATTCCTGCAACCCTGGAAAGGCGAGCGCTACCGTCGTGAGAAGTCACATATACTTGGCGAACTACTGGGTTTCGAATGGCCCGAAGAAGGGACGAAGTTTCTGGAGGTGGACGATGGGAGAGTGGCGATTGTGGGCCGAGTCGATCGCCCAGACAAGGCCGGCGGCAGCATTTCATCAGATGTGCAGCTGTCACATTCGTACGGTCCCGAGATGCCCCTGTATTCCTTTGCCCGGGAACTCGCAGTAAATCACGAGGAGATCGTGTCTGCACTCGACTATGCACTGGGCGGTGAGCGCACGCTTCGCATCGATGCGGAGGGACCAGTGGTCGGCGAGATTACCAGGAATGCCAATGGCACTTTTGTTCATCTGCTGAATTGGGATGAGGAGGGGCCGATCGAGAACATCAAGGTTATGGTCAGAATGGGCGGAGGTGAGAGGACGGAGACAATGGAGCTGATCTCACCTGATCTTGAGTCAAGAAATGAAACCCTAGCCATAGACGCAAAAGAAGGATTCTGGGAATTCGAGGTTCCCCAGCTGTGTTGCTATAGCATAGTTATGTTGAGAACTCAAGGGTCATAATCGATCTTGATATCTAGCCGAAAGCGCGAGACATTGCGTCGCAATATGAAACGAATTGCTTCCGCTGTGTACCAGGCTTTGCTCATTCGGTCTTGGCCAATTACGGTGGAGTGTGTTGATGAAGCGGCGGTGCTCGGGACGGGTTTATGAAACTTCTGTGTTGATTTCGCTCAGTGGTCAGCGTTTCTGGGCAATCTCAGATAACCTCTCTCCAGTGATTTTGATGGTGTGGGTGCCGGTTCTTTCGGCGTCTTCACGTGCAGCTCTGGACTCGGCGCTGGCCGCAGCCTGATATTCAGTGACAAACGTGTAAGGAGATGGAATTGTAAATGTTGCAATGCTCCCGACACGTCCTATAGCTTTTCGGGCGCCCTCGCGGATCAAGTCCCGCGCTTTGGCGGGAGAAAGCGTAAGGGCGGCCGTTCTACTGAGCCCCTCCTTCACAACAATGCCTTCGATGTCCGGAACATAACACCTTGCCTCGTCCACAGCTGCCCGGTCTCCACTGAGAAAAATGGTGGGCACGCCTTCCTCGCCGGCTCGGGCGATGTTGAATCCAATTTCTCCGATGAGTTTGTCGTTCAACCAGCAGTTGGTGATGTTTCGCGAACTCCAGCTGTGGCAAAGAACGCCATCGGGTGTGTTGTCCATCGCATGATGGCCATACAGGAACTGGGCATCAATTTTCAGTCCTTGTTCCCAGACGGAGCGCTGGGGGCGACCGAGCATCACGCGCGCCTCACGATGGATATGCTCGATATCCAGACCCCCGCTGCCGTGCCCGTCCAAAACGATGGGATCCGTGACACCCCCCTCTAGGGCACCCTCGATAAGTGCGTTCACTTCGAGGGTGGACAGGCGCTTTGCCTGTTCGTTATAGCGGCCATCGTCGTACGTCTGGGTTCTGAAGTCAACCACACCTGCAGCACCTTCGAGATCACACACGATCAAGATCCTCATGGCACACTCCTGACGTAAGATTCTAAGGGGTAAATGGTTTTTGAGGTAACCGAAAGATTGGTCAAGCCCCATTCAGTCTTGATGAAGGGGGCCGGATCCGGTTCATTCCCCGGAAGTTTTCTGGTCCGTTCCCGATTCTGGCGTCGGTTCTCTCACCCGTGAAGGTGGAAGACCTTGTTCATGATCTTCCACTCTCCGTCGACTTGGAGTAGTGTGAACATGTCGGTAAATCGATGGCCGGTCCAGTTGTCCAGCTCGAGACGCACCGTGGCGATGGTGCCGACGATATCGATCTTTGAGAACCGATACTGAAGATCTGTAGCAGGGCCGTTCCCATCGTTCCACTCGAAGAGCTGCTGGATGGGGCCGGCGAACAGGTCGTGACCCACATATCCAAAGATGGTCGCGTCCTGGTGAAAGCCGGGCTTCATGTCGTCACCTCGACCGGAAATCGCTCCATCGATGTAGTGTTGTACTGTCTTGATGACCGCCTCATACTCATTAAATTCGGTACTCAAGGCTCTGTCTCCTTGTGTTGGGTGGTATCGGATGATATATCTTCTACGTAGAACATTCTGGTTATTCTATCAGCCCACTTCTCGAGCAATGTCGCAGTATTGGCGGACCTGGTTGACCGGAGTTTCCGGTGTGACCGAGCTGCCGATGCTCATGATAAAGCGGCTCCGGTTGCGCCGTCCGGCGCGAACTTGTCGATTGATTTATTTTCGCAAGTCGTCTTCGATTCCCTTCCTTCTACTCGGCGATATGACAGTTCGGAGAAGCCTTTGGCAGGCCCATAACCCTTAATTTCGGCATCCTTATGGACTCTGTAGAAGGAGAGGTTCAGGTCGGTCCTCCGCTTCCCGTCGGGTGCAAGCCAAGCTGGTACATAGGACTCGGCAGGGGGATCCGATGCTTGTTCTGTACTCGCTCCACAGTGTCGATCTTCATCCACCTGTCCCATCTTGATCTTGCTCATCGAACCTTAGAGTCGTATGTGCCTTCGTCTGCATGCTCAGATTCGAACGGGATCGAGGCGCCATTGAGGAGCAGATTCCCGGAGGCGAATCCTACTCCAGCAGCGTCGATGCCGGTCAAATCACCTCCAAAGGTGCAGTTCCGAAAGTTGCTGCGTACATTTCCTTCACTCGTGAACTCGGCGTCCGAGATGGTGCAGTTATCAAACGTGTATTCAACCTCTCTCCCCTGGACTTCGCTGATGGGGTGACAGCCTCGAATCAGGAATGGACCATATTGCGAGTCGGGACCACCACAGGGATTCAGACGGAAGTGCCCTTTTCCTGTGAGGGTTACGTTTTCGATCAGGACACGATCCGGGACACGAACCTGGTGTGCAAAGTCGAAGTCTTCACTGTATGTGTGATTGAAGAGGGCTACATCTTCATCCGATTCGATTACGAGATCGCGCAGTGTGATGTTGCCATAGAGGTCGGCCGTATCTCCTCTACCTGAGAAGACGATCGCGCAGCCGATGATGCGACAGCTTTCCATGCGGAAGTTGCATCCGCCGAAGACGAACGCCACGGAGGGGATAAAGCCCCAGTTCTTCAGGTCGACCTCGGGGGACATATATCCTGGTATCATGGTAGAGATTGCGTGGATTTCTGCATTACGTACTGTGATGTTGCGTCCGTAATGGTCATCCACCCGGTTGTAGTGGCCGCCGTCGACGAGGATGTTTTTTCCGTGCCGTCCAGCGAGGGCGTCGCGACAGTTGATCGAGACGCAGTTCCGATAAGTGATATTCGCACAGTTGCTGTGAAGCAGGTTGTATCCCAGGCCGTGGTAAGTCGCACCTGAAACTCTGGCCTGGTTCATCGTGATGTTACAGCAGTCTCTGATGCCGACGAGGGACGAAATCAGGCAGTGACGGTCTATGCAGGAAACCCTCAGGTTGGTCAGGGTGACATTGCTTCGCGTGATGGAAACGGTTCCACCGTCGCTTACCAGGTGGGGTTCGTCGAGCTCTTCAGTTGTCAACACGTCGATCTGAAGCCCGTTGATCGTGAGCGGAGACTGCGGAGAAGAATAATTGACCGACATGCCTATTTCGAGCCACAGAATGAGGCGATCCTCCGTGCCGTCTGTATAGCTGAAGTTGTACATGCCTTCATTCTCGGCTGGTGAATGCGCGCCAACGTCGATTTTGCCCAGATGTCGATGCTCGTAGGTGGTTCATTCACCGGACGGCCACTTGCATTTGTAGATGACGTCATCCACTTTGCAGTAGTCGCCCTTCTTGTAAATGATATCCGGACTCCACTCGGGAGCTTCCGGCATTTCCGGATAATCGAAGGCGAATTCCGGATAGACATCGCCCAGGGGCGATACGAGTTGAGAGCAGTCGTTGCGGTCGTAGTGCTCGTCGCCGCGATTGTTGTTTCGCGAGGTGAAGAAGTCGGTGCTCTGCATGACGAGGGTGCCGCCTTCTTCCAGGTGAATGCTCTGTTCAGGCGTTTCGGCGAGAGGAATATCCCGGTAGTTCGGGATTTTGAATTCGTTTTCCTTNATGCCGTAGAAGGGTCCCGGATCCAGGTTGACCGGGGCGGTGTCGTNCACGATTTCGACAGAAATCGAATCCCTTGCGTAATGTCTTGGGAGGAATCCCTGTGGATCCCTGGCGACGTGACGGGAGTCGTCGAGGATGATGCGTTTCTCAAGGGTGCCGCGGGATTCGACATTGCATCGGAGCGTCAGGTTGCTGGTAATCGCGTAGCGACCGGCCGGTATGAACAGCTGGCGTCCAAAGGATTCACGCGCGAGGTCTGCGGCCTGCTGTAGTGCCGAGGTGTCGTCGGATTCACCATCTCCCTTAGCGCCGAACCATTGCGGGTAGACTGAACTCACACGTGGCGAGCCCTCGACTGCGCCCTGAAAGATTTTGACGGGGGCAGCATCGATGCCTCCCCGCACAGTCAGTGTCTGTCCTTCGGAAATAATGAGGTGCCCGCCGTTGATGAATCTGAGGTCGACAGTTTCTGGAATGGTGATAGTGTCCACACGATATCCAGCGCGTGCCACTAAGAGTGTACCCGCCTCGCTGCCGATTTTCTCCAGGGCAGACTTGAAGGCTGTGGTGTCATTGCTCTGACCGCCACCTTTCGCACCGAAATCCTGTGGGCTGATATAGCCCAATTCGGCAATGCTGAACCCGTTGTCTGTTGGGGAAATGCTCATCCGGTAGATCCCTTTCTGGTTGTACCACGTCGCCCTTCGGCTCAGGTGGTTTTCGGTAGCCTGCTTGCCAATTCGGAGAGACTGCGGCAACCCAGCTGTGTCATATTGTTCACGAGGTCATCTTTCAGGATCCGCGCAACGTGGTCCCCGCCCCGATCTCCCAGCGCCGAAACACCATACATGAAGGCTCTTCCAAGGAGGACAAAGTCTGCTCCCAGAGCNAATGCCCTTGCGATGTCCAGGCCCCCGCGTACTCCGCTGTCGAAGAGGATTGCTGTACGATCGCCCACGGCTGAAACAATCGAGGGGAGCACTGATATAGCTGCCGGCGAACCGTCGAATTGCCTACCTCCGTGGTTTGATACCATGATGCCGTCGTAGCCGATCGATACCGCGCGTTCTGCTTCTTCTACATCAATTACCCCCTTGAGGGCTATAGGGCCCTCCCATTCCTGCCTTACCGCTTGGAGATATTCCCAATCCAGAGATCCGCCGAGTTCCTGGCCGATGAAGGTGAGCATGTCGCGCATGTCCCGTCCGTCCAGGTACTTTTCGAGTCCACGAAATCTAGGAATTCCAGACTTCAGCGTGGCGAACGCCCAAGCTGGTCGGATGGCAGAACGCCAGAGCATCAGGGGTGTGACCCGGGGTGGAACCGTGACACCGGCCTGTACCTGTCGCTCTCGACGACCGGCGACAGGGACATCTGCGGTAACCAAAAGGGTTGTGAAACCGTTGTCCTTTGCCCGAAGGAGCAAGTCGCGCCGAATCTTCGGGTCACGGGGAGGATAGAGCTGGAACCACCCCATGCCGTTGGTGAGAGGGCCGATTGTTTCAGGAGCTTCCGTGGCAGCGGTGCTGAGGGTGTATGGAAAGCGATGGTCGGCTGCGGCCTTCGCCAGGATGCGTTCGGCTCTGGGCCACATCAGGGCGGTGAGTCCTACAGGAGATACTCCGAAGGGGACGTTGTAGTCTACGTCGAAGAGGCTTGTGGAGGTATCTGGCTGGAACACACCTTTAATGTAATGGGGGACGAGGGTGACGGATTCGAGTGCCTCTTGATTGCGACGCATGCAGCCGCCATTCCCCGTACCACTGTCGACATACTCCCATGCGAAGAAAGGGATGCGCTGCCGAGCCCTTTGGCGGAGGCTTTCAATGGAAGGATAGCGGTTTGTGAGATTGGGGGGCATGGGTCCGAGATTATGGGTTCTTGTTGAAAGGTAAGAAGATCAGGGTCTGCGATCTGGATGGTGGTATGATAACGAATTTTTCGTGGAGGTGCTTCAGGAAGAGAAATATCTTTTCTCGTGAAAATTCTCCCCTCCGGTTTTGGCGACCTTCTGGTTGTCAAGCCACCTTTTTGTGGGAAAAAAAGTAGGCTAAAATGTCACCCTTCCGCCGCTCGCGGTATGGGAGAGTGGAACTTTCAATCTGAGAATTTGCGGTATTTCGGATGGTCTGGAGGGAAGCAGGAAGGCGGGAAAATTTGCTGCATCTACGTGGTAAGCAGCAAAGATCTCACCAAACCGATGACAGGACAGAAGGAATACTGGACTTAATTATAATTCTTGACAGAGTCCAGTATTAGATTTACCTTGCGCCCATGATCAACGATCCAGCCACGCTTCTTCGTAAACACGGTGTCCAGGCTACGGCCCAGCGCCTGGCCGTTATGCGTGCGGTGTCGGTTCACCCACACGGGACAGCGGATAAAGTCGCCGAGGTCGTACGAATCGAGATTGGCGTGATTTCGCGCCAGGCGGTATACGATGCCCTCCGCATCCTGGTGGACAAGGGTCTCATCCGGCGCATCCAGCCCGCCAGGTCTCCCGCGCGATACGAAGACCGGATTGACGACAATCATCATCATCTCATTTGCCGTAATTGCGGACAGATGGTCGATGTGGACTGCGCGGTGGGGGATACGCCATGCCTGACCGCGGCGGACGACTCGGGCTACGAGATCGATGAGGCCGAGGTTGTGTATTGGGGAAAATGCCCCGAGTGTCTCTCGACAACTCGANACTCGNATGACGCAGGGGAGAACNGATCCAGACCACAGTCTCTACATAAGTGCGACAAAAGCGAAACCATAAGAACAACTCAAGTACAACCCGATCAACCCACATAACCAAACAGCAGGAGGACCACGTGTCGAACGGAGAGAGCAAATGCCCGATGTCGGGCGCGCGTACGGTGAGCGCCACCAGATCGAACCAGGACTGGTGGCCGAACCAGCTGAACCTGAAGATCCTTCATCAGAACCCGCCCTCGGCCGATCCGATGGGCGAGGATTTCGACTATGCCGCGGAGTTCAAGACACTGGACCTCGCCGCGGTCAAAAAGGACATTGAGCAGATCATGACAACGTCGCAGGACTGGTGGCCGGCCGATTACGGCCACTACGGTCCACTCTTCATCCGGATGGCCTGGCACGCTGCCGGTACATATCGCATCGGTGACGGACGAGGTGGTGCAGGCGCCGGACAGCTTCGATTCGCACCGCTCAATAGCTGGCCCGATAATGCCAATCTGGACAAGGCCCGCCGGCTGCTCTGGCCGGTCAAACAGAAGTACGGCCGAAAGCTTTCGTGGGCAGACCTGATGGTTCTCACGGGAAATGTGGCGCTCGAGTCGATGGGACTCAAGACGTTCGGTTTTGCGGGNGGGCGCGAAGATGTCTGGGAGCCCGAGGAGGATGTGGACTGGGGTGCGGAGGCGGAGTGGCTTGATGACGAGCGTTACAGCGGCGACAGAGAGTTGGATAATCCGCTTGGTGCCGTCCAGATGGGTCTGATCTACGTGAATCCCGAGGGCCCAAACGGCGAGCCCAACGCACTGAAGGCAGCTCACGACATTCGAGAGACCTTCAGGCGTATGGCGATGAATGACGAGGAAACGGTGGCACTCATCGCAGGAGGACACACCTTCGGCAAGACCCACGGTGCCGGCGATGCAGCCCTTGTGGGTGCTGAACCTGAGGGGGCAAGCATCGAAGAGCAGGGCCTTGGGTGGAAGAGCAGCCATGGCAGTGGAAAAGGCGGAGACACGATCACCAGTGGGTTGGAGGGCGCCTGGACATCGACACCGGTGACGTGGGACAACAGCTTCTTCGAGACGCTTTTCGCCTACGACTGGGACCTGACCAAGAGCCCAGCTGGCGCGCAACAGTGGATTCCTACGGAACCAGCAGCTGCAGACGCCGTCCCCGATGCCCACGACCCGTCAAAGCGGCATGCCCCCATCATGCTGACGACCGACTTGGCATTGCGGATGGATCCGGCTTATGGCAAGATCTCAAAGGGCTTTCTCGAGAACCCTGACGCGTTCGCCGATGCCTTCGCACGTGCGTGGTTCAAGTTGACGCACCGTGATATGGGACCCGTCTCGCGGTATCTCGGTCCGGAGGTTCCGTCTGAGGAGTTGATCTGGCAGGATCCGGTCCCCGCAGTGGATCACGAGTTGATCGGGGACGATGATATCGCAGACCTGAAGAGTAAAATCCTCTCGTCCGGTCTGTCCGTATCCCAACTGGTATCCACGGCATGGGCGTCGGCGGCCACATTCCGCGGCACTGACAAACGGGGTGGTGCAAACGGCGCACGGATTCAACTGGCACCGCAGAAGGATTGGGCAGTCAACAATCCGGCAGTACTGGAGAACGTACTGAAAATTCTGGAGAAGGTTAGAGCAGATTTCGGTAAGCAGGTTTCCCTTGCGGATGTGATCGTGCTCGGAGGGTGCGCGGCCATAGAAAAAGCTGCGAAAGATGCCGGGCATGACGTTCAGGTTCCGTTTTCACCAGGCCGAACAGACGCGGCCCAGGAGCAGACAGACATGGAGTCTTTCGCCTTACTGGAGCCAACCGCAGATGGGTTCCGGAACTACATCGCTGATGGACGCAAGGGACGACCGGAAGAGTTGCTGCTGGACAAGGCCCACCTACTGACGCTGACGGCTCCCGAAATGACCGTGCTGATCGGCGGAATACGCGTTCTGAACGCAAATAGCGGTCAGTCCGAGCTGGGTGTGTTTACTGACCGGCCGGAGTCGTTGACGAATGACTTCTTTGTGAATCTTCTGGATATGGGAACCGAGTGGCAGGCCGCATCCGAGGGTGTGTTCGAGGGGAAGGACCGCTCTTCGGGCGATGTCAAATGGACTGCGACGGCCGTGGACCTGGTTTTCGGTTCGAACTCTCAACTCAGAGCACTTGCGGAGGTCTACGCGTGTGACGNCTCCCAGGAGANTTTCGTTGGCGANTTTTTGGCNGCGTGGNACAAGGTGATGAATCTGGATCGCTTCGACCTTGCCTGATCCTGAAGGATAGTGCTTCACCGAAGCACATCGATCTCAAGAAGAATGACGCACTATNTGAGTTTCTTATCAAAGGACTCGGANGGTGCGTCTTTTCTTTTTATTGCAACTGACTTGATTTCTGTGTCCCTGATTCAGGAATTCACATCTACCTTGATCTTTGCTGTGGCGGTGAGGCCATTCGTGCCCGTACAGGTTACGGTGACGATAAATCGACCGGGTTTGTCGTAGGTGTGCCATCTCTCGGCGTAGTCGGTATCGGTTGAGGCAGCGCTACGAGCTGGGGAACTGGATCGGGTGACTGCAGATGATCCGTCGCCGAAGTCCCAGGATTCCTCGTCAGGATGGTTGATCTCGAAAGGACCCCTGCAGAAGGTGCGCACTTTGAAAGCGATGGGTTGCCCGGTGCAGAGATTTCGCGTGGGATAATGGGTGAGGTGAATGCCTGGCGCAGTCCGGACTGGATCTGCGTCGCCTGGGAGAACCTGGACCACGCAAAAGTCGATGTCGGTTTGTCCACGGCTATCTGTGACAGTTAGCATTTCAGAGTAGGTTCCTTCCCGATTGTAGGTTCTGGTGGCGCGGATGTCTTTTACGCATTCGCCATCGTGGAAGGTCCAGCTCCCCGAGACGATGTCGGCGCCATCACAAACGGAGCGACTCCCATCCAGCTCTACTGGTTCACCGACTTCTGCGACTCGGTGGGGACGGGCACAGGCGAGAAGGGATCCCGGGTGCTCGTTCAGGTAGGATTCCACGAGGAAGGGGTATCCCTCGACCTCACCGTATCGACCGCTGGGCTGAGGTGAACAGATGCTGAAATGCAGGTGGCTCCACCCGCCGGAGGAACCCTCTTTTCCCAGGGTGCCAATGAAGTGACGGGCCGGGATATCTCTATCGAGCTCAAGGTCTTGTGAAATCATTTCGATATGAGAATACCGATAACACCAGCCGGTTTCGTCTTCTACGACCACNCGATCGTAGCGAGGAGTTCCGGCGNCNTTCTCGTCGTAGCCTTCGACCGTTTCATTTCCCANGCAGATGATTCGACCACCCCGAGCGGNAATGATCGGTACCGCGNTCTCGTAACCGCCAAAGTCCATTCCGTAATGGTGGTATATGTAGTCGACTGCCGGATCTTTGAAAGGAAATTCACCGGCGTCGACGTAGGTGCGTTCGTTGGCCATTTGAGTCATGGAGGCGAACCAGGTTTGTCCGACCGGGTAGACNAGAGGCTTACGGTCGAATAGGGGATCNTCCGGTGCCCAGCANCGAATGCGNGCATCCTTTTCAAAGGCATAAACATCCTTGAACCTCCCGACTGTTTCTGCGACACCCCGAGTGACGGAACAGCCGATTCTGATACCCTCCAGAGTCAGAGGCATGTGGTAGAGAGCTGCAGGCACGTATACTTTTTCGCTATTTACATAGAGTGTGACACCCGGGAAGCGGATGACGCCACGCACTCTGCAACGCGGTTCGTGAACTTCNAGGAGNGTGACTTNGTGGCGACCGGTTGAGAGGTCCACCTCCATTGTTTCACCGGTGATGAGNTCGAAGACGTGACCGCCTTTGGGTGTTGTCATTGGGACTCCTTTTCAAAAGCTNTGTGGAGGTAGAAAGGNCCAGTGGGTGGAGTGAGGANGTGGAGGCGCAGAAGGAAGAGNGGATGCCGAAACCCAAGAACCCTAAGGTAAGGTGATCCAAGCAGGGCANGAGGCCNAGAGCAGAGGGNAGAATCAGCCAGATACATCGTTGCGCGCGACTCAGTTTCCCCCGGCACTAAAGCTACGGCGAACAGGCCGGGCGACGGTCCCAGGAATCAAGATGCAGGGGTGCTACACACTTGTGTTACCAATTCGTATATGAGCCATCTTCTCGATTCAGGTGGGGGGCCTCCCAAAATTCAAAGGTTTGCGCAGCAACTTTTTCCTCGTTGACTTCGACGCCGAGTCCGGGGCTGTCGGGGACGATGTATCGATCTCGCTCCATTTCCAGCTGCTTGGGGAAGAGTTCCGGGTCTTGAAATTTCAGGCTTTCGGTCGGGGACAAACGGGCTTCGAGCCAGGCGAAGTTGGGTGCAGCTGCTCCGAGGTGAACACTTGCCGCTGTGCACACAGGGCCGAGTGGATTGTGCGGCATCAGGTCGATGTAGTGTGATTCGGCCATTGCTGCGACTTTCATCGATTCCGTGAAACCGCCGATATTGCAGATGTCGATTCGGGCGAACTGTGTGATGCCGCGTTCCAGATAGGGCGCGAACTGCCACTTGCTGGCGAACTCCTCTCCGATCGCGAAGGGAATGTCGGTCATTGTTCGGAGCGATTCGTATGCTTCCGGTGATTCGTCTCGAATGGGCTCTTCGATAAAGTCAAGCGTGCCAGCCGGCATTTTCTGACAGAACGAGGCAGCTTCGGCCACAGTGAGGCGATGGTGGTAGTCGATCCCAAGGACCGGATCGGGACCGAGCTCCTGTCGAAGAATCGCGAGCCATTCCGCCGATACACCGATGGATTCTCTCGGCTCGAAGAGATTCTCACCTTTCGCTTTGCCCCGATAGGCGATGGTCGAACGGATGACGGACCAACCCTTGTCTAGCAGAAGCTCGCAATTCTCGATGAGTTTCTCCAGCGACGGTGCACCGGTGGTGGCGAAACAGGGAACATAGTCGCGATGTTTGCCGCCTAGGAGTTGGTAAACCGGTATGTCCAGCGCTTTGCCCATGATGTCGTAGAGAGCGATGTCGATCGCGGAGATCGCTCCGGTGAGGATGCGACCACCTTCGAAGTACTGACTGCGATACATCTCCTGCCACAAGGCGCCCGGATTTCGGGGATCTCGACCGATCAGGAATTCTCGGTAGTGTTCGACGGCGCCTTTGACAGCCAGTTCACGTCCCGAGACGCCGGATTCGCCCCAGCCGTGAACATCTTCGTCGGTTTCGATCTTTACAAGTAACTGATTTCGATGCCCGACCCACGTGGGGTAGACTTTGATATCTTTGATTTTCACAGAGGGTTCCTTTTCGGGAATGGGGAACATCAACATGATGACGCTTGAAAAGTGGCCTGAGCACTTGTCTTGAGTCCGTGTTGGCGCTTGCTTTGCCTCCAGGAAGAAATGAGGGCTTGAGGACCGCGCGCAGGGAGCGCCACGGCTCTTTCTACAAGATGGCATTTTGCCCGCAAGACGCTGATCAGCAGGGGGCCCTGATGATGCGCATCGCCGTCGCCCCCAGTGTGGCGGGGGACCCGTTCCCGGCCAGTCCGAGGCTTACATCAACGAGGTTCGTAGCAGCGGCATAGAGCGGGTAGATGTTCTGTGGCGCGAGTCCCTCGTATTTGTGCACTTGTCCGTCGCCCTTGTGTAGGACATGGTCCCCTTCCAGAGATCCATGAAGAGCCTGCCTTCGGTTCCGTATACCCGGACCTCATAGGTTCGCTCAGAGGGCTTGGTGGCACCCGTACTTGCAAGGCTGGCTATCGCGCCATCGTGAAGCTTGATGTCCAGTACATTGTAGATGTCTATTTTGGAGCCACAGTTGTCAAACTGGCGATCCCAATCCTCAGCGGTGGCGTCGCCGAACGGGATACGGGGACAAATAGCTGCGTTGTTGATCGGGACATCGATCTGGCCGAACGCTCCCAGAACGCTTTCGACCGTTTTGCCTATCTCCCCAACGCTCGACAGATCGGCAACGAAGGGCTTTGCGTCTTCGCGAGCTCTGCCGCCAGGACAACCACCTCCTGCTCGAGGATATCCACGAGGCCCAGCGATCCACCCCGCTCGGACAACAGACGTGCTTGTTGCCCGAGCCAGTCCCCGAGCAGCCCCTGTGAGGAGGATCACCCTTTCATCGAATCGCGTCATCGATTGATTCCTCCCAAGGTCCAGATCTCCCGCCCGGTCTTGAGGATCTTCTTGTGGATTTTCACTTCATCAACACCCTCGGCTTCAGCGATAAAGTGAAGTTCAGCGACGTCCTCTGTGCTTCCGTCACAAAACCCAATGGGACGAGGATTATTAGGCTGATTGAGTTGAACCTTGAACTCGCCGCGGTCCCAGCGTGTCTGCGTAGAATTGTCGTATGGATGGATCAAAGGGTTGATGTACTCTTTAGAACGAGTCCGATGAATGTCAGGCAAGTCTATCCGTCAATCTAACGCAAACCTCAGCCAGCCAAAGCCTCCAGCACAATGTCGCGTGCCTTCAGCAGGTCTTCCCGCGACTTGTAGTACTCCAGCACGAAATAGGGTAATTCTGGCGCAAACTCGAGCAGGGACTGAATATAGGTGTCGTAGTCCAGTCTGCCAGATCCGGTTGGCCCATACGTATCGGGTTCTCCATTGTCCTTGAATGAACAGTCCTTGCCATGAGCGATGACGGTGTAGGGGGCCAGACGGCGAATGGCACGAACCAGGGGTGTGCGGTCGGGACAGAAGTTGGCGGCGTCGATGCAGACCTTGAGGGCACTGGAGTCGACGTGTTCTGCTAGGTGGAGGAACGTTTCGGCGCTTCCAACGGCGCTGTTTCGTGTGATCTCAACGGCGATATTAACGTCGGATGACTCTGCGACTCTGCAGATTTCCGTGAGTGCGCCGCACAGACCGTCGAAGATTGCCCGGTCATCCAAGCCCTCGCTCTCAGGATAACCTGAGGGGTGCCAGACCAGAATGGACCGCGGGTTGTCACCCTTATGGATGTCCAGAGAGGCCGTGCGGCCGACCAGTTCTAAGGCTCGTTCGACATCGGCATCGATTCGGCCGTGTGGGCCCACAAGTTCGATGTGGAGTGTCATGGCTGCCAGATCTAGGTTACCTGCAGCCAGGGTCGCTGCGATCTTCGCAGGTTCGGCATCGTTGGCGGCCGCACCATCGCCCTTGCCCCAGAACAGCTGCATCGCGTCGAATCCTTCTGCTTTCAGTTCAGAAGAGGGAATGATGTCACCGGGCATAACTCCAAGCTTCATTTTCTTACTCCTTCACGAGACACAATAAGAAAAATTAACGGTATATTGATCCAGGCAGCGGGCGCCTTATTGCCCCATCTCAGAGTCTCCGATCATCAAGAACTGCAACATATGGGATCGATCATATTACTTCTGTGGTTCGACCAGGTTGGCCTGCTCTAGATCCTCTCTAGTATCCACCGTTCGGCATCTGCGACCGTCTGCTCCGGCGACAAGTGTGTTGTGTCCAGCTCCATCACGTTGTCGAATTCC
This sequence comes from Gemmatimonadota bacterium, assembly GCA_002709665.1. Taxonomy (GTDB): domain Bacteria; phylum Latescibacterota; class UBA2968; order UBA2968. The sequence continues at coordinate 55,167 of PAQK01000041.1, read as the reverse complement.
TCCGCTTCCTTCTTGCATGATTTGCGTTGCGTCCAACGCAACTTGAATCTTCGATTCGGGAACCCCCTTTTCTCGACTCCTGAGGTTGCGCGACTCCAGGCGAGCAGTCTGCACGTGGGTATTGCACGTGAGAAGGAGGATGTGAACAGCTGAGAAGAAGCGGATACGATGGGATCCCAGGATCTGCGACGGATTGACCCACCCCTCCAGCACTACCGGACGACTGTTTCGCTGCAATGACCTGCTACTGCAGGATCTGTTCCATAAGTGGTCCTTACTGTCGATTTTCGTACCTCCATCAATCAGGAGCCTTTCCAGCTCAAGCGCATCCCTGTGTTACATTCTTCACTTGAACCAAAAGGAATAGAGGTCGGCATTTCTCAGATAGAACTTCAGGCGGATCTCCTTGCCTTCGAGAGATGTCAGGTCGCTGCGCTCCACCCATGTCACTGCATTCGCTAGGGAATCCTGGTCAAGGGTTGCACACCTTACTTTCGCATAGTAGGGAAAATGATAGTCGTCTGCATCAACAACAGAAACAGAGAGCTGGCCGCCACACGCATCAGCATTCACAAACAGACGTCCCCCCGGACAGGTAAACCGCTTCGTAACTATCCATCCTTCCTTGTCTCCCGCAGCAAGACTCACAAAACCATCTCTTCGCAGCTTGGCAAGTCCAGGCATTTTCACGAGCTGGAACCCATGAGAATGAAAGCCCATTCCAAAATAGAACCACAGTTCCGTATCCAGAACAACCGGAGCGTTGGCCGGCCAGATCACACCTGAACCGAGGCTTCCCGGCTCGTTCTGGATGAATGGTGAACGGTCTTCCAGTCTGTTCCAATGTATACCATCCCAGCTACTGACCAATTCAACATAACAACGCCCCAGCATGGGCGCATGAACCGGCACATTCGGCGCACGCTGCGGAAATCGCATCGGTCGTTCCTCTTCGAATCCTTCATGAAAACATAGCAGACCCAGGTACATCCCTTCATAGAAAAATGCGCCAATGTTCTGAAACTCCGTCCCTGGAGGATCGTTTTCATCAGGTACGAGCACCGCCTTCAACTCAGACCAATCCTTCAGGTCCGCACTTTCGCTTCTTCCTATCAGCCTGATTGTCTTACCTTCTACGTCTTTCAACTGCTCCGGTCGCGCAACCTGCGGACGGAAATAGGCGACGTACTTCCCAATACGTGCATCCCAACCCGCAAGACAGGTCAATCCATCACCCTGCCCAATATGAGTCGGGATCTCTATCTTCTGGGGTTCCGTCCAACCAATCCCATCAGAAGAAAAACTGATACTCGGCGGATAGAACAGCATCTTGTACCGTCGCGACGCATCTCGATCCTGCCGATCTATAACCACCGTCGCCAACGAACCGGGCGGATAGAACAGGATGTTGTTCTCCTGCTTGTTCTTCAGCAAGACTCGATTCAAGGGGGGGAGATGCCAATGGATACCGTTATGTGATTCGGCGTAGGCGACGACTGGAGTCCCGCCACCATATCCCATATCATCGAACAGATGCTCGCTTCTCGTCTGATAATACATGCGAAATATCCCGGCTTCCTCATCTCGCACCACAGAGGTAGGGGTGAGGGAATAGCTTAACTTCTCCACCCCGCCTTCTCTTGGCACTTCGTCTTCTTCATATCGAACGCCCGAGCGAGCGTCGTGAAACCGGTCTCCCACCATGAGCGGATTGCCAATGTAATTCCTCGGCTGGTGGCACTTCCGCTCGACTAGAAATTCCTTCTCAATATGAGCGTCATCGACAAAAAGCCGCCTTACACTTTTCTTTGCCATCTCGTTATGCGGTCCCTTTCCAGATTGTCCTTTAGTAGGCAGGCACCTCTTAGAGGGCTGCGCAAGTCTGGGGCGTCCAACCACTCCGTCCACACCAGCTCAAGTGCGCATAGTTTTTTCTTTGGATTCAAGATCACCAGAACTAATTTTTGTGTCGGATAACGGCTGCGAGCTGAGCGCTCGAGGGTCACTTCATCATATCCAATCACAGGTGCGTCAACGAACCTCTTGAGTATGGCCTGCATTCCAATTTCTTCATATATCTCTCAAACCACTGCCAACGTGGCCCCCGGGAAAGAAGGTGTGTCTTGCACCAATCTGGTGTGCGAGAGAATCCCAACAAGGACACTGACCGGAGCAATCGCAACAACCTAGAAGTGTCTCAGCTTGCTCAGTGAGCTTTGCAACCGGTCTTGGCAAAGTACACGCGTGTATTGATCACTTTCTGATCCTTCGGATGGCGGCTGAGACCGGCAAAGAAGATGTAGTATGGATCTCTACCTTCAATCGGATGGTGAACAGAGCCGCCCTGCATGTTCAGCTCCCTGATGCCGCCTCCTTCCCGTGGTGGACCCAGTTGTTGCACTGACCATGTTGCGCCGAAATCCCTGGAAGTGAAGCTTACCCACCTGTGGGTAGGGAGACTACGGTCCTGTCCCTGTGCTAATCTGCGGGAAAGAGCCCTTTGTATTGCAGACCTAGAATGTCCCGGGACCGAGGCGTGTTGCAATATTTGTTTGCATCCGGGTGACTGGCCGTATGCATAATGTCGAAATCGATGGCCTCGGATTCCAATGCCAGGTGGCATGCCTCAGCCAGATCATGCCGGCAAACCCAGCTGATGCCACCCCTGGCAGGAGCACCGTCCCGGCTGATACCGAGCCTGCTGTCGCCGATACTGCATGGGCGGAAGACGATGATGCGCAGACCATATGCATCGTGATACTGCCGGCACATTTCCTCCTGCAGGCGCTTCGTTATCCCGTACAGATCCCCCTCCTTGCTGCGGACCTCGGCCGACAAGAAGACGCCATCTGGATGCTGCACCACGCAGGAGCCCATCTGTACCACCCGCTTGAGTTCTCGTCGCCGGGCCGACTCCAGAACATTCCACATCCCCTTGAGGTTGATGAGGAAAGGCCTCTCGTTGTTCTCGGGTGGGTCCTGATAACCGAAGTAGGCGGCCAGATTGACAACCCCGTCCATGCCTTCCAGGGCGCTATCGACAGCGTGGAAGTTAGCGATATCCCCGTAAACCTTTTCCCCCTCCCAGTCCCCATCAAATTTCCTGTACCCCTCCCACGCTGCAGGGTTGTATTCGAACGCTCGCACCTGGTGGCGAGCGGCGAAATTTTCAAGCACCGCCCGGCCGACCCAGCCGGCGGCGCCAATGACTGCTACCTTCATGAGCGATCCTCCACGTTCATTCAGATGGCTTGGAAGTTTACACAACGCAGGGAACTGTCCTAGGGAACGATCGATCTGTGTGGTCTCACTCCGCGCGATACAGGTTCATTCCTGCCCACCTTCCAGACGGTGATATTCCCGCTCGATGTAGTCCACGATCTCCCGATGCGTGAGAGCCTCCTGGATCTCCGGGTCAGTTACGAGGCGGTCGTTACCGATACACCGTTTCACCAAGCTTGTCCTAATCAAGAGTGGCGATGACGCCCCGAATCCATCCTAACGCGTAGGCCATCCCGGCATGCCATGGCGCCTGACAGGTCATTTCCGGACTGTGGTCGGGAATGATGACCCCATCGAACCCATGCTTCTTGTACAGTTTTAATGCCTTGACCATGTCGACATCGCCATCATCAATAAAAGTTTCGTAGTAGTCGGGAACCTTCCCTACTACATTACGCAGGTGCACGTAGGCGATTCGGCCCTGACCGGCATAGGTTTCGATGGCTTCGTATACGTCCATTTCCCCGTCCATTTCGGCAATCGTGCCCTGGCAGAACTCGGCGGCGTGGTAGTGACTCGGTACCAGATCGAGTAAACGCTGGTAATGTTCAGGCCTGGTGACCATTCGGGCTGTGCCGTTGATAACCTCAAGAGGCGGATCGGCCGGATGCATCGCCAGGCGGACCTCCGCTTCCTCAGCAACAGGCACCAGCTCAGTGAGGAACCGCTCGTAGCGTTCCCAAATCTGCTCCTCGGACACTGTGCCGATGGTACCCTCGGGAGCGTCTTCATCATACACCGTATTCCATACCATTCCCTTAGGGATCTCAGCCTGTGGAGGCGCCAGATCGGTGCTGTAACCCGGTGCAGGAGCGTTTCCACGTGCACGCGTGACTCTGGTGGTACCCCAAACATTGGCATAGCTGAAGTTGTAGCCCATAACGCCGATGCCGAGCTGCCCCATATTGCGGAGAAGCTGTTTCAGGCCCGCCATCTGCTCATCGCGGAGGGGACCATCGAGGAGCACATCGTACCAGTGCTCCACCTCGAAATTTTCGATCGCGGCAAACTCCAGCCCCGCGTCGTTCATGCTGCGCTTGAGTTCGGCCAGTTCGTCGAGAGTCCACATCTGCTCAGGTGGAAGCCCGCGGCCTTCACGGCGAGAGAATCCGGGCAGGTGGGCGACTATGTGGGTCGCACCGGCCTGGAATGCGAAACGATAGGTTTCCGACGTCAGTAAGTGGGGATACAGGCCCAGACCGATCTTCATAAGCTGCCTCACTGGGATTAGAGTGCCTGAAGTGCTCCAATTGCGGTGCGGCGTGTCGATTAGATCAACGCTCGAATCGTGCATCTGAAGGCGCGACATTTCCTGAATCTTGAGGATGGCCCTAGCGGTGAAGGGTTTGGTGATAAAACCGATCGTAAGGACTGTCGATGGCAGAAATGCTCGTTCTTGCTCACGGTCTTCCAGGCCGTAAGCGTTGGTAATGCTATGCTGGCCAGCACAATCTCCCCTCAGTGCTTCAAGCCTGTTACTTTGAGGTACTCGGAGATCCTGAAGTCTCCTTGCGATCTGTAACTGACGAAGCTTGCGCCACCGACTCGATGCCGGTGAACCACTAGACTCGTCGATCGTTGGCAAGGGCTTCCGTATAGGAGCACTCGAACGATATAAACATAGTATATAATAACGCAACGCGTGATTAACCAGCCTCAGGGTGGTGGTATGGGCATGGCAGCCAGCTTTCAGCCTAACGCAGCGATTAGCGCAAGCGGTGTCACCGTCCGCTGATCTCGCTTAGCCGTACCGTCCTGCCACGCTTCTGCGACAGCAGTGCGGCGTCGACGATGGCAATTTTTTCCAGTATCGATTCGTACGGAATGACTGGCTTTCCCGTTCGCACCATCTTGCGGAATAGCTCGAAGATGACCTTCCCACCTCCCATGAACTCCGGATCGCCAATAGGCGGTGAATGCAGCGTGCCGTTCTTGCTGTGCGCGGTGGCGTGGAAGTCACAGCGATCCGGAAACAGGTCAACAGGGCCGTTGATGACCAACCCCTGCTTGTCGTTGGCGTATTGCATGTGGATGTAGTTCAATGGCACTCGCTTCGCTCTAAAATCGGGAAGGCCACCGGCGTTGAGCTTCCTAGAAGCCGACTCGTGCAGAGGCACGTTTCCCATCGCCTGCACCGATTCGACCCCATCCCCAAAGAAGTTTCGCACCAGGGCGATGCCATGAATGATGCCCGCCAGCCCCACACCGCCCACACCCTTCACGACGATCATGCCGACCTCGCCGATCTCACCGAACCGCTGGGCGAACTGTTTCGCAACCGTGTTGTACTCCAACAACGACGCGGACATGATCGGCGTTCGATGCTTCTTCGCCAGCCCCACCAACGCTTTTGCATCCTTGAAGTTGTGAGCGAAAGGCTTGTCGATGAAGACGGGAATGCCCTTCTCGATAAACGGTCGTGCCAATCTCAGCTTGTCGTGGCCGTCGCCACTGCAATCGGCGATGAACGCTGCGTCGATTGCCTTCTTGTTTGCCATTTCTTCAGGCGAACCAACAACATTGGCTGTACCCAGAAACGTCGCTGAAAATTTCTTGGCTCGTTCCGCGTCTTCATCCCAGCAACTTGCGATGGTGAACCCCGGCACCCAGGGAATATCCAGTTTGTGTGGATCCGCCAGCGAGCAAAATATATTGTAACAAGCGGTGTCGTTGATGCGAAGTTTATCGCAATCACACCTAGCAAAGAAGGGTGCATACCAGTAGGCGTGGGTGTCACAACGCAGCAATCCTAGTCGGATCTTCCGTTTCATAGTGCTGGCTCCTAATTTGATAACTTTTGGGTAGAGGGCTTGGGCGGTCTGCCAAGGTTAGCTTGAGCGGATGTCGTTTGGTTCTTAAAATTTGCCCCGCCCCGCCCGCTTTCGATTCACCGGAAACCTGACTGCTGCAACTCATGTTAGCGAGGCGGCAGCCGCGATCATAGAAGCTCTTCACATCCTAGGTCATGTGTATGCAGCGGAGCTACATTCCAACCCATGCCAAATCAGCGCCGGATGCTGCTTCCGCCGGAACTGTCCGATGGAAATCAACGTCGCCAGGATCACAGATTCTCGATAGTCGGTCCAGAGGCTGCCCCAGGAATAGTCGTTAACACCCGGTTCCCCGATGTGGTCATAGTATGTCGTAGCAGAGCCAATTCGTGTTCAGATCTCCGCCTTGCCTGCCACTTGTAAGCGATGAGGAAGGCCAAGTCGCTCGCTTCGAGTGAGAGATGCCAGTTATGCCAATCGATCGCCATACCTGACCTTGTCGCCTGGGGAGCATGAAGTTTCCGACGTGAGCATCGCCTTGGACAACGGTCAGATGCTTACCGGAGGCAAGTCGGTCGTGCCTTCGATAACGCCGTCACTTGAAGTCGAAGGTGCTTCTCTGAATGGAATTTACCTTTACCCACGCTGATGCTCAAGGAGAATTACAGGTTTAGGTTCCCTGATGGAATCGTGCAACAGGGAGAAAACGAGTCAGATGACCCCGTTAAGCGGTCCTCCCGGAGCTCCGAGTTGGTCGACCTGAGCGGTGACAGTGGGGTCTTCAAGAAGTGGTGGTGCGTGGTGGGGTTTGAGGCGGGCGTCGATGATGAGGGATCCGCGGCAGCCCCAGTGTTTGTGTTCGGTGAAGCTGTGGAGGCCGTGAATGTCGTGTGAGGGGTTGGAGCGGGTGAAGGTGGTCCAGAGGAGGTTGTTAAGGGTTCGGCTGGTGAAGACGCTGTCGTCTACCAATAAGAGCAGCGGGAATCCGGCGAGTGCCTTGGAGGTGGCTTGGGTGGTTTCAGATTCAAGTGTAGCACAAAGTTGCGCGAGGTGTTCAGAGGCTGTGGTTGCGTCGGTGAATCGGGGGGCCTCAAGGACTAGGATGCCGGGCAGTGCAACGGTGGGCTTCTTGAATCCGTTGGGTAGCGGCAGATCTGAGGGGACTTCCCTGGCGAGGTCCCATTTCTTGTTGCCGGCCGCTGCAATGACGACTTTGGAGCCTTCATTGAGTCCCGTTCCGGAGTAGTCGAGGGTGTCGATTGTGGTACGTGTCTGGAAGTGGAGGTCGCGGGTCCAGTCGACACGTTCGAGGACGTGCTGGAGGAAGCGACTGATATCGTGCGTGTCGAGGCCGGGGTCGTCCTCCCCTGCAGCGATGATGAGGTACTTGGCGAGGGAGCAGGCGCCGAAGCCGAGGATCGCGTTGGCAATTGTGAGGATTTCCTGGGGCTGTCGCTCCTGGTAGGGGACGTAGCGTTCGCTTCCGATTGCCAGGAGGATCGGGTGAACGCCTGCCGCGTCGACAGCGTTGATTTCTTTTACACCCGGGAGACTGACGGGGACCATTGGCCCGGTGATTTCGTGAATGAGGTGGCCGAAGGCGGTGTCTTCCTGGGGCGGACGTCCTACGACAGTAAAGGGCCAGACGGCGTCCTTGCGGTGATAGACGTGTTCGACCTGGAGGACCGGGAAGTCGTGGGCGAGGCTGTAGTAGCCGAGGTGGTCGCCGAAGGGGCCTTCGGGTTTTGTTTGGCCGGGCGTGACGGTTCCTGTTATTACGAAGTCGGCGTCGGTGGAGACCACAGAGGCGTGCGGCGTCCGGCGTCCGGTGTCCGGTGTCAGGATTTCTTCAGCGAGGGCGTAGCGGTAGCGTCGGCCGGCGAGGGCTCCGGCGAAGGCGACTTCGGGGAGCCCCTCGGGTAAGGGCATTACAGCGGCGAAGGTGTGGGCTGGTGGGCCTCCGACGAATATGCTGACACGGAGAGGTTCGCCCTTTTCGATTGCGTTTGTGTGGTGGATTCCGATGTCTCTTCTGATCTGGTAGTGGAGGCCAATTTCTTTGTTCGGCCGGTAGTCGTTTCCGGCGAGCTGGATTCGGTACATTCCCAGGTTGGATTTGAGGATTCCGGGATCGAGCGGGTCTTCGGTGTAGACCTGGGGGAGAAGCACAAAGGGTCCGCCGTCGTTCGGCCAACACTTGATCTTTGGGAGCTGGTCTATTGTGGTTTCGTTGGCTAGGACGGGACCGGTGCGGACCTTTTTAGGGAGGCTAGTGAGCCCGGCCTTTGCGACGTCAAAGAGGCGACCCGGGTTCGCCGCCGCGGTTCGGAGGAAGGCAGGTGGATCGGCCTTGAGCTCGATGATTCCTTGGACACGCTCGAGGGTGTCGCGGAAGATGAACTGTGAGCGCTCCAGCGTGCCGAAGAGGTTGGAGACAGCGGGAAACGGAGACCCCTTGACCTTTTCGTAGAGGACTGCTGGGCCATCGGCCTGAAATACACGACGGTGGATTTCTGGAATGACAAGGTCAGGGTCGAGCTCCTTGGATAGTCTGAGGAGATGGCCGTTTCGTTCGAGGTCGGTCAGGCAGTGTCTTAGTGATTTGTAGGGCATAAAGGCAGTCGGGTGTCGAGAGTCATAGACGAAGGTCAACACCGGGTTGGTGTTCCGTAGCGTCCAATTGAGTGGCGAAAGACAATATACTTGCCGGACAGTGGCGGGTAAAGACGGAAGTGAGTCGGAAGGAGAGGGGAGGCTTTCGCAGGTATCAAGGTTTGCTGCGAGGCAGAAGGATTTGTCACTTCTGCCCGTTTCAACCCGTCAAGGCTGCCACTTGCAACTCCCGAAGTGAAGAAAGAATCTCAGCGGGATCGAATCGGCGTGTACAGTCCGGGTCGACGAAGGAGAGATTGACGACACCGTCTTCACCTATAACGTATGTTGCCGGTACCGGAAGATCGAAGGAGTTGTCGCCGTTAAATTCGGGAAGGTCGAGATCGAATTCCTTGTAGATGGCCTGCATTTCATCCTGGAGGTGAAAGACAATGCCGTAAGACCTTGCGACAGTGTTACCTTTGTCGCTGAGGACTTCGTAATCTGCCCCACATTCTTCGTCAGATACGTCACTGCAAGGAATCACCTGTGGTGATATAGCTATAAGGGTAGCGCCAAATTCGGTGATTTTTGGCAGCGCGTTCTGAAGTGCCTGGAGTTCGATTGAGCAGAAGGGGCACCAGTTACCTCTGTAGAAGCTGAGTACGACGAGCCCCCGGCTGAGGAGGTCGTAAAGTTGGACGGTCTCACCTAGACTGCTTGGGAGTGAAAAATCGGGCGCGAGGTCTCCACGCTTGATGCTTCGGTCCAGTATTCCCGCCAATATGCCCAAATGGCCTGGGCCGCCTCGTGGGTATCCATTTCCGGAATATCTCCTAGGGCAACAGCATCGTTCAAGGCAGAATGGATCAGTCCCATTACTTCCTGGAAGATGTTATTGATTTTAGTACGAATCAGGTCGTCTTTGGTGCTCATCTTCGCAGTGAGATTACCAAAGAAACAGCCTTCATTCGCCCATTTATCTGCTTATCCATACATAAGTTCTGGTGAACATCGTCGAAGAATTGTTCGATTCTCTCCAGTGGCGGTTTCTTGTTGTCCAATATCTTATTCGTTATTTGAACAGCAGTTTGAGATAGAACAACGGGCTCAACAGTTCCTTCTTTGGAAATGCGTTCGCGATCATTCCGCAGATCAGGTCCCGGACGTCGTCGTTCTTTGCAGCTTTGCGGAGGACGAAATTGAGCAGTGGGCGACACCGCCCCAGAGATTGCATTCGGCTGCTGATTTTCAGTTCGTCCCCGAGCGAATCCCAGAGGCGGTCTTCGTATCGCTTGAGAAATCGCTCGGTGAAATTATCTTCGGCAATGGCTTCTACAGCTGTGTCGATGGCCAGGCGAGCGGAGTAGAACGCGTTCCCGATACCTTCTCCGGTGAAAGGATCGATGAGCCCGGCTGCGTCTCCGAGGATAAGGAACCCGTTTCCGTGGATCTTGCGTCGCTTGCTGCCGACAGGCAGGTTCCATCCCACCGGTTTCTCGAGCGGCCTCGCGTCTTTGAATCTCTCTGCAAATGGTGCTCGACCGATCACCTGATCGAGTGCGTCCTTGAGGTTGATGTTCCGCCGCTTCATTTCGTCATGTACCATTCCGATACCGACGTTTACGTGGCCGTTGTCCAGCCTGAATATCCAGAAATATCCGGGCCTTACTTCGTCAACGAAATGGAGTTCGATTTGGTCGGATAGATCCGAGACGTTCTCGTAGTAACACCGCAGGGCAACGATCCAGTGGCGGTCGTCGTGTTCGTACAATCCAGCTTTTCTGGAGACAATAGAGTTGAAGCCATCGCAGCCGAGTACGAGTTTGCCCCGGTACTCCTCTGTCTCTCCTTCCCTCATGCCGACAATACCTGTTACTCGACCGTCTTCCTGAAGGATATCCTTGAGGGTAAATCCCTCGAGGCAGGTGTCCGCGGCCCTGCGCGCCTCCTCGAATAGAAAATTGTCGAAAATTTCTCGGCGGATGACGAACCCTTTCATTGGCATTACCTTGCCGGTGAGCAGGTCTCTGTGCTCGTCAGCATTCAGGTCGATGGTTGTGTCGACGTGATCGGGACTGCCGAAGACGACCGTGTCGATTGCAGCACCGGGAAGATCTCTCACCTTGTCCAACAGGTCGAGTTCGTGGAGAATGGCTACGGCCTTGCCCGACAAAGCATCACCACAGATTTTGTCGCGGGGGAACCGTGCCTTGTCCACAAGGAGGATTCTGAGGCCCTGCCGTTTGGCGTACAAGGCAGAGGCGGCACCTGCCGGGCCGCCTCCTACTATGATAAGATCGTATGCTTCAGCTTCTGACATCGCAGTCTCGAAAGTTCCTGTCTACAAGTTCCTTTGCCGGATCGAAGTTACTTCAATTTGTCCAGCTTTCGACTGTATCTGAGTGTTACTTCCGCTTTGATGTTGTCGGCGGGTTTCTCTTTTGAGGCGACAGTGACCTGGGGACGCTTAATGGTCGTCTTGCCCTTTTGAGATAGCACAACACGTCGATCGACATCGATCTTCCATTCGACTTCGCCTTCTCCCTCTCCTTCATAGAGAACGGAGACAGGCGTGACATATGCCCACGCGTGATATTTGACTTCTCGCTTCTCTTTGATGACGATCGTGACATTTCCTTTCTTCTTACCCAGTTTCTTCACTTCGTAAGTGCTGGTGATCTCAACCAGAGCCTTCTCCGGAACCTGATCGAAGGGAGCTGTGAAAGTATGCTTCGCAGTCCAGGTGTCGCCCGCTCCAACCGGATTCTCGGGCAAGATCGGGTGCATCTCCGGAGCCCAGGTCTCTTCGAATGTTGTAACGATGTCGGCGCGGTTCAACTCGTCCGGCTTGAACCCGTGGGTGACCTCCAAGACCTCACCTTTGGACGAGATCTGCCAGTTGAACACTCTATCATTCAGCTGATCCAGCGTATATGGGTGCTGGTCATAAGTTTTCAGTTTTTGGTCGAAGAAAAAGCTGTTGAAGGCTTTCTTGATTGTGGCTTCCATCTCGAAATCTTCAGATTCAGCAACAGGTTTGGAGGTCTCGGTTGACTTCCAGGATCCTTTGATATCCAGCTGCACCCATCCTCGAGTCGAACGGCCAGGGACGATCTGCTCGGCGCTGTCGCTTTTGTACAGCAAGGAGTAATCGTGTTTGTATTCCGCCGTCATTTCCGGATGGACAAGGGGCAGCAACGTAACCTTCTCTTGCCCTTGGGATGACTCGGAGGTCAGAAGAAGGGCGGCAGCAACATAGAGGGTGATCATCTTGATTCGATACATCTTACATTACATCCTTTCGCGGTCAGGTGAACTGCCTTATAGTCTCTGTTCAATTAGTTATGATATAGGAAACGGACCAATCAATCAAGAAAACAAGCACATCTTTTGACACCACAATCGGGATGAAGGTTACATCAGACCAATTAATGGCCCTGGCTTTATCCAAAATTTCCTGATGCTTCAGTTGCCCAACGACCATTGGTCGCCCCAGAGGAGAAGGACGTTGCGCCTTCATTGTTGAACAAAAAGAAGCCACCCGTTTATTGGGTGGCGACCCACTGGATTGAGTTCACGGTGAAATCAATGGTGAGAGAGGACCTGCACGACCACAGATTGGTCTAACGCCGCTCGGAACTGGCGCCCCTGAATTGATAGGATGACTGCGTTCCTCCTGAGGGCCGGATGCGAACCTTTCTCATATTCTCTTTCAAGAAGGATCCGAGCCTTGTGCTGGTGAGGATTTTGGACATTACTTCCTTAAGTGAGGTCTGGCTTGCCGAATTATCCAGTGTGCTCTGGAGGAGCTCTGAAAATTCGTTCTGGTCAAAGATCAACCCTTCGATCTGCTCCATCAGGACCTTCGTGCTTCCTTTGGCACGCTCCGTGTGTGCAAGGAAAAGAAGATGGTTGGGATCGAGGTTCAACGCGTAGGCCAGGGACGAACAGACTTCGTCCGAAGGAATCCGTTTACCCAGTTCGATCTGGCCGATGTAAGTGGCATAAACAGCTGCCATATCACCGAGGATTTCCTGGGAGTATCCCAGGGCTTTCCTGGTTCGCTTTACCGTATCACCTATCCGGTTGTTTTTCAAACGGGATGATTCCTTCATCGGGAGACCTGGTAATCCTCGGAGCCCAATCTTAGCAGCTCGCTGACGCCTTCCGGCTGACCCATTGCGGCGCGTTTGTCTTCCAGGATTTTTCTGACTGCCCCTATATCGCCTTTTTCCAGTGCCGTCAACGCGTATTGTACGTCGGCAAGTCGGTAAACACAGTAGTGGCCGCTTCGGGGTGACTGTTTGAGCAAGAATGCCTCCAGGATCAGGATGCTTTCGAATCGATCTTGATGAGGTCTCCTGGTTCACAATCCAGGGCCTCGCAGAGTGACGCAAGGGTGCTGAATTTGATGCCTTTCATATTGCCGGCAACCAATTTGCTGACCAAAGCTTCTGACAGATTCGCCTTTACAGCGAGCTCTTTCTGTCGCCGGATGCCTGCCCTTGCCATCAGTTCCCAGACTTTTACTTCTAATTTCATGGTGAAGAAAATCCAAAAAGGGTGAATTTTTTTGAAAATTAGTTAATTAAATTTATCCTGTCAATATAAAATTTGGAAATGGGAAACGGATAAATCGAAAGGCGCAGACCCTGGGGGAGGCCGTTTTAATTGCCAAGGGTCCGCGCCTTAGTTCTACACAGCTATTTTAACAAATCGCACGACATTTGACAAGTAAAATTTCAAGTTTCTGATTGCATTGGCCCACAAGTAAGTTTCGAATTTACTGAAAGTTGATGACAAGGCGAGGTTCTCCCGTGACCTCTACCGTCAGCAAGTCGCAGTTACCAGTTGGTCTTCAACGGCTGTTTACAGCCAGGGGGTTTCTGCGCCGGGCGGTGGCTTGATTACAACCAACGACTTAGGACCCCGGACGGTTTGCAGACTCCACATATTTACAGAATGCACTGGCCAACCTGACCTGTTCCACCGAACGACAGTTGACATCGAACAGTTTGGGGCTGGCTACCAGGATGATGGCGCACCTGGCTCTCGAGGTGGCGACATTCAGTCGATTCAAGCTGTAGAGAAAGTCCATTCCCCTGGGTGCGTCTTCCGGCAGCGACAGGACTTGACAGAAAAGCCGTCCGAGATGCACTCAGACGGAGCATTGTGTGGCCTGACCAGTCGTAATTCAGAGTATTGAAGATGAATCGTAAAGCTGTCTCAGTATTCCGGGATTGTGTTGGCCAATGCAAGAGCAGCTTTCGGTATTCTGATTATTTCCTCAAGCAATATTGGATTGTGTCGATGATATAACTGTTGTCCACTGGATCTTATCTCTTTGGCCGCCGGCCCTCCAAATTTGAGGTGCCGGCGTTTTATTTTTTCTGAGATTTTGGTATAGAATAGGGAGTCAGTGCTCCCTGGTGTTTTGGAAAGCCAAAAAGCCCGGCAGAATTGCCGGGCTTTTCAGTTGGTAATCCCAAAGAGGCAAAGGACCTGATCTCCCCCAATCAGGCCTTCCCGCCATTTTCCCTGAGAGAACCAATAAGGGGATAAAGGGGAACCACTTCAATATAGGCCATTCTGGTACACAAGTCAAGGTGTGTTTGTGGTTTTATCCCCTATATCTTGTATATAAGTTGCCGATTTCTTTTCTAGATTACTGTTTAAAAGATAGTTGCGGCTATTTTCGTTTTTTCTTATCTTGTCAACCCTTTCGAGAGATCGTTTGCCTCAATTGCCAGGATGCCTAAAGGTTTTTTTTGCATTTCTCCCCCCGGGATGGAAAGGGCGTTTTCGATGAGAGTGACTCCTAAGATGGTGAAGGCGATTCGAACAGAACTCGAACTGACCCAGGAGGAATTCGCACAGAGAATCGGATCCAGCCTTGGTAGTGTGAGTCGGTGGGAGAATGGGAAGAACAAACCGGGTAAAATGGCCTCGAAATTACTGGAATTAATGGCTAAAGAGGCAGGTATAAACGGGAATTAGAGATCACCAGATTGCATTTTGATGTAAACCTCGAAGACGTAATGCCTTCGGGGTTTTTTTTCGGCGTTCAGGCCGCCTCATTGGTTGAAGGACTTGATTTTCGGCAATCATAGGGCAAACTGAAGATTGTCTGCCAGGATGGGTGACTCTCATCGTGTCACAGAGGTCCTCCCTCAAGCCATCACCGTGCTGATTGCCGGCTTGGACGATGAAATTGGCTAATTTTCTGGGAAGCCCCCACACGGAGGACCCCAAAGAGGCGATTGCTGCGGCAGCGGCGGGCATCAAGTTCCACAGCCAGCTTTGCTTGCATTTGAATTTCCTTGTGCGCGGTTTTTGGAGGTGTTGTGGTTGGGATTCTTGCGCTGCTTTCATTTAACAAGACATTCACGAACCTGTGTGTTCGTCTACTATACCCAGCTCGATGGTATCGCGAACCGGGTTCGCAGATCCCATCTATAGGACAAGGTATTTTCTATGTTGCCGATTTGCAACATATGATATAGCAAAAGCCCAGGGGATGGCCTGTGCTTAATTGAGTATGCTGGAGTTATGCCATTTCGATCGGCGGTTACGTCCTCTCAACCCTTGGATACATCTCTCACCACCAGGACCCGATCCACAGTATTTCCTCGCTGCCCAAAAGACCAATCCTCCTAGGTCCTCGGTAATTGGTCGTCAATAAGGGCCTGAGACACCCCCCTTCATTTGCTGTTCCTTCTAATCAGAAGACCTGAACAAAGCCCCCAAAATCACCGACTCGATCTTTTTCCAACAGCCAGGCTCCGTGTAAAAGATCATGCTTTTTTCTTGACATTAAATGGAGGATAGGGTATACATATGTGCACTATTTCTCGCAAAAGAATGGAGTCTTTTCATGGTTGATTTCGTTCCCCTGCATTGTCACTCGGTGTTCTCTTTTCATGCGGGTGTTTGTACGGTCAAAGAATTGGTACATCGGGCTAAAACCCTTGGCATGCAGTCGGTTGCACTGACAGATACGAACCGGATGAGTGGTCTGATTCTCTTTTATCTGGAGTGTGTACAGCAGGGCATCAAACCGATTCTGGGCGTAGAGCTCACAAATCCCCGGGAACCGGGCGAGCACATTGTGCTTCTGGCCAAAAATGCCGAGGGGTACGGGGACCTTTGCGAGGTGATTACGTATAGACATCTGGATCCGCATTTCAGCTTTTCCAGGGTTTTCGAGAAGGAATGGCCCAATCTGTTCTTTTTCACCAGTTTCCCCCACCTTCTGGAGCTGATGGCCGCAACACCGAATCGCGCCAACCTCTATGGAGAACTCATTAATAATTCAGAGCTTACCAGAAATAGAAGCAGAGTTCTCGAACAAAAGGCCGGGACACTGGGTGTTCCGCTTATCGTTTCCAACAATTCGTATTTCCTGGAATCCTCAGAATGGGATCTGCACAGGACACTGACCGCCATCGGTCTGTCATCCACGTTGTCGCGACTGGAACCGGACGAGATCGCCGCGAAGAACGCCTATTTCATGTCTTCCGAACAGATGGGGCGATCCTTCTTCAACCACAGGGAAGCCATTTCGAATACCAGACAGCTGGCAGACCAGTGCAACGCGATGTTGACCCTCAATGAATGGATCCTTCCAGAAATAGATGTACCGGAAGGAACTACGCCGGATGCTCTGCTGGCCGGCTACGCCAGGGAAGGACTGGAGGAGAATTATGGTGGGACCAGGGAGTATGCCCGGGCGAAGCAGATTCAGGAAATGGAGCTCGGGGTCATCTCCAGATTGGGCTACCCGTCTTATTTCCTGATTGTGAAGGACATTCGAGATTGGGCCAATGGCAAATTGAGCAATGCGTATCGAAGACCTAGGGATTGCTCGATTCTTAGGGGGAGTGCTGCGAATTCCATCACATTCTACAATCTTGGGGTAAGCGATCTGGATCCGATTCGATATGACCTCTACTTTCAGCGGTTTCTGAATGAGGATCGGGCTTCCCCTCCGGATGCGGACCTCGATTTTGGATGGGACGAACGGGATCAGGTGATCGACTATATCATCGACAAGTGGGGAGAAGACCGGGTGGCGATTACCTGTACCACGAACCATTTCCGCACTAGGGCCGCATTTCGGGAAACGGCCAAAGTGTACGGGTACAGCGAGGAACAGGTCACACAGATTATGAAGAGCCAGAAGACGAGGATCGAGAGACTGGAAGATTCGGAGATCAGCAAAATCGGTTCGATCACAAAACGCATTAAAGGGAGGCCCCGCTTTCTGGGACAGCACCCCGGAGGGCTCCTGATTACCAATGACCCGATCTGGAGACACGTAGCGCTGGAGCGATCGGGAGGGGAAAAAGATCGTGTTATCACTCAGATCGATATGTACAACGGGATCGATGAGCTCGGCTTGATCAAGTTCGATGTGTTGGGCAATGGCTCTCTTTCTGTGCTCCGGGATGCCCTGGGACAGCTCGAAGACCAGTCGCTTCCGGATCCGAATGTGTGGGATCTGGAGAAGTGTTGTCACGACCCGCTTGTTCAGGACATCATTGCCAAGGGCAGGACCAAGGGGGTTTTCTTTATCGAAAGTCCCGCTCAGACCCGGTTGAACAAAAAAGCTCAGGCGCAGACTTTCGAAGAGCTGACCATTACGTCGAGTCTTGTCCGTCCGGCGGGTGCATCGTACTGCAGTGTGTTCATCGATCGTCATCGGAAGATGAAGGAAGGGATCAAGGACTGGGATTTTCTGCATCCATCCCTGGAACCTCTTCTGAAGGAGACACACGATGTCTGCGCGTTCCAAGAGGATGTGACGAAGATCTGTCACCACATTGCCGGGCTCAGTTACAAGAAGTCCGATAGTGTGCGGAAGATGATGAACAGTTTGCACGAAGGTGATGTGCCGTCCGAACAGTGGAAGAGGACCGCCGAGGAGTTCATTGCAGGGTGCATGGGAAATAAGGGACTTACACGGGCACAAGCCACAGAGCTGTGGACACGTGTGAGTTCTTTTTATGGATTCAGTTTCTGCAAATCACACAGCGCGAGTTACGCGCAGTTGTCTTTCAAGTGCACGTATCTGAAGGCGTATTATCCCGCTCAATTTCTCTCTGCGGTCATCAGCAACAACCATGGGCTTTATACCCGTGACGCATATCTGAACGAAGCGCGAAGATGGGGTGTGCGCATCCTTCCCATCCAGATCAACGAGTCAGGCATCAAGTACTGGGGGAAGTTCAACTGGATTCGGCCGGGGTTGATGCACATTCGCAGTTTGACGCAGAAGAGTCAGGACGCGATCGTGCTGGAACGGGAGCGCGAAGGCCCGTTCAACAATTTGGAGAATTTCATTACACGAATGAAGATCGACAGACACGAAGTGGAGAAGCTGATCCTTGTAGGTGCTTTTGACAGTTTTGGGATGAGCCAGCCGGAGATGCTGTATCTGCTGGATGGGATTTATGGGAAGGGGAGTTCGTACAAGTCGGCTCTGTTTTCAGCCCGTCTGAGGGATTTGCATCCCGGTCTTCATGATTATACACTGACGGAGAAGTGTCTGAATGAACTTCATCTTCTGGGATTTATGCTTTCGGGGAATATCCTGGAGATTCTGGATCTCCATCCGGGGTCCAAAAGTGCCATTCCTGCCAATGAAGCACACAAGTATGTGGGCAAGGGGGTAAAGGTGTTCGGCTGGCCGGTTACAGAGCGGATCCATGTGACCAGCACGGGAGAACCGATGCAGTTTCTTTCGGTGGAGGACAAGACAGGTGTGGTGGACGTGCTGTTCTGGCCGAGAAACTACAAACGTTTCGGTGATGTGCTGGCCAAACCGGGTCCCTATGAGATATGGGGACAGATTGTCGAAGACTGGGGCACGTTTTCGCTGGAAGCCCATTCCATCAAGGCTGCGGAGTGGCGACCGAATCAGGTGGACTTCGAACTCGCCTCGGATCGTCTCAAGGATTCGTTCCAGAACTACACCTATGCAGATATCGAGCCTGTCGCAGTTGCTTGATCTGTCGAGGAGCATCCCGCGATGCATTTCTGCGTTGTGATGGATCAGTTCGCGGCTCAGGCCTTTGCCGCGTACAATCCCAGATTTCTGAATACACCATTCGTGGTTGTGAAACAGAATCCGGAAAGCCATAAGACTTCCGTGTCGGCCTGTTCTTTTGTTGCAGTGGATATGGGGGTCAAACCGGACACGCCTGTACGTGTGATCCGGCGAGATTTTCCCGAGGTCAAGATGGTTCAGTATGATAATCGATGGGAGGCCACGGCACGTGAGGATCTCACGCATATCATGGAGGAATACACACCGGAGTTTTATGTGCAGGATTCCGGCGTGTGCCTGATGGATTTTTCCGGTACGTGGGCAAGTAAAAATCCGAAGTGTATTGTGGAAGAACTGGGAGATGAAATCAGATACAAGATTCGGATAACCGACGTGGCTTTCGGTATCTCTCTGAATAAGCTGCTGGCAAAACTGCTGGCGACACTGGCCTGTCCTTCCGGTGTGGAGATATGCAATCCCGGCGAGGAAGAGGATACGCTGGAAGCTCTGGATGTGGAAGTGTTGCCTGGAATCTCAGATGGGGTGAGGGAGCGAATCAAAAAGTATGGGATACAAACTGTGAAGCAGGTACGCAACCTGGGCCGCCAATCTCTGGCTTGCAGGCTGGGAAAAGAGGGGGAAGTGCTTTACAGTTTGTCGAGGGGGGTGGATCTGGTGCCGCAGGTGGAGGGAAAGAGGCGCGAAGTGAGGGTAGAGTCCGTTTTAAACCGAGACATCAATGATTTCTCACGCCTGAAACAGTATGCAAAGCTGATTTCCGATAAGTTGAGCCATCAGTTGAAGTCGCGGGGTATGAAGACGAAGCGCGTGACGGTTGTTCTGAAGTATTCCGATGACAGGACGACACGGAAGACCGTCAAGCTGGGAAGCCCTACCAATGAGTTCCCCGTACTGATGCCCGTTGTTGTGGAGACGTTCGAACAGTTGTATCAGCGCAGGATTGCGATCAAGTCGATTCGTGCGGTCGTGAGGAGCCCGCTGGTAGATGACGGCCAGTTGAATTTGTTCGAAAGCAACACCGCAAGCAAATTCAGACAACGTACGTATGCCATCTCCCATATTCGGGAAAAGATGGGCTTCGACAGCGTGCTCAATGCATCCTATCTCAATATTCTTTCCGATGCCAAAACAGATGAAGACATGGAAGCCCATCACACCACCACCTGATATCACCGGTTCCGGATTCTGGGTGGGTGTTGCGGGGTACAGTTACGATGATTGGGTGGACAGGTTCAACCCGCCCGAAAAAAAAACGGCCGAATCCGAGAAAGACCTGGAACGGTTCAGATTTTATCAGAGGTATTTCTCGTTCGTTGAAATCAATCGCACGTTCAACGAGGAACCCTCTTTTGATTTCTTTGATGAGCTCGAGAAGAACAGCAAGGTGGAAATGCGGTTCGCTGTTCGGGTTCACAGGGATATATCCCATACGGACAACTGGGATCCTGTACCCAAGATCGATCTGATGCACAGGCTGATGTCCGCTGTGGTGCCGATCGTGGAGACGGGGAAGTTTTACAGTTTTTTAATCCAGCTCGAAGATCGAGTGCACAGGAGCCAACAGGCACTGGACTATTTTCTGACAATCGCCTCCGAGGCGCTGGAACGAAATTTCGATGTGCACATTGAGTTCAGACACGCTAGCTGGCACAATTCATATCCGCTGCAGGTTTTGAAGAACAACGGTATCGGGGTATGCAATGCGGAAATTCCACCGATGTCACATGTGTTTCCCCTCAAGTCTTACGCCACGACAGAGAAGGCTTATGTCCGATATAATGGATTGAATTTCCAGGCCTGGCGATCGAATCGAAAGAAGGCCAAGGATGAACGAGCCGACTATCTCTACACGGAAGCGCAGATCGAAGAGCGCATCCAGGGACAGATCGGTCTCGTGCACAAAGCGAGTCAGGTGGCCGTGGTTTACACCAACACACACCAGAGCAAAGCGATCCTGAACGCCCTCCAAAACATCCGCCAACTGAAACAGTACTTCGAATTCGCACAGGTTCTATCTACATAATGTGTCAGAGGTTGACGGAGGCCGAAGATCGCAGCACATCAATTCTCGAGTGACCCTTCGCCGGGTCTACAGCCACAACAAGTGACTCCAACAACATCGGCTTGTCCTAGCCGATATAACTTCTCTCCTCAGGGAAGAGTTTCGGCTACGGAAAAGAATCGAGCGTCGGCCCCAGGGCTCGCGCCACTTCTACATTCTGTAGCGGATGAATCGCCTACAACTCCAACGTGAGTTGCCTGTCCGAGGGCAGACGAAAGAGATCCGTGCGCAAGGTGTGATCGTATTGCCCAAATCCGACTTTCCTCCTGGACATTTCGAAATAACTCTGGAGTAGATCCGCACCGGAGCCGGTTCCACGCATCCGGGATCCGTACTTGGAATCGGAGAGCTTCCCATTCCTGACGCGCTTCAACCCATTCAGGACTTTTTGGACTCTGTTGGGATAGTTGCGGCCAAGCCATTCCTGGAACAGGGGACTGACGGGACCCGGCAGGCGAAGGAGGATGTAATTCGCCCAGGAAGCCCCGCTGTCTCTGGCGGCCTGGAGAATATCCGGAATCTCTTCTTCGTTCAAACCGGCGATCACCGGAGCGAGGTTGACACCAACGGGAACTCCCACTTCGGCGAGCGTCTGGACGGCGTGGAGTCGTTTCGACGGACTCGAGGTACGTGGTTCCATTCTGGCGTGCAGGTCGTCGTCCAACGTTGTGATGGATAGGACCACATGAACAAGGTCCTGGTCGGCGAGGCAGGAGAGGATGTCCGTATCACGCGTGACGAGATGGTTCTTGGTGATGATGCTGACCGGATTGCGAAAATCCAGAAAGACTTCCAGACAAGATCGACTCAGTTTGAGCTTTCTTTCTATGGGCTGGTAGCAATCCGTGTTGCCCGAGAGGGCGACGGACTGGGGGATCCAGGACGGCTTTCCAAGCGACTGCCGGAGGAGGAAAGGTGAATTTCTCTTTACGAGAATTTGCGTTTCGAAGTCCAAGCCGGCGGAAAAGCCGAGGAACTCATGACTGGGCCTGGCATAACAATAAATGCATCCATGCTCACACCCCCGGTAGGGATTTACGCTGTATCTGAACGGCAAATCGGGACTGTCGTTTTCCGCGAGTATGGACTGCGAAATGTCCACCAGGAAACGGGTGGGGATCCGTAGTGGATTCGTGTCGCTCTCCAAATGAAGTTGGTGAAATCGGTTCGGTGGATTCTGCCCGGTGGATCGGCCGAGGAGCTTGGTTGACATGAGGCTGACTCCGGTAAGTGAGAAATGTTGTGCAAGATCAATATACTATACATACGTGTAGTACTCAAGGGCATCGGTCAGCAGGAGAACGGACAAGGGATTAGCACTGGACAGGATGTGGATGATGGCATATCATTGATCAACACGGGAAGTTACTAGGGTCGATTCTTTTGCCAAACACCAGAAGAGGTAGGGAAAATGCAAGAAAAGGTGATACGAGCCATTGATGGAGAAGATGCGCTGCGACTGGCTCTGGAAACATGGTTTAAGGGGTACGAGGAGGACTATTTCAGGATAGTTAGTCGCGACAATCAGGCGACCGCTTTCAAGGTGAAGCCCCCCTCAGAGGACGAGGTGCAGACGTCGAATCCGGGTGACCCGGAGGATGGTGAAGAGATGGATGACGAGGACGGTTCCGAAGCGCAGGAACACGCTTCTCAGGAAGCTGCGGAAGGCGTGTGTCTGGGGGGACGGGAGGCACTTGGAAAGATGATTGAGTCGGCAAGCGACCTGGGTGGTGGATCAGTTTTCGTCGAAGACACGGATGTGGTTTTGTCCGTAGGCAGTCTGGCCAAGAACTTCCAGAAGGGCCTTGCGGTAAGCTCCTTCGAATTTGTAGCGCCTGCCACGGTGTCTGTTTCAGCAGGAGGCCAAACCCGCATCACGGTCTACACTGTGTTCCAGAGACATCCGGACAGCATGGATGAGACCAGTTTCACCGTTAGTTACAGGTTGAAAGGGGCATCAGTAAGCCACTTGCTTTCCGAGGTCGTTTTCGAACAGAAGAAGATCTTTGCCTACGTGATGTCGAATATCGAAGTTGCTGCGGATGGTCCGGGAGAAAGGGATCTTGAACTGCTTCTTGGGGAGGACGTGTTATACGTCCATCGCTTTACCGCCCTGGCCTCCAGTCACGTTTCAGAGGCCACACTCAGTGATGTTATAGAGCGGTACCAATCCGCAGAACCGAACGGTGAGTGAGAGCGATATACTAGGGAGCAATGGTGTGGAATTGCAGTGAGAAAACATCCTCTGCCAGATCCAGAGATGCATAGGAGATGGGTAGAGAGAATCGTCTTGGGCCAATGCTCCCGGGATTCACGAAAAGGGTATTGCCTTTCTTCTCCTCGAGCGGTCTGTGGGAGTGACCGAAGACGACGATGTCAGGAGCATCTGCTCCCGGGGAAAAGGTTGTGATATCGTGGACGATGTGGATGCTACGGCCTTCGACTTCGAGTATGGCGCGTTCAGGGAGCCGGCTCACTTTCGTGTCCAGATCGACATTGCCCCTCACCAATGTAATGTCGTCGTTGAGCGATAGGAAACCTTCGAGAGTTTGATCTGATCCAACGTCGCCGGCGTGAACTACAAGGTCCGAGGATCTCAGGAAGTTTTCGATCTCCGGCCGAACCAGGTCGTGAGAATCCGAGATGATGGCCACAGTTGTTGTCTGGTGAGTATCCATTTTTTGGGAAAGGACGGCCGACGTTAGTCAGCCGTCCTTTGGTTTAGGAATCTCTTTTCACGATAGGGTCTGTTCGATCGTATCCCGCAGATTCTGTACTTCGAAGGGCTTCTCCAGAACAGCCACAGGGTTCAGGTGCTTGAGTGCACCCCTGTATGGGGCAGTTTTAGATAGCCGGATATGATGATGTACTTCATCCTGTCGGGCAGGTTTTCTATCAGCTCTACCCTGTCGGTATCCGGCCTGCTCAGATCTGTGCCCACCAGGTCGATGTTGTGGTCGCCAACTATGACTTCCGTGAGCCCGAGTTGGCCGTCGCCGGCTTCGACAATATTGTATTGACCCGTAAGGGAATCACGCAGTACTGCTCGAATTTCGGTGTTGTCATCAACCAGGAGTAAACTTGGATTCATAGGGAGCCTCCCTCAGGCGCTACATGGTTTCCAGGGAGGGGAGATTGGTAGTGACCGTGGGGGAAATATATGGGAATGGTGGCTTGCAGAATTTGGCACGGGGAGAGCCTAACTTCTTATATTCTGTAAAGGGGGCGACGCAATTTCTTCTTGACTTGGTGCACAATATGGTATACATTTGTATATGATGCACATATGAATATGTAAGGAACTACAACATCAGGAGGCCCTGTATGGAATACCGGAAATCTTCAGATGGTCGGCTTTGGAGGAGTTGCTCTCTAAGGGAAGTCAAAAAGGTCCTTCGTAGGGAATTCAAAGGAAGCTTTACCCTGGATGATTTGAAGTCCAGGCCGGGCACTGTAATAGGAAGCTCCAGGGGATTCTACAGGGTTTCTGCTCTCTGAATTACCTCGGAAGTCTGTTCCGTACCGTGCAGACTTCTGTAAATGGTATCAGCCAGAATGGGTCCTATGCCTTTCAGGGCGGCGATTTCGTCCTTGGAGGCAGCCAGGACCTTTTTCTTTGAGCCGAAATGTGTGAGCAGCAGGTTCCTTCGGTTCGGCCCAATCCCGTCTATCAGGTCGAGATCAGACTTGATGGTGTCGATTTTTCGAAGTTTCCTATGGTAGGTGACTGCGAAACGGTGGGATTCATCTCGAACCTCCCTCAAGAGGCGAATGGAGGAGGAGTCCTTGGGAATATTCTGGGGATCTGAGTGGCAGGGAAGGAAGACTTCTTCCATCCGCTTTGCCAGCCCGATTACCGGCTGATTCTGAATACCAAGGGATTTGAGTGCTTTGAGCGCACTGGACAGTTGGCCCTTCCCGCCGTCGATGAGGAGCAAGTCCGGGAATCCTCCATTTTCCTCCAGCAGGCGCTTGAATCTTCGCGTGACGACTTGCTCCATCATGGCATAATCGTTTGGTCCATCGATACCGTGGATCTGGAAGTGCCGGTAGTCTTTCTTCAGCGGTTTGCCGTTTACGAAGCAGACCAGAGAGGCCACCGGTTTCGACCCCTGTGTGTTCGAAATGTCAACAGCCTCTATCCGTTTGGGTGGTTTTTTGAGCTTCAAATCTCTTTGAAGCGCGGCCACCGCACCGGACACCTGAGATTTCCGATTCTCCCGTTTCAACCTTCGTTCCATCAGGAGCAGGCTTGCGTTGTTCTCCGCCATTTTCAGGAGGCGTTCTTTCTCGCCTCGTTGGGGGATCCGAATCTCGACGATGTCATCAGTCTGGTCGCGGAGCCAGTCCAAAATGGTTTCCCGGTCTTCCGTGTCATATCGGAGGTTTATTTCTCGGGGTACGAATGTGGCGGTACTGTAGAACAGACGTAGGAAGTTCGAGGAGACTTCCTCCATCGGCTTATCGAGTACGCCGCTGAGAAAATAGTGCTGTCGGCCGATTAGCCGACCATCGCGGATTTCCATGATGACGGCACAGGCCTCATTGTCCTCCTTCGCGAGAGCAACAGTGTCCCAGTCCGAAAGATCGTGGGTGACGACCTTTTGCCGCCGGGTGACGTTCTCGAGCGCCTGGAGCCGGTCGCGAAATTCCGCCGCATCCTCGAATTTGAGGTCTGCAGAGGCCTTTTTCATTTGGTTTTTGAGGGTTCGGACAACATCTTTGTGGCGTCCGGTGAGGAAGAGCACGGCTTCATCGATGATCTTGCCGTAGTCGGCTTCCGATATCAGTCCTTCGCAGGGGCCGTCACACCGATTGATCTCATAATCGAGACAAAGCTTTGCGGGCTTGCACGGCAGGTCAAAGTCACAACTCCTCACTTTAAAAAGCTTGCTGAGTGACTTCAGAGTTCTCCGGAGCGATTTCACATCCGAATAAGGACCCAGGTAACGTGAGCCGTCTCGCACGACATCCCGTGTGAGCAATATTCTGGGAAAAGGCTCCTTGGTGATTCGCACGAACGGATACTTCTTGTCGTCTTTCAGGTTGATGTTGTATTTGGGCTTGTGGGTCTTGATCAGGTTGGCTTCCAGTATCAGCGCCTCAACCTCCGTGTCCGTTACAATATAGTCCATTGTCCAGACACTTCTGACCAGGGCTCTGAATTGGGGACGTCCATCATACCCGCGAGGCCGAAAATAGGAGTTCGCACGATTCCGGAGAGATTTTGCTTTGCCGATGTAAATGATGATACCTTCCCTGTCACGCATTATATACACACCGTGCTCGTCGGGTAGATGCTGGAGCCTCTCGAGCAACTGTTTGCGGGCTTCTTTGGGACCCATATCTGCGTGAACAGGTTTGACTTTCAGCACTTCCACAGTGACTCCTTTTCATATGTCTCAACGTCTAATAATACGACAAGTTTCGCTTTGTGGTTACAGTAAAGAAATTTACCTGGCTCGATCCGCAAGGAGAGAGATGTTTGCCGAGTACTATTCAGCTTTGGTGGTTGCCCAAATCGTCACCTAAATGTTCAGTTTGAGTGCGAAGACACAGGAGTCCGATTTTCAGTATGGAGATGGCAGGCAGGTGGTCACTGCTCCCTCGGGGAGAGGATACGACAGGGGAATCCGTCGAACGCTTCTAAGCAGGTATGGTGTGATCTTTCGGAAGATTGCGGTCCACGAAGGAATGAGCCCGCTCTGGCGTGAGCTGGTTCGTGTCTGTAGAAGACTCGAGGCGAGAGGCGAGATAAGGGGTGGGCTTTTTGTTGAAGGTGTGTGGGGTGAGCAGTTTGCACTACCCGAGGTGATCCCGATCCTCAGGTCCGTGAGAAAAAACGCGACGAGGAACAGTTCGTGTCCATCTGTGCGGCGGATCCCCTCAATCTGACGGGCGTGATCACAAGGCCCGGAAAACGTGTCCCCAGTCTGTTTTCGAATCGCGTGCTCTATCGTAATGGTGTTCCTGTGGCGGTAAAGGAGGGGAAGGAGGCCCGGTTGCTCGAGGGGAATATAGGTCTTGACAGATGGGAAATGGAAAACAAGCTCTATCTGAATCGGGGTGTCGGGTAGCGCGAGTCCAGGAGGAGATTGGAGGCCACGTGCGGAATGTAGTGGGTGTTTTTATGGGGATGATTGCCGGCGGGACGCTGGTTGCCATGGTAGAAGGCTTGGGGCATGTTCTCTTTCCCTTGCCAGAAGGAGTCAATCCGACAGATATCGAGAGTTTGAAAGCCAATATGGACAAGATTCCACTGGGGAGCATGTTGTTCGTTTTGCTTGGATGGGTATTGGGCAGCGGAGCGGGCAGTGCATTGGCAGTGTGGATTTCACGATCATCCATAGTACCTGGGATAATTGTGGGGGGACTTCTCATGGCGGGAGGTATAGCGAATATGGTTATGTTACCTCATTCGATCTGGTTTTCAGTAGCCGGTTTTCTGGTTTTTCTTCCGTCAGCCTGGTTTGGTGCTCAGTTGGTGAAACAAAGGCTGGGCTGATCTGGATAACCACGGGATGTATATGTAGTGTTGACAGGGATGATAGACTTCCTTATGTTTCTGTCGTAAATAGCTGATTTCATAAGGTGTTACTAATGGGGGAGTGGGATCCGCGTAAGTGTAGCGGAAACCACTCCCTATTTTTGTCACTGATTGACGGGTCGCTAGAGTATCGCAAATGAAGAAGTCAGTTCTGACCAATGTAGTTCGACGCAAGGTGGAGTTGACCAATCTGCAAAAATTGCTCTTTCCGGGCGTCGGAATTATCGAGATAGAAGGGTTCGTGGAAGACGCCGATTTACATCCGATGCTCTATGATTCCCCATTACTGGTAGGACCAGATGACCCCATTGCCGCCAAACCTTATTCCCTTCTGAGAGAAGCGTTGAGTTCCAGCGATAAACTGGGTATCGGCAGGATCGTGATGCGGGATAAGGAAGAGGTCGTTGCCATTTCTCCACAGGATGATGGTCTGGTGCTCTTCAAGCTGCAAAATCCCGTGTCTCTCAGAAAAATCAGCGACATGTCAGATGAACGCAATGAGGAAGTGTCCAAACCTGAGCTGGAACTTGCCAAGACTCTGGTGAGCATCATGTCTACCACACTGGGAGATCTGGAGTTGACCGATAGATATCACGAGGCCGTGAAACAGATGATACAAATCAAGGTGGAAGGCAAGGAAGTTGTGGCGGTTGCAGACGAGGAAGAGTCGATCATCGATATCACTGCAGCACTGAAGCAGAGCATCGAGCAAGCGAAGTCTATGCGGTCACCAGGGACGAAGAAGCCTGCGAAGAAAAGGGCCAAAAAGGCCAAATCGACCACGAAGAAGCCCCGAAAGGCAAGAAAGATCGCCTAAGTGAACATCATTGAATTCCCTACAGAATCGGAATGGCCTGAATTTCGGCGAGCCAGGGGAAGAGGGAAGTGGAATCCGGATCAACTGAGTCTCTTTCTGGTATTCTGTGCACCCGCCGATCTGAGTGACCCATTCGAGCGCGCATTGGAACTGGGTGCTGCCGGCAGGACCGAAGAAGCGGAGAGGCGCTATTACCGGGCGATTGAAGCAGAAGACCATCTCTCCGACGCGTATTGTAACCTGGGATTGCTCTATATGAAGAAAGAAAGTTTTCGTCCCGCCCAACTCCACTTTGAGTACTGCTTGTCTCTTGATCCAGATGCGGAAAGCGTCTACTATTGTCTAGCGATCACCCTGGCCTATCAGCAGGACTATGGGTCTGCTCTCGAAGCCCGAGCGATTTTGCTCCCTGGTATTAGCAGAGGAAGGCAAGAAAGTGGAACCACTATTGACAAGTATTCGTCAAGGATCTCACGGATGAGTTGGGATTGGAATGTGAGTTTGTACGAAAGACCTTCGATGGAATTCTCTCGGAGGTCTTTTTCAGATGGGGAGAACGCCATGTGCAGAAGTATCAAAACGCTATTTAACTTTGAGCTGCCTGCGAACTTGGATGAAATCCGGGCGGCAAGTCTTCAGTTTGTGAGAAAGGTCAGTGGATTCAGAAGTCCCTCAAAGGTGAATAAGGAGGCATTCAATCAGGCGGTCGAGGATACGACAGCAATCACCCAAAGGTTGCTGGCGTCTCTGACGACAAAGGTCCCTTCACGTAATCGGGAGATCGAGGCCGAAAAGGCAAGACGCAGGTAATTCACAAGGAATTTGGCACAAGCAAAGTCGAAGCTTATATCCATAATAAAAAGCCCCCCCGCCTTCGGTCGCATGAATGCTCCTACTGATCGAAGAGGGCCTGACCATTCGGCATCACTCGCCCGTTATCAGAAGCCGGGTGATGATGGTCTTCACGAGTTAGGGTAGATTACCCCTGCGTCAAGCTATATCGACAAAAACTTAAGGGTCTTAAGCTTCTTTTCTTTAAGAGGTACGCAATATCATTTAGGTAACGAGAAAGCTCAGGATTGCGATGCTGGAAAAGAGTATCCACTGAAACATCCTGATGAATCCACGCTCGATTTTGCCTGTTTGAATGATGAAGATATGTATGGCAGCAAATCCCGCCCAATTGAACCCAATGAACCTCACAAGGTAAAGATTTTTATCGACTGACAGGATTCCAAGGCTCAACCCCGTAAGCACGATGGCAGATGTAAGGAAATAGGCTGAAACGTAGTGGAATCCGCAGTGCATTGTTCGTTTGGACACAACGTCGAATTCGGTGGCCAGCATGGGTCGAAGAAATGCGGTGCTTCCGATGGTGAGGTGTCCGTGGGTGGACAGGATCGCAAAAATGACTGAAATGGAGAGATAGTAATTCATAATCTCTTCTTAACTAAATGTGTTGTGCTCCGTTTTTCCGATCAAACGAGTGATTATTCTTGAGGACTCCAACCAGGGTCTGCCAAACAGGTTGCAGGTAATAATACGGGAGCGTATATTCTCGCTCCACATTTGGAGATATAAACTGGAACCTATCAGCCCAAATCGCTATCTCAGGAGCCAGGGTGATGTCGAGGAATTCGTCTGCTTCCGACCCGAATATGATAACCCCTTCCCATCCAAGATGGGACGAGTTTCAGGAGCGACTTGCAGGAGATGAAGGATGCGGTTCTTTGTCTGGAGACAAAGATTCCTGGCGATGTCGCCATGACCATCGCTATTCCAGGCAGATCCTGGTTCAGATGGGTGTCGAGGATCCAACCCTGAATTTGACTCTCCTGGCGGAACAGGGCGGCCGTTGTGATTGCGAAATTCTCTTTAATGTTGCCGGTGCCCCGGAGCTGGCCGAATTGGTCGAAGATTCAGTTGGCGAGCGGGCGAGTTGAATAGATCAGGGCAAGGTCTGCTAGCTTACCTGCAAACTCTAATCTCAATCACAACAAGAAGCAGGCGCGAGATTCACTCAGGGCATATCAAAGCGGCGATTCTTAGATAATCGACCGTGTTCTTGCTGTGTACACGCCCAAAGCTAAAGATCTGAGATTGCGCGAGGCGCAACAGGCGTTGGCGATAGAATACGGGTTTACGAGTTGGCAAGCACTGTTAGATGATGGAAGGAAGCGATGAGCGCAAAGAAGAAACCCAATCACCTCAGCATCAATAGACCCGAACACATGGGAAATTCTGATGGCGGCGAGAGCCGGCGATGAGAGTAAAGTGGAGCAACTTCTTGATCATGATCCGGGCTTGGTAAAATAATAATACTGGTACACGCAGCCGATACACTTCGCCGTTCGAAAAGACAAATTATCCGTTATAAAGCTACTATTAGATCGTGGTGCGGATTCCACGTGGATACGATATAGACACGAGGATCTTACCGTGGTTGCACGAGATCGGAGTCACGACGAGATTGCCACACTTCTCGAGCGGGATCTTGCATCACACAATGTCAATACAATGTTGCCCATTTACGAGGCAGTCTTAGCTAGTAATAAGGACACAGTGGTGTAGATTCTCAGTACAAATCCTGATCAGGTGTCGGTTGGTGATCATGAAGGCTGGCCCCCCATGCATCACACGGTTTCTTGCAGAGACTATGCGATGGTGGGTTTTTTGTGCGAGAATGGCGCAGACGTTGATGCGGTTCAAAAGGGTGGCACTACCGATTGGTATCGCAAGCGCGGTCAGCGCCCTGTGGATATTGCCTTGGAAAGTGGTGATCGAGAAATGGTCAGGTATATCCTGGGCACGGTGGCCGTTATACACTGGATCTAGCTGTTCCTGCGGCTGATGAAAGCCGGATTGGAGTGTTGCTTAAAGACCCAATAACATAGACGAGGTGGGTGGGAGGCCACTGGCTGTTGCATCAGAAGCAGGTTCTGTTGAATTGGTGCTGTTGTTATTGGATGGGGGTGTAGATCCAAATTTGAGGGATGTAATGCGCCTAAAGGTTCTACGCTTAAGAGGCGGGCACCATGAGATTGCCAAGATGCTGCTCAATGAAGGTGCAGATCCGAACCGGTGGATTGAATCGAGCGGCACGCCTATGCACCAGGCAAATTACGATCGGATGAAAGGCCTGCTCTATCAGTATGGTGGAAATCTAAAAGATGCTGCAGACTTTGTTTCAGATGATAATATCGATGCCCTTGTGGCTTTTGCCCGCCGCGATCCCGAAGTGGTGGGTAAAAATGGCTGAGGTAGTGCTTTTGCCTATGTTGTGAGCAACAATAAACCTGACATGTTGGAGCCGCTTCTTGCACAAGGTGTGNGTGTACCTCAAGTGGTGACGGAATGTCGCACGTATCTGTGGAATCAGCCGGAACTCACACGCCGGCTTTTGGAGTCGGGCATGGATCCGAATCTTCCAAACTGACAATGGGTAACTCCGATGCACAATTTTGCACAAGTCAATTCGATGTTCAGAAAAAACACAGATCGCGCGAAGGCTTCGAAAGAACGTGAACGATCTGGTAGGGAACGTCTTGTGGACCTCTTCTTGGAATTTGGCGCAGATATCAATGCAATTGATGAAGAGTATCGTTCTACGCCCATGGGCTGGGCAGCTAGAGAAGGNCAGGAAGATATGGTGGATATTTTNCTAAAGAGGGGAGCAGATCCCAATGGAGGAGAGGAATGGGCGAAACCATTGCATTGGGCAGAGAGAAGAGGTTATAAAGATGTGGCAAATGCGCTCAAAAAGGCGGGCGCATCTGCTTAGATGTTGTGCTGTTATGTTCATGAATTAGCTTGTTCTTCCTGCAAACGATGTTGGCCCACTGTGGGCTTTCTATTGGTCTGCATTTCCAAGCCTACATCGATCGGGAAAGAGGAGATCTAGCAATCAGTATTTTGGGGGTCGCTTTGCCTTTTTCTTAGTGAGTGACCTCAGGACTTTCAAGTTCTTTATGTCGTCTTTGAGATCCTCTTCCTTGTGCGTCTCCAGAATCATAGGCACTTTCGAGAATCTTCTGTCGCAAACGAGGTTACGAAACCCTTCCTTGCCGATCATGCCTTTCCCGATATGTTCGTGCCTATCCTTCCTCGAACCAAGATCACCCTTACTGTCGTTGACGTGGATGATCTTGAGTTTATCAAACCCGATCTGATCCTTGAACGAATCCATTGTTGAGTGATAGTCCTTCTTTGTCCTGATTTCATAGCCAGCCGCAAAAATGTGGCAAGTATCGAGACAAACTCCTACGTGTTCCTGATCATCAACCTGGTCGATAATAAAGGCGAGTTGCTCGAAAGAGTACCCTAGATTGCTTCCTTGACCGGCAGTGGTCTCGAGACAGAGCGTGACGTTGTTGTCCCTGAGCTGCCTGAACAGCTTGTTGATGTTTCGTGCGATCCTATTGAGTCCTTTTCGTTCACCTGACCCCACGTGAGAACCGGGGTGCATGACCAGATTGGGTATCTTAAGGACTTCGCATCGTTCCATTTCCTCTTTGAGGGATAGATAGGATTTCTTATTCAGGGCAGAGTCCGGAGACGCAATGTTGATCAAATAGCTCGTGTGTGAGCAAGCAACAGAGATTCCTGTTTCGTCTATCATATCGAAGTAACTGTCGACTTCTTCGGGTGCGAGCGGTTTGGCCTTCCACTGGTTGTTGGACTTGTTGAAGATCTGTATGCTGTCGCAAGTAGCCAATCGGCCTCTTGACAGTGCGTTGGACAATCCGCCGGCTATGGATTCGTGAGCACCGGAGATCATAACTCCCTTTCCGTGCCGGGCTGCAGAAGATTATTCTGTAGGGGTGTCACCCTGCCCTCCCTTCACCTTCTCAAGTCTGGCGCGAAGTTCGATGATTTCCTCGCAGAACCCTTTTTCCCGTTGCTTACCTCCCTCAATGTCCTCCTGCAGTTCCGCATAATTCTCCTGAAGCGATTTCATCTGCCGTTTCAGCTGCGAGTTTTCGGAGAGGATTTTCTGGAGCAACTGGCTCATCGTGCTGACTCTCTCGTCATTTTGCTTCACCCGTCGCAGGTAGTAATAGCCTACAAGAAGCAAAATCAGGATGAAACCGGTGGTCAGCAATAGGCCTATTTCCATACAGTATCACCAGCAGTGGTAAGGTGGCAGTTTCTCCTATGAGTTACGGAATCGAATGGCCCAACCGGGCTTCCGAGCCACGAACCGGCATAGGAGTTGCTTAAATCAAGAGTGAAACCACACGCATAAGGAGGTAGGAATGCAATTGAACAAGCTTAACCTCAGGGAAATCAAGGAATTTGCAGAAGACAGTAAGATTTCGATTCCATTCAAGCTTAAGGACAGGCAGGAAATTATTGACCACGTCTCTCGGTACATAGGTGTCAATCGTCAGGCAGAGCAGGAAGTCGGTTAGTCTTGTCGGTCGGATGAACATCCCGGCGCTGCTCTTTCCCCCAACGAACAGCCCGGCTGCCATACTTCCCCCGTACAGAGTCTATCGCATCCTGGACGTGGTTGGTCGACCCGTCCCAAAGTTGGAGCTGAGTCCCTTCGGATATCAGATTGCTGGCCCCCACACCCAGTAATCTGACAGGTTCCTTGTTTCTCCAAACCCTTCGTAAGAGCTTTACCGCTTCACCGAATATTTGCCTATCGAGATCCACAGGTCCATCAAGCGTTGTAGTCCTGGTGAGCGTAGTGAAGTCTGACCGTCTGTACTTCAGGGTGACGGTGCGACAGGCGTTCCCCGATCTCCGGAGATCTCTGCCGACCGATTCTGATAGATGGAGCAGCGTGCCTTCGAGTATTTGAGGGTCATTGATGTCGCTGGAGAAGGTCGTCTCGTGACTGTGAGATTTAGCCTCCCTAATGGTCTCCACCGTTCGGTTGTCTATCCCTCGTGCATGCTCCAGTATCCTCTTACCATAGTCTCCGAATCTCTCGAGCACCCGCTCCTCACAGCGGGCAATGTCGCCTATCGTTTCAACACCCAGGCGTATGAATGATTCGGTCGTTTTAGGTCCCACACCCCAGAGTGCGTCGATTGGCAATGGAGCAAGGAATGCCTCCTCCTGACCCGGTTCAACGATATTGATGGTGTTTGGTGCAAGGTTGGTTCGAGCAGAGGCCTTACCTACATTGTTTGCAATCTTGGCGGCGAGTTTGCTCGTTGCGACTCCCAGTGAGCAGGGAAGATCCAGGTCAGTATTGATTTTGGACTGGATTTCACGTGCAATGGTTGCCCCATTTGATTGGCACCCGGTAACATCCAAGAATGCTTCGTCGATCGACACCTGCTCAACAAGTGGCGTTACGGTGTCCAATTGCGCCATCACCAGTCCCGACACATCTCCATACGACTGATAACTTCCGGAAACCAGCTTAAGGGAAGGGCACAGTCTCAGGGCCTGAGCTGTCGGCATCGCGGATCGCACGCCGAACCTCCTGGCGGCATAGGAGCATGAGGCGACCACTCCTCTCCCATCCGGTGATCCACCAACGGCAAATGGCAGCCCCTTCAGGCCGGGGTCCTTTTGTTCCTCGACAGCACAGTAAAAGGCATCCAGATCGAAATGTAGGATTGTCGGCCAATCCATCTGCGATAGCCTTTCAGGCGGACTGAGTTTTCAAAAGATCCATGGTGAAGGTCAGGCTACACCACATCGACTTCTAACCCATAGTTATCCGGCTGGTTCTTCCTGCGCCAATTCCGGATGATTGTGACAATGTCCTCATATCCGCGTTCCTCGGCCATGACCAGAGGTGATGTGGCGTTTCTGTGGGGATATATGCCTGAACCAGGATCCGCACCAGCCTCCATCAAGACCCGGACTGCGTCGGAATGCTGGTTGAGGACCGCGAAGTGAAGGGCGCGGTGCTCGTTGTTCTCTGCCATACAGACGTTTACGAGATCCGAGTTCTGACTGAGGATCTGTGAAATCCGATCCGCCTCACCGATCTCCGCTGCCCCGCAGAGGTCCGCTACTGTGAATACACCATTGCCCATATATCGTCTCCCTTGACTAGGTGTCTACATTTTCCAGGCCGATTTGGGAAATAGAGGCCGTGCATCCTAGAATGAAAGTGTCAATTGCTGAGGGGGTTTGGATACCATTTCATTTGTCTCCGCGGGAAAGCATACAGACTTGTATGAACACTGTCTGCAGATCGCGGTACGGTCCGTCAAAGGAAATCTTTCTTGCGAGGCGCTGTTCGTATTGACGTCGTCCAGCTTTTCCAACATCAGCTCTATACTGGACTGGATCAGCGATATGGTCTCATCAACCGTTTCGGAGTCCATCTCTACTGAAACCACATTCCCTGAATCCAGATAGAAATCTCGCAAAGTGAGGTCAGGCAGGGAAGCGTGGAGCCGCTTCGTGGCAAACAGCGCATAGACCGCGAGCTGCACCTTGTCCGCCCTGTGCTCCATTCCAGTTTTCCAGTCGTAGATGTACATTACACCCTTTTCCATCACGGCAAGGTCCAGGCTGACCCACACCTTTTGACCGTCCAAGGTAAAGCTGTCCAGTGCCTCCTGAGTCACCCATCCATAGCTGGGTAGAGATCGAAGTTGATTCAGAATGGGCGAGGAATAGAATGCATCGAGGAGGCCGATCAGACGGTCCTCGATTCTGGTCAGGTCGAGGGGAGATGGTGTCTCACCATAGTAATGTTCGAACAGGTTCGTGCTCTTGGATGGTCTCTCCCGCCAATCTCCCCTTTCTGATTCTGCCAAACATCTTCTGAAATCTCTGATTGTATTTTCAATTGCCGTGGAGACAGGTACCGGCTGACCCTTTCTTAAATTCAGTAAGACCTGGTTTATCGTCTGGTGGACCAGTGACCCTATGAGCATAGGGAGATTGGTCATTTTCTTCAGTCTATAAAGGAGCTGCGCCTGTTTGTCCGCGTGTTTGTCCCAGCCGCCCCAGCTTCCGTAGTGATTGTAGTAGTATCTGCGCTGGCAGTCATTGAACAGACGATGTCGCGAAGACGACCAGGAAAAGTCGTTGGTCAATTCAGTTCTTCGGCTCGAAGTTGGGAAGGGTTTGTTCATTAGGATCTTTTGCAGTGAAGATGTCCAGTGGATGGGTCCAGCTATAGCTTGAACAGTGTAGGGGCTCCGAGCAAGGCGGAATTCGCATCCAGGTCCGAGACTCGGGCAATAGTATTCACGATGGGTGCGATTTGCTTGTCGACGTAGTGGCTGTAATCGATTGGGCTGGTGACATTGCCCAATGGTTGGGGTCCATCACGCGTGATCAGGTATCTTATGGTTCCAGATGGATTCTCCAGCAGCTTTGCTGCCTTGACGTGCGGCGGCAGGCTCTTTGTGTAGCTTTCAACAGGTTTGCGCAACCTTTTCCGGTAAATAAGCGCGGCATCTTTTTCGCCTTTGCGGACGGATTTGACCAGGTTCCAGATGTGATCCTCTATTTTTTCGGATGACACATCGTGAAATATCATTGCCAGGAGATCCCGCTGCGCGTTGTGCGCAAGATCGGTCCAATCGCTCCTGACGGCTTCCATACCGGTTATATCGAGATGCTCACCTGAGGGTGAGTACAGGAGGCCGGCATAGCCCTTGGCTCGACCTTTCAATTCTTCACCACGGCTAAAGGGCAGGAAGAATCTGCGGAAGAGCTTCTCGAACTCCAGTTCCAGCTTGGAGGCGACCCTGTACGTATTTTCCACATAATTGGCGAGCTCCCCGTTGATCCAGTCGCAGATGCGGGTGCCTTCATCCCAGGCAGATTCCGCATCTATGTCTTCACTGAAACCCGGATCGATAAACAGAGAGTCCGTATCACCATAGATGACGCGGAGGTTACGTGTTTTCAGAAGGTCCCTTGTCCACCTGAGAAGCCCATGCCCGTGTTGGGTAATGGCCCCGGCGACCTTCGGGTTCGCGAATCGACAGGCACCCGTGGCCAACACGCCGTAAAACGAATTCATCAGTATTTTGTAAGAATGCGAGCCGACCTCGTCATTTTCGCTTTTGGCGATTTCCCGGTTGTTCCAGAGCTCTTCTAGGATCGACGGCAGGATGCCTGGCGCTCTCTCGAAACGAGCGCCGTTGGGTGCTTCGATGTAATCGCCATCAGGGTCGATATCTCCAGGGGCCCTGTATCCCAGCGGATCGATATTGAATGTCCGTATAATCGAAGGGTACAGGCTCTTGAAATCGAAAACAAGGATATTTTTGTAGAGGCCCGGAATGGGTTCCAGGACGAGGCCCCCCGGGGCCGAGCCGGTGGTCGCACGATCTACGCCAACCGCAGGGGCGACCATTCCTTTCTTGTGAAGGGCTCGGATGTAAAGCGAATCGAACGCTGCAATACTACCCGTGGACCTTTCGAGCGAAAGTCCCGTGAGCATACTCTTCTTGAGATAGAGCCCGATCAGGCGTTCTTCCATGAGGATATCCGCAACCAAGCGCGAATCCTCCAGACAGTATTCCGCAAGGGCGGCTGGATCGCTTGCGTAGGTGGTAAGCAGTACCTGATGCATGTTCTGCTGCTGATCTGCCTCGAGTGCCTTGCCCCGTCCGAGTATGGACCGAGCGACGGTCCCAAGCCGGTAATCATCAAACCGGTGCTGTGTGGATCTGACTAGATGCATGGCATCGAGCACCTGCCTGCCGTGGATTGTGGCTTGACTTCCTCCCCACCTGTCGCCCTGCCGGACCCAGGACTCATCACGTGTCCGACCAAGACGGAAGCGCATGCCCCTCTGCCTGAACCTCTGTCGCAGAACGGTCAGATCAAAATCGATCACGTTCCAACCGGTTATGATGTCCGGATCGGTGTTGAGCAAGTCCTCGGCGAAGGTCTTGAGTAGATGGCGTTCATCCCTGTGCCCGTTAACGATTCCCTCACTGGCTTCGCCGATTATGTGTACACTTTCATGCCGGGATTCTGGGTCTTCGGTTCGATAGGATACCAGGGAAATCGCATACACCTCACCGCTCTCGTTTGTCTCAATGTCCAGTGCGGTTACCTTCAGGTCGGGTTTCCAGTCCGAGTTTACGGAGGAGAGTTCCGGAGACGGATAGCGGCGATCCACTCCGTCTGCTCTGGTCCAATCACCGCCTATTGAAAAAATCCGACCCAGATCTTTGCTCAGCAGAAACCGACGCTCGGGACTCAGGTCCGACTCGTAGGTACGGACACCCTTTCCTTGCAGCCGTTCAGACAATGTGGCCAGGTCTCTCGATTTATCGGATGAAACGCATCCAACCGCGACATTGTCCATGGTTCGGTAGGGGGCGGCATTTGTCTCGAATGCGGGAGAAGTATCCACA
The DNA here is from genome assembly GCA_002709665.1 of Gemmatimonadota bacterium. GTDB lineage: Bacteria > Latescibacterota > UBA2968 > UBA2968. The sequence continues at coordinate 16,720 of PAQK01000041.1, read as the reverse complement.
ATTTCCCTCACAGCTTCCAAATCCCCCGTGCGAACATAGAAGAAAGGTTTTATGACGGACGTGAAGCTGAACGTGCCTCCACATTGCAGTCGACCCAGGCAATTGAGGACGGTCAGGCCCCTGTCTTCTTTTTGAAAGGCGTGGAGTAGATAGCCCATGTCAGATTTCATGTGAACTCTTCCGGACTTTTGGGTATCAGAGTTCTTACGTTAGACATCAGGATCAGGATGTCTTTTGGGCTCCGAACCCCTTTCGAAGCTCCAATTCCTCAATGGATCGAGGCCAATCCTTCTTCAGAAGGCGCGACAAAGAGCGATCAGCGAGGACGTTTCCCCCGGTCTGACATCTAGGGCAGTAATTCGTCTCGTTGCTGGAATAAACGAGACGCTGTATTGTCGTCTTACACGATTTGCACGGTTTTCCAAATCGTCCGTGCACATACATCTGCTTGCGGAAAGCCGTCACTTTCTCAGGGAAGTTGTCCTCTGGCTCCACCCTTAGTCGATCGATCCAGTCTGAAAGAACAGAACAAGCATACGCATGGAGGCTTCAATCTCATCATCGTCGAGCCTAGAGGTCCAGGTGATGGGTGACAACCCGGCTCCAAAGAGGATTTCATCTGAAAATGCGTTTCCGGTGCCACTGAAAAGCGTGGGGTCGGTGAGGGCGCGTTTAAGGGTATGATTCTTACTCAGCAACCGTTCCTTGAATGTTTGCAGGTCGCATTCCAGCACCTCCAGTTCGTTAGGATCGTGAGCGTTCAGTTGGTCTTCACCCCTTACGAAGAGGCCCGCTTCTTGGTACTGGCTTCCGTAAGCGTCACGGTGCCATCTGGAAAGTGGAAACTCGCCAGGTGATTCTTGCCACCACCCTTTGTGCCCGGAGGCTTCCAATGGAATCTTCCAGCTACCATGAGATGGAAGACCATGAAGATTGCGTCCTCCAACTCCCATACTACTCGCTTCCCAATTCGACGGAAACCTATTCCTCTTTGTTTCGTAAATGCCAGGGTCCACTGATCTCAGCAGAAACGGGCTCCGTAGATCTATGCCCTGGATCGACTTCTGGCCAATGACCTTCTCCAGCGCTTCTATGTAGATTGCGATATCCGGCATGATCCATCCCGGAGCGAAGTGCGCTGGAACACTCCCGTATTCGGAGCTTGGCAGAGGCAGCACACGGTGGCATCGAGCAGACATCAAACCATCAGCGAGCAATATAATATAGTTAGGGCAGGGTTTGATCACAAGCCGTGCCGTTCTACGTGGGATCCGCCGGGGAGCAAGGAGATGTGGAGGGGTAAGAGGGATTGTTTCGGATGGGTTTGAGTGGATTTAAGGTTATTAAAACTATAATGGTTATCGGATCACCAGGGATTGTGGCTCTGGTTGGATCTCACGCTGTGGAAGATAGCGGGTCTGAAACCGATCCATCTGATAACGCAATTGGCTGATTGGCAAATAAAACCTTCAAGAACTCTTCCACTTGGCCGATAACATAGAGTAGGGACACTGTAGACAATCGGGAATCAAGAAAGTCAGGTGAAGGTATGAGAATCGAATCCATTTCTCAGGAGATTCGTTCATTCAAATCCGATCAGAACACCAGGAGAAAAGAGGTTTCTGCTTCGGATGGCGACAAGGTGGAGATCTCCACCGACCTTCTCGCCAAGGTGAACTCGGTATCTGAAGGTGAAGTTGCGCGTGTTCAGCAGGCACGGGAACGGGTACAGAGTAAATTTTACGACCGACCGGAGATTCTGAAGGATATTGCTGACGCAATTCTGAACTCGCACGTTCTGGAAGCGTCAGTGTTGGAGGACGGCGAGGACCAGCTCTGAGTGGTTCTGAATCACTCCTCCCCGTCGAAGTAGCTGGCTTGCTGCATTCAGAAGACCTTCTGATTTGGGGTGAATTGCACACTTGCCTGAATCGGGATACTCTATAATATCTGAGATCGGGTTGTCCGCTGTGATCTGAATCACCAGGTCCTTGTTGGAATCATTGATGATCTGGTGAGCTTCACCCGGGCGGCAGACCACGAAGTCACCCGAGTGAGGTCGACATTACGCGTCTTGAATCTCATCTTTCCTTTCCCGGAAATAACCTAGTAGAATTCCAACTGACTCGAATGGCTGTGTAGTGGCCACGGTTTACTCCAGGGAGATACCTTCAAGATTCCAACGTCGAATGGGTGGCCTCCCTGGCCGGTTCCTTTCCCCCCTTTTGCTCCCAAATGAGAAGAGATCCCTTTCCACGATCCCCTGAATCCGCCGCCCGGTGAGGCGCGCTCCATCCACTCCAGATCGTATTCGTTGACCTTCCTCATTTTGCCCTCCTTTTTGGGATCTATTCCATCCCTGTTATTAGGCTCTTGGATGGAAAGTTTGGTGGACTTCCATCAGATACTCCCTGTCCACGTGGGTATAGATCTGGGTGGTGGAAATGTCCGCATGGCCCAGCATTTCCTGAACTGCCCTGAGGTCTGCCCCGCCTTCCAGCAAGTGAGTTGCAAATGAATGCCGCAGGGTATGCGGACTCACCTTCCCCCCAATTTCCGCCTTCAATACGTATCCTCTCAGCAGCTTCCAGACACCCATCCTGGAAAGCGGCTGCCCTCGGAAATTCAGGAAACATGTGCGATCCGATCCGGGTGTTGCCAGATCGTGCCGGACTTCGTCCGTGTAGCGATTCACCCACTGCATTGCCTGATTTCCGATAGGCACAATTCGCTCACGGTTTCCCTTACCAATTACCCTTACAACCCCCAGTTCGAACATCAAATTGCTTATCTCCAGGGCCAATACTTCTGAAACCCTCAGGCCGGCACCGTACATCATTTCCAGCAGGGCACGATCCCTGATACCCAGGGGCGTATCGAGGTCCGGGCCCTCCAGCAGTCTTTCTATCTCGCTGATGCTCAAGGCGTGGGGAAGTTTCCTGTTGGCCTTTGGCGGGGATATGTGCTCGGTTGGGTCCAACTCCATAAGACCCTCATCCAGCAGGAAGCGGTGGAACATGCGGATTGCAGTGAGATTCCTGGCGACACTCGATGCCTGCAAACCAAATTCGGCCAACAACTGGAGAAGAGATGCAACTTCGCGTTGGGATATATTCGCAAGTCGGTCGGTTTCCTGACTTGCCAGGAGCGAGGCGTATCGGTCAATATCTCGGCGGTAGGCGTAGAGAGTGTTGTCAGCCAGGCCTTTTTCCAACAAGAGATAGTCCACAAACTTGTCGATGGCGTTTTGGATTTCAGCTGACACAATTGGTGTCTTTGGACTCGAGGATTCCATCTATTTCCGAATGCTGTTTGAATCAGCCATGAGAGGAGTTCGCTTGATACGGTAGGTGATTTTGCGATTTTCTGCAGAGGCGGACCATTGCAGTTTATTGTCCATTCCTTATAATGGGAAGCAGGTCGGTTAACAATTCCCACTCAGCGCGGAGGCGATGATGAAACGGACAGTCTTGGCAATTATTCTGGTTTTCATAGCCTGGTCAATTCTTGATTTCCTGATCCACGCGGTGATTCTCCAGGCGAGTTATGCGGCCACAATAGATCTATGGCGACCCTCGGCGGAAATGAAAATGGGTCTTAATGCATGTGGTGGTGCTCATTTTGTCGATTGCTTTTGTTTTCATCTACAAAGTTCTTTGTGGCGAAAAAGACGCCATGAAAGGGATGAAGTATGGCATCTGGTTCGGCGTCGCAGTTGGCTACGGAACTTACTCCGTCATGCCAATTCCTTACTCTATGTCTCTCACGTGGTTCTTGGGGGGGCAGTTGTGGAGGGTGCAGCTGCGGGCTTTCTTGTTGGATCAGTGGGTGTTGTCGGTGAAACCGACGAGGCCTAATCAATGATCGATGAGGATCGTACTTCACACATCAGACCAAGCAAATTTTCGTCACAATCCCTAAAGAATGCCATCCAAAGGTCGTGATCTTCCATTTTGGCGATCAGATGGGGCTCACCTTCGAACGTGACGCCTTTGCTCAAGAGCTCTTTGTGCGCAAAATGGATATCACTTACTTTGAAATAAAGAATCGATCCCGGATGGTCAAATTCATGTGATTCCGTCAACATAAGTCTTACGCCATCGCAGTTGAAGAATGCCATTTTAGGTACGGAAAAGAGAAACTCCATACCAAATATGTCACGATAGAACGCCACAGCTTGCTCCAGATCGTGCACGCAAACTGAAATCTGACCAATGGTGGACAATTTCAGATCCATATCTGGTTCTCCCTTCTTTACTCAGCAAATATGACACAATATACCGGCAGCAGGTTTTGGGACGCTGTTGTCCACGCATCCCCCTGGTTCCCAGAGATACGGAGCCATCCTGTCTTTAAGCCAAAGCTGATACAATTCCCAGAATCATCGACATTGAATGCTTGCCGGAAAACGAGATCGTAGGCATCCTGCTGAGGCAGTCCATTTTCCAGTCGCTTCCAGCTTTTTCCCCGGTTTCTGGTACGAGTCACCACGATCCTTCCATCAATGGGGAATCGAACCTCGTCGCTCTCCGACGGGACAAGCCAGGTCGTGCTCCCATCAGTTGGGTAGACAGCGACCGCAAAGCCGAATGTGGATGAGTCGATGTCCTCAAACCTCTCCCAATGCTCCCCGGCATTCGAGGTTCTGAAGACACCGTTTTGATGTTGGGCCCACTGCAGAGACGGATAACTTGCACAATGCACAAAACAATGTGGGTCCTGTATGACTGGTTTGTCCTGATGCTCCCGGGGCTTGTGTTCGGCAATCATGCCAGTTGCACGACATCCTCACGTGCTCCCACTGTCCTCCGAACGCCATGCATCGCCGCACGAGACACCCACCGTAACGGTATCTTCATCATTGGGATCAATGAGAACAGAGTGGATTCCAAGATAGTTCTTGGTTCCGCAGAATCAATGATACCTTTATTGCATTTCCCATAGTGGCCTCAGAAGGTTCCAGGATTCACTGGAGTCTGTTGACCTGAACAGTCCCCTCGGAATTGTTCCGCACCATAGCGTACCAGGTTGAGATGTAGGTCCAGGATATAAACTTTATATTTTATGGAGTTTACATGGCGTAGGCGTTTCGCCCATAGGGTTCGATTTCTCCTCCAGATCGTCCGGTTTGGATGGGTAAGCAGGACAGGTAATCTCCGCCCAGGACACACCACCGTCTTTCGAGCGATGGATCTTTGATCCAAAATGTCCAAAAGGTAAACTGCGTAAATGGAATTGTCGCGAGAATCAAAGGTGACGATGTTCACCTCGCTCCTAGAAATCCTTTNTTNTTNAGTTCCCACNCTGAGCTGCTCCGNCTATATATAAAGNTTCCCTTTCTTGTCCCAACCATGAGATGGTTATGCATANTGGCCTCCCNATAGGGCTTGGAATATGTAGATTTCGCTGTCCNGCTTCACCTCATCTGAAAGGTTCTCACGANCNATCACCTTGTCCCNGTCNACAAATATCANCNNGTGCTTTCTAAGCGCTCCANGTTCATCCACTANNTAGCTTNAGGATTCTGCCTGAAAACTTCAGCAAGCANCTCAAGAACGGTGCTTCCCTGGGCTTCCATGGGGGGACAGTTTACGTGCCGTNGGATATTCTNGGTGAAGGAAACGTGTNCCATATTANATTGGGAGCATATCNGTCNGTAGCTTTTGGAGCTCCTATCCNNCGGTTTCCAGTTCGGATGGTGATGCGGGCGATTGACTTGACTTGGACCCGTATTCAATCATTCTCTCCAGTGCTCCCACTTCCTCCACTCTTTCGTCCGGGGCCAAATTGCGAAAATTCTCGAGTGCATCCAATGCTCCCGCGAACTCATCTTTCCCGATTTCTACCATTGCTTTACAGAAGTGGAGTTCAGGTGTCTCCGGCTCAAGCTGAATGGCAATTTCGATGTGTAGCTCTGCCAGGAGGTAGTCTTCACAACCCAAGTATTCAAGCGCCATGTTGTATCTTGCTTCGACAAACAATGGACGTATTGTCAGGGCATGCGCAAAAGCTGCCAGGGCTTCGACCCTGCGACCCATTCTAGACTCGAGGATGCCAATGTTACAATAAGATTCCGGAACATGGTCCTCAATTTCGATCGCCCTATGGTAAAGTCTGCTCGCCTCGGACACCCTGCCTCGCTCATCCAGCAACCGACCCATAGCATAGGGGCTATTGGGCAATGGCAACTCCTCAGAAGCAAAAAGGCTCAGCTGATTCGAACAGGTTTTCGGNAATCTGGGCNTNAGCTCGATCATATGACCTATCANTTAGATTTNATTTGAGAGATTGCGTGCTCCCGGACTNTTNCGGATGTTCCTGGGTGATGNATCNGNCGTGAAATTGAATCAACNGNCAAAAGTNNGGNCGCGATNGATGNTCCGAAACTGTCGANAAATGCTCCGGGAGTGAATTGAAGAGAGGCAAGACGTNCTGGGTGGTGCTGATAACACGATNCCAGNGTANAATAGTAAGATTTGANTAGAANTTCAAGGTTGATGAAGTAGCNCGCTAGGTNCGTCGTTAATCCCGAATCTTNGTTTTTTNGTCAACTATGGCTACTTCCAGGNTCTTGGCTGTAAAGCCCACTGNATTTCTGAGGTCTGCGCNCCTAAGGTCTGCATTTTCAAGATCCACCTTGTAAAGATCTGTTTCCTGCATCCGGGCCTTTATGAGTTTAGCGTCCGAAAGGTTTGCCTGTACGAGATCGGCCTTCTGCAGTTTNGCGCTTTGCAGATTTGCTCCCTGNAGNTTCGCGCTTTGCAGGTTGGCACCCCTGAGGTCGGCGCCTTGCAGATTGGCGCCCTTGAGATCTGCATTCAGCAGATTCGCGTCCTTTAGCTTCGCACGCCGCAGATCGGCCCCAATCAGCACCGCATCTTTGAAATTGGCGCCTCGAAGATTGGCTTCCAAGAGTTGGGCGCCCGAAAGATTCGAGGTTTTCAAATCAGCTAATTCCAGGTCGGCCGGCGCCAGGTCCGCTCCCTGGAGCGTTGCCCCGTGGAGAACGGCGTTTTGCATGCTGGCTCCATTCAGGTCGGCGTTGTCCAGATTCGCATTCCGGAAATTTGCCTGGTAGAGTTTGCTTCGCTGAAGGAGGGCATCTCTAAGATCCGCTTCCTGCAGTCTGGCGCCGCTCAAGGTAGCCTCACTGAGGTTGGCCCCACGAAGGCAGGCGCCCTGTAGTTCAGCACGGTTCAAATTNGCTCCTTGAAGCTCCGCTTTTTCACCTTCTTGGGCTGCTGACTCAACCCATNGGAGGTGCAGTCCCAGAATTTCTCTCATTTGTGCAGGAGACGGCGCGACATTAGCGTATTTCACTTAATATGTCCTCCAGAACAATTCAGGACACGTGTCTGGGTGATGATAATATCCAATGCGATATCGTGTGATTCATCGGGAACCTCCTGAAGGATCTGGAAGTCATATGCAAGACCTACTTTGAGAACTTGAAGGCCCGTGAGATACCTGTCNTAATAGCCTGCACCAAACCCGATGCGATTTCCGGAATTGTCGAATGCGACACCAGGAATGATGACAAGATCGAGTTCCCCCGGACAGATCTCCAATCCTTCGGACGGTTCCAAAAGCCCAAATCTAGCGGATTTCAATTCGCCCAGGGAGCGGATCCGTGTATGCTCGAGAACTCCTGCTCCTAACGTTTGTGGCACGCAAACGCGTTTCCCTTCATCCAGGGCATGCTTGATGAAGCGCGTTGTGTCCACTTCGTTTTTGACCGATACATAACACGCGATGGTTTCAGCGCATCCGTAGGCACTTGACGCCAGAAGCGCTTTCCGAATTTCTGCTGAATGCACCTCCGCTAATTCTGGTGCAAGTGCCAATCTTTTGGTTTGGATGGCTTTTCTGATCTCTTGTTTGGAGAATCCCAGGGCATTTTCCTTTCGAAACACAGCCCAAAATATGACCGGAGGTCGGGGATGTCAACCTGTACGCAGAAGGGAGGCTTTGATCTGGGTTGGCACGAGATCTCGGCGTTCTGAATTTGGTTCGAACCGGCATTTCTCTCCTGGATTTCGACATTCCGATGCCTGCAATATCCCGTCCTACTTTTATTGGATATCCGGCGAATGGAAATGGTTTTACCTTGTCTCAGAACCGTTGAAAAAAGTTCGCTTGACATGATATGTTAGGAACCCTAAATTTAATGACTACAGATTTTTATGGTAAATTGTAATCTCCGGATTTTTTCGGTTGAGAGGTAGAAGTTGGACTCCTGTGATCAGGAAATTCGAGACGCTCTCAGAGCCCAGGGAAATCTTCCTCAGCACGTCGCAATTATTATGGACGNCAATGGTAGATGGGCTCAAAGTCAGGGGTTGGCCAGNACAGCCGGTCACCNCTCTGCCCGTGNCGTGGTTCGGGACATCGTCAGGGCTTGTGGCGAATTGGAGATCAAAATTCTCACCTTGTTTACCTTTGGCACAGACAATTGGAAACGGCCCTGGTCCGAGGTGCTTGCCCTGATGAAGCTTTTGAGGGATTCNTCGACTCAGGAGCTTGCAGAGCTGCAGGAGAACAACGTTAGACTGATAGCTACAGGCAATACCGATCGTCTTGCCAAGCAGGCTCACAAGGCGNTGATANATGCCATATCGCAGACGGAGAAAANCACNGGATTAACGCTCAACCTGGCACTGAGTTACGATGGCAGAAGCGATATCGTCAATGCTGCNCAGCAACTTGCCGAGGAGGTNGCGAGCGGAAGATTGAAGGCAAACCAGATCGATGATGACAGGTTTGCAAAAGCCCTTTATACGGGTGGTCTGCCGGATCCAGATCTTCTGATTCGAACCAGCGGCGAAATGCGCATGAGCAATTTCATGCTCTGGCAATGTGCCTATACGGAGCTTTGGTTCTCACCTGTATTATGGCCGGACTTCCGCCGAGAACATCTCTACGAAGCAATCAAAGTCTACCAGTCCAGAGAGAGAAGATTCGGCAAGACCAGCGCTCAGTTACAGCCGGAGGAAGGTGTCGGTTCCGGAAACGGTGTCGTTCGCCAGGGCGTTGGTGTGACGGGTGACTAAGGAGGGTTCAGGGGAAGATACGCACGTGCTCTCGGTGACTGCTCTTTGGAATACACGACTCGATCCCTGATTTTATGGCAGAATCGAATTTGGCTCGCCGCGTCNTGGTTGNNATTCTNGGTGCGCCCNTCCTGGTATCAATGTTCTGGTTTGGCGGNTTGTTATTGCTCGCCCCTCTGNTGATAATTGTTGCAGGCGGTACGATTGAGTTTCTTGAAATGCAAAAGCATAAGGGGCTGCATCCCTGGAAGTGGATTGGGACTGCGGCCTCTTTGATTTGGTGTGTATGGGTCCATCAGTTCGGTATCGAGAATTCAATCTACCCGCTGTTNTTCCTTTTTCTTACCTGTCTCATTCTGCCGCTCTTTTCTGCTAGAATCGAGACCCGATTTGCAGATGCCACCTTTACGTTACTGGGCACGCTCTACGTTGGTCTCCTGGGTAGCTTTTCCCTTGCAGTGCGAAACCTGCCAATGTCTGATGGACAGACAATCGCCTTGCTCGTTCTTCTGGCCATCTGGGTAACCGATATTGCCGCGTACTTTGTGGGACGATTCTTCGGAAAAAGGCACCCGTTCCCCAAGATCAGCCCCGGTAANACCGGTGCCGGATTTNTGGGGGGNCTCGCCGGGGCGCTGTGTACCACCNTTGTGGGGGCGAACATNCTGGGGATTTCTACCTTTACAAAGGGATTGGGTATTGGACTGGTTGTCGGCCTCGGAGCCCAGGTTGGCGACCTGGTGGAGTCGATGATGAAGCGGGATGCCGGGGTGAAGGACTCTTCGACAATGATACCCGGACACGGTGGTATCCTGGACAGGTTCGATAGCTTCCTGTTCACATTTCCTCTGGTCTACTTCTATCTGGCAATGGTTCATCCATAAATCTGGAAACNACCGATGAAAAGGGTAGCCCTGCTGGGTTCTACCGGCTCAATTGGCACAAATACACTGGATGTGTTGGCGGATTGCCCCGACCGATTCGAGCTGGTGAGCCTTTCCGCCGGCCGTAATGTCGCCCTGCTGCTGGAACAGGTGAAACGGTTTCGTCCCAAGCGCGTCTATATTGCAGAGGATGCTTCCGACGTAGTGAGCGAGTTGAGAGCTCTGGGTACGGAGGTGGAACTAGGGCAGGAGGGACTGGAGATACTGGCGACAGATCCGGATGTGGACCTNGTGGTCAACGGTNTGGTTGCCGGACTCGGGCTGCGCCCAACTGTGGCGGCGATCCGGGCCGGCAAGGATGTAGCGATCGCCAACAAGGAAACCCTCGTGGTTGCAGGTCAGGTTGTAACGGAACTTGCAACTGATCGAGGGATCCAGTTGATTCCTCTGGATAGTGAATTGACCCCCCTTTGGCAGACTCTGGAAAAGATTTCCCCATCAAAGGTAAGTCGGATCATCCTTCCCGCTTCAGGAGGGCCTTTCTTTGACGCCACGCTCGAGTCGATGGTTTCTGTTACCCCGGAAGAGGCTTTGAACCACCCCACCTGGAAAATGGGACCTAAAATTACCGTAGATTCCGCCACATTGATGAACAAGGGCTTCGAAGTGATCGAGGCCACATGGTTTCTCGGCTTGCCCGAGACCAAGATAGACGTCGTCATCCACCGTCAATCCATCATTCACTGTTTGATCGAATACGTAGACGGCAGTTTGCAGGCACATATGAGTATGCCGGATATGCGCCTTCCGATTCAGCAGGCCCTGACTCATCCGGAGACGCTTCCTTCTCGAGCAGCACCTCTGGATCTCGTTTCGGTCGGCACGCTGAGTTTCCACGAACCGGACCTGGAGCGGTTCCCTTGCCTTGCCCTTTCCTATGAAGCAGCACAAGAGGGTGGTACTGCCCCTGCTGTACTCAATGCCGCAAATGAAATCGGTGTCTATTCATTTTTGGATGGTCGAATCGGATTTATGGATGTGCCAAGTGTGGTAAGGAAAGCTCTCGATGCCCATTCCAATGGGGTTGACTGCGATCTGGATGCAATTTTTGAGGCGGACAGGTGGGGAAGAGAAAAGGCGGAAGGAATTGTCAAGACCATATCACGCTGATTCAATCAGCCGCATTGCGATGCACTCGATTCTAGCAAGGAGTATATGAAGGTGGAGTTCATTGAGACGTTGGTTTATTTCATTTTTGTTCTNGGCGTGCTCGTCTTCGTCCACGAACTNGGCCATTTTCTCGTGGCGAAGAAATCCGGAATACGTGTTGAACAGTTTTCGCTGGGCTTTCCGCCAAAGGCTTTTGGAATCACTGTTGGCGAAACCGAGTATTGTATTTCCTGGCTGCCCCTTGGTGGTTATGTGAAGCTNGCGGGCATGTCNGACTTCGGAAATGAGGAGGTCAAGAACNAGCCNTGGGAGTTNCAGTCGAAGTCCAGAGNCGTACAANNNGCGGTGATGGCAGCCGGACCGGCGATGAACTTTTTGCTGGGCTTCCTTCTGATCCTGGGAATTCGTTTGGGAGCAGGAGAGGAGGTCCTTCAGGTTACCCAGATCGGCCGGGTAGAACCAGGGGCACAGCTGGCGGGTTACGGGATTGGCGTTGGCGACCGGATACTCTCCGTTGATGGGACGGCAGTAAACGATTGGCAGCAACTGATCCAATCCCTACGTGGCGCACCGACCGTATCGGTTGACGTCCTAACCGCAGATGGTGACGCAAGGACGATTCGCATTTCGACCGATCCGTCTGTCGGTCTGGGTATCGAGCCCTTGTTGACTTCCACCGCAGGATCTTTGGTGCCTGGATATCCCGCTGCCAAAGCCGGGATCATTGCCGGAGATCGCATCGTGTCGGTTGACGGAATGGCTGTGGATCAGTGGGCGATTATGAGGGAGCGCATATCGACGAGACCCGGGATGGAGATTGAGATCCGGTGGATTCGTGACGGGGCGGAGTTGTCTGCTCAGATTGTGCCGAAGCCCGAGGTAACAGAGAAGGGAACCATCGGCCTAATCGGGATTGGGCCCTCTTTGCAGCCAACGATGCGCGTACCGGTATCCCTGGGCGTGGCCATAGAGCGGAGTGGACAGGACCTGGTAGGGTACACCACTTTAATGTTCACGATCGTGAAGCGTCTGGTATTTGGTGAGATGTCCGGACGCCTCTTGGCCGGTCCGGTCGGTATTGCACAGATGGCGGGCGCCAAAGCCAGGCAGGGGTGGGAGGCTTTGCTGGATTTCATGGCTATGCTGAGTATCAATCTGGCTGTTTTAAATCTGCTTCCGATTCCTGCGCTGGATGGCGGGCACCTTATGATTCTCTCCGCCGAAGCCGTAACCAGGCGGTCTCTGTCGGTGCGACAGAAAGAGGTCCTGCAGCAGGCGGGATTTGCATTGCTTCTGTGTTTGATGGTCTATGTGACGTTTGGGGACATCGGCAGAATACTCGGGTGGTTCAATTAATTGTAGCTCGTATGAAGTTACTCAACGAAAAGTGGCGAGCATATGCTCGCCACTTTTTATTTCGGGTTAGTCTGGTGCATACGGCCCTTGATGAGTTCTTCCAATTCCTCCCTCCGGTTGACAAAAGTCGAGTCTGATTCGAGTCGTGAATGGAGGATTCGTAATGTTTCCTCCCACTTCTGAGGGTTCTTGGAACGCTCGGTGATGAACTGGTCCAGATCGCTTTCCGACACACCGTATTGTCTGTAGACAGCGACTCTTTTCGACATCAGGGTATCTGGCTTCTCCTGATACAGATGCTGGAGCCGCAAGACTGCTGCAAATACGTCGGCGAACTCTGCATCTGTTAGACCCGGACTGGTCCTGGAACAAGAAAGTATCAATAGAAATAGGGCGGCCCACACCAGACACAAGCGAGAATGGACCGTTCCGCGGCAGACCAAAATACCAGTGCCCTCAGGGTAATGGTATTTTCGATTGTGCAAGCTCGGCCCTTGACCCCAAACTGGACATTTCCTGACCACCGTTCTGGCTACAAAAAGTGGGAGACTAGGGAGGCGACGCCTCATGTTATGTTCTGTTGCAATCAAGGGTGTTTGAAAGTCCCCAAATTCACATGTGCCCCTTTGGGCACCGAGTTGTTTTTTTTAAAGATAACACGATTATGAGAATAGAAATTTCTTGACTTTTGAAATTCCAAGCCCTAACTTTGGTGGTGTAAAGTGGGGGCAAGTGGTGGATTAGGGATGAATTGTGTTAAACTGAGCAAAATAAGATCCTTAAGGAAGATTTCGAGTAAAATTCAATGCCTGATGAAATTCCCCAATTCATAGGCGAATACGAGGATGTCCCGGTGGATCCAAAGGGACGTCTGATCGTTCCCTTGGCCATTCGAAAAGAACTTCCCCTGGGCGTCAACTCATTTGTGGTTGCTCGCTGGTTCGATGGTTGTCTGGCAGGGTTCGATCCAGGAGTCTGGCATCGTGTATTACAGCAGCTTCTCGCATTGGATGGTGGCCAGAGACAAGCACGGCAGCTGAGAAGATCCGTAGCGGGGGGAGCTATGGAGGCCAAAATCGATCGCCAGGGACGTCTTTTGATCCCCCGGAAATTACTGGATCGGGCCAACATTATGGAACGCGCTACCGTCAGCGGGGCGATCGATCACGTCGAAATATGGAATCCCGCCAGATACGTTGAGTATATGAACGAAACAGACCAAAGACTAGAGGAGATTGTGGAAACCTACGGTCTCCGGTAGAAGTTGGATTCGAATGACTTGATCCACAAAGCAAACATGGTCTTGAAATCTGATGTGCCCGGATCCAGCTTTCCACACCCCAGTTCTAGCAAAGCGAACCGCAGACTTTGTGGTGAACTCTGCCGAAGGAACCTATGTAGACGGAACTCTGGGCGGTGGGGGTCACTCGCAACTGATCCTTGAGCGACTTGGGAAGACCGCGAGACTGATTGGAATTGACAGAGACCCGGAGGCGATCACTCAATCCTCGGAGTGGCTGAAGTCATACGGTCCTCGGTTCAAGGCGGTTCAAAGCACCTTTGGAGAATTGACTCAGATCCTGATCGAGATGGGGATTCCATCGATATCGGGCGTCATTCTGGATCTGGGTGTCTCTTCCCATCAGATCGACGATTCTCGACGAGGCTTCAGTTACCTGCAAGACGGACCACTTGAAATGCGGATGGGACCGGACGCATCCCGATCAGCACGTGACGTGGTCAACGACTACTCGGAAGCCCAATTAACTCACATCTTCAAGAGATTTGGTGAGGAAAGAGCCGCTGGTCGGATCGCAAGGGCGATTTGCAGTAGGAGAGAGGCGGCCCCCTTCGAGAGCACGTCAGACCTCACTGATGTCATTGCCGGTATTGTGAAGGGTCCTCACCGGAACAAGAGTCTTGCGAGGACTTTCCAGGCGGTTCGAATCGAAGTCAACGGCGAACTCGAAGAACTCGATTCGGGTCTTGAAGCAGCAATTGATGTTCTTGAGCCAGGCGGAAGACTGGCTGTTCTCTCTTATCACTCCTTGGAAGATCGGACGGTTAAATCCACCTTTCGCGAAGCGTCAATTGGCTGCACGTGTCCGCCTGACCTGCCGGTTTGTGGATGTGGCCGAAAACCCATCCTGAGGGTGCTGACAAAACGGGGAATCAAAGCCGATGCGGCTGAGGTCGCGTCTAATCCCAGAGCGCGCAGCGCTACGTTGAGGGTTGGGGAAAAGCTGGCCGGTGAGGGTGATGATTGAGACCACAGGTGAAGCGCCGGGCACGATCAAATCCTATCTGTGTATTATGGTTCTCGTAGTCCTGGGATTGCTGGGGTATCTGTGGGGTCATGTTGAGACGATGAATCAGAAGGACGAGTTGAAGCGGTTGCAGTTGGAGAAACAGGCATTGCTTCGCGAGCAAGATCGGCTGAAGGCGGAGGCATCGGGACTGAGACAAAGCAGACGCATAACGGGAATTGCCTCAGAGAGATTGGGTATGGTCTTTCCGACTGGACCGCCTCGAAACCTGTACCTGGACGGCAAACGTAACGTCCAGTCCGGCCTCAAGAACTAAGGATGCGGATCGATGCAAAACATATTCTCCGACAGAAAGCAATCGCCTCCCTGGGTGTTCTGCTCGCTCTGATATTGGCGGGCAGGTTGGTCTCTCTACAGTTCTGGTCAGAAAAGATCTACAGTGCCAGGGCAAAGAGCCAACATATAAAGACAACCGTATTACAAGCCGCTAGAGGCCGAATTCTGGATCGACAAGGCCGCGTGCTGGCTACGAATCTCGAAGCAGAGTCGTTCTTTGTAAATAGAATATTGGATTCGAAGGACCTGCGGGCAATTGCAGTCCGGTTTTCGTCTCATGCAAAGGAGAGCAGGGTGCTGAGGCGTCTGCAGGAGAGGCAATCCTTCGTCTGGCTAGCCCGAAAAGTCTTTGATGGTCCTTCCCGGGAAAAGATACCCAAAGGGGTGGGACGTATGGTGGAGATGCGTCGCAGCTACCCAATGGGTGTGCTGGCTGGGCAGGTGCTTGGCTATACAGATATCGACAATCTGGGAATAGAGGGTGTCGAACGAGCATTCAATCCACAGCTGGTAGGAAGGCCTGGTAAGATGGAGTACCGGGTGGATGCCAGAGGGAAGGTCCTTGGTGCGTTGGGAAAGATCCTAGAATTGCCTGAAGATGGTGAGGATATCGTCCTGACCCTGGATTCAGACTTCCAGTCTATCGTGGAGGAGGAACTGACCTCTGCAGTTGCGAAATTTCAGGCAGACTCCGGGATGGCTATCTTGATGAGTCCAGAATCTGGCGAGGTCCTGGCAATGGCGAATGTTCCGTTGTACGATCCCAACGCCTTTGGAGACTTTGAAGGTGGCATCCGACGGAATCGAACGGTAACAGATCATTTCGAACCGGGATCAACATTCAAAATCGTAGCCCTCTCCGGCGCCATAGAAGATCGAAGGTATGGCCCCGAGGACGAGATCTTCTGTGAGAATGGCGAAATCGAAGTTGCCGGTGGTACCATTCGGGACAGTCACCCGAGCTCATGGTTGACCGTTCAAGAGGTCACGGCTCAGTCCAGCAACATTGGCATCTTGAAGATTGCTAGGAGAATTGGGCAGGCCGGCATATTCAGATATGTGCGACTCTTCGGTTTTGGGAGTGAGACTGCCGGAGGGTTTCCCGGCGAGTCTTCCGGTGAGGTCCGGCATCCTTCGAAATGGTCCGGAAGGTCTCTTGAGACCATTTCGATTGGACAGGAAATCAGCGTTACGGCATTACAGATGGTAGCGGCATACGGTGCAATCGCCAATGGTGGAGAGCTACTCGCACCCAGGATCAGATTTCGAAGGGCATCGACAGACAGCGAGGGAGAGGTCGTTCGACGGGTTGTTTCGGAGGAGACAGCGGCTCTCGTCACAAGGATTCTGGAGCGCGTGGTTTCACACGGAACAGGCAGCAATGCCCGGGTGCCTGGTTACCGCGTGGCAGGAAAGACGGGGACCGCCCAGAGAGCGAGCAGAGGGGGAAAAGGGTATGATCCTGACCGGTATATTTCATCATTCATAGGGTTCTTGCCGGTTGAGCGTCCCGAATACCTGTTCTTTGTGGTGGTTGACAGTCCCAAGGGAATTTACTGGGGCAGTCAGGTTGCGGCACCCGTATTCAGCAGGGTGATGAACAGAATCTTAAGTCTGAGAAAGACACCGATGCGGCACCGGGCAGTCAGCGAAAGTC